>JASGDG010000029.1:0-10571 GCA_047607325.1 Xenophilus sp. | reverse complement strand
CCCGAGACGGGCAAGCGCTGGCGATCCGGCACCGTCTTCTGCGGGCCAGCCGGCCGGCAGCAGCCAGCGCGGCAGACGCACCTCGTGCAGGCTGGAGACCGGCTGCGTGGACATGCGCTCGTCGCTCAGGCGAAAGCCGCCATCGCCCGGCCCACGCGGGCCTTGAAGCGCGCCAGCTGCTCGCGCGTGGCCACGTTCATGTGGTAGTGGGCGTGGTAGTCCACCCGCGCCTGCGCGGCCGTCAGCCGCTTCATGTAGCGGGTGATGATCCTGCGCGGCGGATCGCCCATGTACCAGGCCATCCAGCGCGGCCGGCCGTAGGTCACCACGGCGCTGATGCGCCGGATGTGGGTGAGCATCGGCCTGACGTGCGCCGGGTCGCTGATGTCGAAGGCCACGCCGGGCATCAGCAGCCGGTCGAACCAGCCCTTGAGCATGGCCGGCAACCCGAAGCACCAGGTCGGGAAGCAGAACACGATCGCCTCGGCCCGGTGCAGCCGGTCGACGTAGCCCTGCAGCAGCGCGCGGTTGGCCGGCACCTCGTGGTAGCCCAGCCGCTCCTCGCGCGACATCACCGGGTTGAAGCCCTCGGCGTACAGGTCGCAGTCGTCCACCTCGTGGCCGGCGGCCCGCAGGCCTTCGACCACGTCCTGATGCAGCGCCGCGGCGAAGCTGGTTTCGACCGGATGGCAATACACGACAAGCACGCGCATGGGATTTGACCGCCTAATCAGAGCAAGTGGTCAGATTCATGCAAGGCATGTGCCAGCCCCGCGTGCACCGGGACGGAGAATCGTCAGGCGGGGCGGGCGCTCAGGCCCTGGCCTGGATGCCGCAGCCCGCCAGCACGAAGGCGGTCAGTTCGCGCGCGACCGGCTCGCGGTCCAGGTGCGCGTCTTCCGGCAGGCCGCCCATGGCGCGCACCTGCAGCGCGTAGTCGGCGTGGTACTGGGTCATGGCCCAGATGTGCTGCAGCAGCAGCCGCGCGTCCAGCGGGCGCACCAGCCCGCGCGCGATCCAGCCGTTGATGACGTCGATCTTCTTCTGCGTCCACTGCCGCGACATGGGCCAGAAGCGCGCCAGGTTGCGCCCGCCGTCGAGCACCTCGCGGGTGAAGATGCGCGACATCTCGGGCTTGTCGAAGGCGTGGTCCAGCTTCCGGCGGATGTAGGCGGCCAGCACGCGGCCCGGGTCGCCCGCGCTCTCGTCGAAGGAGAACACCACCTTCCAGTCGTGCAGCACCTGCATCAGCAGCTCGCTGTACAGCGCCTCCTTGCCGGCGATGTAGTAGTGCAGCTGTGGCTTGGTCAGGCCGGCCCGGTCAGCGATCGCCTGGGTGGAAGTGCCCTTCAGCCCGTGCCGGCTGAACTCGGTGATCGCCGCGGCGCGGATGTCCGCCAGGATCCGTTCGCGCCCCTGGCGCCCGCGCGAGCGGGTCGACTCGGACGCAAACGCGCCCCCGGCGAGGTACTCGGTGGTTCGCAGTGCGGCGTCGGAGTTCATGGCGGCTGCGCCGAAGAATACACGCGGACCACGCCGCAGGCCCTAGAAGCCGGATTCGATCAGCCGCTCGCGCATCGCCTGCAGCGATTTGCGTACTTGCGCGATCTCCGCCGGCGCGCAGGCCGACAGCACACGGCCCGTCAGCTCATCCACCGCCGCCTCGGCGCGGGCATGCACCGTGCGGCCGCGCGGCGCGATGCGCACCAGCACCGCGCGCCCGTCGTACTCGGCCCCGGTGCGCTCGACCCAGCGCCGCGCCTGCATGCCGTGCAGGATGCGCGTGAGCCGGGTGCGCTCGTAGGCCGTCCACTGCGCCAGCGCCTGCATCGTCAGCGGCCCCTTGCGCACCAGCGTGCCCAGGGTGCGCCACTCGGTGTTGAGCAGCCCCAGCGGGCGCAGCGCCTCATTGATGGCGCGATCGCGCCGGTACACCACCTGGGTGCAGAGAAAGAAGATGTGGTCCTCGAGTTCCATCGTGCGGGCGCTCTCCCCTTCGGGGTTCTGCCGCCACTGTACCCGCGCCTCGGTCCAGTACGTGCAATTTCACGCATTGGCATGCTCCTTGCACCACCTGTGCCGACGACGCGACCCGCCCGGGGTTCGCGTCCACGGCGGGTGCGTCCGTCCGGACCGGCCGTCGGGCCGTGGCGACCGCCCCGCTGCGACGGCGCCCTTTCCTCCGTTCCTCCTTCCGAAAGAGAGAGCACTGGCATGAGCGACACCGCCGCCTTCCTCGCTGCGCTGGGCGACGTCCCCAGGATGTCCGACCCCGACATCGTGCGCCGCAAGAGCCGCGACATGACGGCCAGCTTCAGCCCCGTGATGAAGGGCGACGCGCTCGGCCACGTGGCCGACGTGATCGTGCAGCCGCGCGACAAGGCCGACGTGCTGCGCATCGCCGCGGCCGCCGCACGCACCCGCATGCCGCTGGTGATGCGGGGCGCCGGCACCTGCAACTTCGGCCAGGGCATCCCGCTGGCCGGCGGCGCGATGGTGGACATGACGGGCCTGGCGCGCGTGCTGTGGCAGCGCCCCGGCAGCCTGCGCGCCGAGGCGGGCGCCCGCCTGGCGGCCATTGACGAAGCCACACGGCCGCACGGCTGGGAGCTGCGCATCCACTCCTCCACGAGAAAGGCCGCCACACTGGGCGGCTTCGTCGGCGGCGGCCACGCGGGCGTGGGCAGTTGCACCTGGGGCATCCTGCGCGACCGGGGCAACATCCTCGGGTTGGAAGTGGTGAGCGTGGAGGAAACGCCGCGCGTGGTGCAACTGTGCGGCGACGAGGTGAATCTGGTGCACCACGCCTACGGCGGCAACGGCATCATCACCGAGCTGGAGATGCCGCTGGCGCCCGCCTGGCCATGGCGCGAGGCGATCGTCGTCTTCCCCGAGTTCATGACCTCGGTGCGCTTCGCGCACGCGCTGGCCACCAGCGACGGCATCCCGAAGAAGCTGATCAGCGTCATCGGCGGGCCGATCTGGCGCATGATGCGCGTGCTGCAGCCCTACGGCCGCAACGGCTGCGAGGGCCTGGTGCTGGCGATGGTGGCCGCGCCCTTCATGGATGCCTTCGCCGCGCTGGTGAAGGAGTTCGGCGGCACCGTCACCAGCGACGCGCCGGAGGGCCGGGCCGCCTACCGCATCCCGATCTACGAGATGAGCTGGGGCCACACCCGCATGCACGTCAACCGCGAACGCCCGGACGTGGTGAGCAACGTGGGCCTGTACCTGGACCCGGGCCTGGTCGCGTCCATCGGCCGCAGCCACCGGCGCTTCTCGCACCTGCTGGGCATGCACTTCGAGGCCAAGCGCTTCGACGGGCGGCTGAGTTTCCAGGGCTCGCCCTTCTTCCGCTACGAAGGCGAGGCCCCGCTGGCCGAGGTAATGCGCGGCATGGCCGAGGACGGCGCCATGGTCGCCAACAACCACACCTTCCTGGTCAAGGAAGGCGGCATGAAGTCGCTGGGCGCCGCCGACGCCGCCTTCAAGCGGAGCATGGACCCGCACGACCTGATGAACCCCGGCAAGCTGCGCTTCGACGCCACGGCCGCGGCCGCGCAGCAGGACACCGGCGGCGGCCTGCCCGGCAGCGGCTGGCGCTTCCGCAGCGCAAGCACCCCGCAGCCCGCCGGGGAAGCCGCCGCCTGACCGCCCCCCTGTCCACGAAAGGAACCGCCATGAGTCACGCATCCTCCCGCACCTCGCGGCTCACCCGCCGCAAGACCCTGGCCGCCCTGGGCGGCGCCGCGCTGGTTTCGCACCTGCCCGCCTTCCTGCCGCGCGCCACGGCGCAGGGCCTGACCAAGGTCAGCGTGCAGACCGGCTGGCTGGCCCAGGCCGAGCACGGCGGCCTCTACCACGCGCTGGTCAACGGCATCTACAGGGAGCACGGCCTGGACGTCGAGATCCGCCCTGGCGGCCCGCAGGTCAACGTGGTGCAGCTCTTCATGGCCGGCACCTGCGACTTCGCCGACGCCGACAGCTTCCGCGCCTTCGCCTTCGCGCAGGACAAGCTGCCCGGTGTCGCCGTGGCCGCCTTCTTCCAGAAGGACCCGCGCGTGCTCATGTCGCACCCCGGCACCGGCAACGACACGCTGGCCGCGCTCAAGGGCAAGCCGATCATGGTGGCCACCACCGGACGCCAGACCTACTGGCTGTGGCTCAAGGCCAAATACGGCATGACGGACGACCAGCTGCGCCCCTACGCCTTCAGCCTCGCGCCCTGGCTGGTGGACAGGCAGGCCACCGTGCAGGGCTACCTGACCAGCGAGCCCTTCAACGCCCGCAAGTCGGGCGTGGAGCCGGTGGTGCACCTGCTGGCCGACCAGGGCTTCGACAACTACGCCAACGTCACCATCGCCAGCCCGAAGATGGTCAGGAACAAGCCCGAGCTGGTCCAGCGCTTCGTGGACGCCACGGCCAAGGGCTGGGCCGGCTACCTCCACGGCGACGCCTCGGACGCAAATGCGCTGATCCAGAAACACAACCCGCAGATGGGCAGCGACACCATCGCCTACGCCATCGACGCGATGAAGAAGTACGGCATGGTCGAAACCCCCGAGACCCAGGCCAGGGGCATCGGCACCATGAGCGAGGCGCGCTGGAAGAATTTCTACGACGCGATGGTGGCGGCCGGCGCGCAGAAGCCGGGGCTGGACCTCAAGGACGTCTACACGATGCAGTTCGTCTCCGGCCGCAGGGGCTGACCGGCCCGCGGCTCAGGCCAGGCCCTGTCCATCCTGCATTGCGATCAGCCTACGCCGCAGGGTGCGCAGGACGGTCCGCGCCTGCTCGATCTCCTCGGGCGTGCTGTCGCTCATCACTTCGTCGGTGATCGCATCCACCGTTTTCTTCGCGCGCTCGAACAGCCGCCTGCCCGCCGGCGTGATCCGGACCAGCACCGAGCGCCGGTCGGAGGCCGAACCGGTGCGCTCCACCAGTCCGCGCGCCTCCAGACCGTGCAGGATGTGCGTCAGCCGGGTGCGCTCGTAGGCCGTCCACTGCGCCAGGTCGTGCATCGACAGCGGCCCCTTGCGCAGGGCGGCGCTGAGCACGCGGAACTCCGTCTCCGACAGCGCCAGGGGCTTCAGCGCCTCGTGAATGGCCCGGCTGCGCCGGTAGACGACCTGCGTGCACAGAAAGAAGAGGTGATCCTCGAGTTCCATTCTGATCGCCCAGATATGTGAAATTTGGCTTATTGGCACGCACCTTGCATTCAAGGCACGGTGTGGCCCGCTCATGCCGGTCACCCGCGATACCCGGGCATGCAGGTCCGGCAATGGAGTTTCACATGCGCAATGACATCGATGGCTTTCTGGCCCTGCTGGGCGACGTGCCCGTGGTGTGCGACATGGAGGTGGTGCGCCGACGCAGCCGCGACATGTCCATGCACTTCAGCCCCATCATCCGCAAGGAGGCCGAGGGCAGGTTCGCCGAGCTGCTGGTGCGCCCGCGCCACCGCGAGGACGTGCTGCGCATCGCCAGCGCCTCCGCCCGCACCCGCATGCCGCTGATGATGCGCGGCGGCGGCTCCTGCAACCTGGGCCAGGGCGTGCCGCTGGCCGGCGGCGCCATCGTGGACATGACCGCCATGGACGAAGTGCTGTGGACCCACGACCAGGCCGTGCGCGCGCAGGCCGGCGCCCGGCTCATCGCCATCGACGAAGCCACCCGTCCCACCGGCTGGGAGCTGCGCATGCATTCCTCCACCAAGCGCGTGGCCACCATCGGCGGCTACATCGGTGGCGGCCACGCCGGCATCGGCAGCTGCCAGTGGGGCATCCTGCGCGACCGGGGCAACATCCTGGGACTGCAGATGGTGTCGGTGGAGGATGAGCCAAGGGTGGTGGAGCTGCGCGGCGACGAGGTGAACCGCGTCCACCATGCCTACGGCACCAACGGCATCATCATCGAGGTGGAAATGCCCCTGGCCCCCGCGTGGCCCTGGGTGGAGGCCGTGGCCAACTTCCCCGGCTTCATGCAGGCGGCGCGCTTCGCCTATGCACTGGCGGCGGCCGACGGCATGGTCAAGAAGCTGATCTCGATCGACGAATTCCCCAACTGGGACTACATGGCGCACATGCGGCCCTTCGGCCGCCAGGGCTGGAGCATGGTGCGCACCATGGTCGCGCGTTCCTGCCAGGCATCGCTGCGCGACCTGGTGGCCGAGCACGGCGGCCAGATCAGCAGCGAGGCCGCCGAAGGCGAAGGCCCCTACGGCGCGCCGCTGTGGGAATTCGGCTGGGGCCATGCGCGGCTGCAGGTCAACAAGACGCGGCCCGACATCGTCAACAACATCGGCCTGTACCTGGACCCCGATCTGCTGGCCGCCGTGGAGCGCAGCTCGCGCCGCTTTCAGGGCGTGGGCGGCATGCACCTGGAGGTCAAGCGCTACAACGGCCGCATCGCATTCCAGGGCTCGCCCTACTACGCCTTCGAGAGCGAGGCCAAGGTCGCCTCGGTGATCCGCGGCATGGCCGAGGACGGCGCCATGGTCGCCAACAACCACACCTTCTTCGTCAAGGGCAACGGCATGAAGGCGGTGGACGCGGGCGACGAGGATTTCAAGCGCCGCATGGACCCGCACGGCCTGATGAACCCCGGCAAGTTCGACGCCGGCGCCGGCCCGGCGCCCCAGGGCGTGGGCGCCGCCCTGCCCGCCACCGGCTGGCGGTACGAACGCGCCGGCGAGCCGGCGGCCGCCTGAGCCCCGGAAGACGGGCGTGCATGCGCCCCCTGCGGGCCCGATCATTGCTCCGCAGCCGGGAGACACGCCATGACCCACGCCTTCTTCGCCCCACCCGACGGCAGCGCCTACGTGCTGCGCAACGCGCGCGCGCCGCGCTGCCTGATCGACGATCCCGTCGCCGCCGACCTGTGCCCCGCCGGCGACGGCGACCTGGTGGCGCTGGACCTGTCCATCGAGGACGGGCGCATCGCGCAGATCGCCCCGGCCGGCGCCACCGAGGCCGCGCGCGGGCCCGACATGGACGCCTCGCTGGTGCTGCCCGGCTTCCTCGACCTGCACACGCATCTGGACAAGGGCCACATCTGGCCGCGCCGGCAGAACCCCACGGGCGACGGCGCAGGCGCCTCGATGGCGACGATGCAGGACCGCACCGCGCACTGGCACGCCGAGGACGTGCGCCGCCGCATGGACTTCGCGCTGCGCACCGCCTACGCCAAGGGCGTGGTGGCGATCCGCACGCACCTGGACTCGCAGGCGCCGCAGGCCGACATCTCCTACCCGGTCTTCCGCGCCTTGCGCGCGGCCTGGGCGGGGCGCATCGAGCTACAGGTCTCCTCCATCATCCAGGTGGATGCGTTCCTGCGCGACGAAGGCGTGCGCCTGGCCGACATCGTGGCCGCGAGCGGCGGCAACCTGGGCTGCGTCACCCGCTCGCAGCGCCACCCGGCCGAGCCGACGCCGCCGGAGATCGACGAGGGCATGGCGCGCCTGTTCCAGCTCGCCGCCGAGCGCGGGCTGGACGTGGACCTGCACGTGGACGAATCCACCGACCCGCGCGCCCGCTCGCTGATCCGCGTGGCGCGCGCGGCCGCCGCGCAGAAGTTCAAGGGCCGCATCCTGTGCGGGCACTGCACCTCGCTGGCGCTGCAGACCGACGAGTTCATCGCCGAGACCATCGCCGCCTGCCGCGAGGCCGGCATCGCCATCGTCAGCCTGCCCACGGTCAACATGTACCTGCAGGATCGCAGCCCCGATGCCCCGCGCACCCCGCGCTGGCGCGGCGTGACGGTGCTGCACGAGCTGAAGGCCGCCGGCGTCGAGGTCGCGGTGGCGGGCGACAACTGCCGCGACCCCTTCTACGCCTACGGCGACCACGACATGCTGGACACCTACACCCAGGCGGTGAAGATCCTGCACCTGGACCACCCCTTCGCCGACTGGATCCGCGCCGCCAGCGCCACGCCGGCGGCCATCATGGGCCTGGCGGGGCGCGGCGTGCTCAAGGCCGGCATGCCGGCGGACCTGATGGCGCTGCGCGCGCGCAGCTATTCCGAGATGCTGGCCCGCCCCCCGTTCGACCGGGCGGTGCTGCGCGCCGGCCAGGCCATCGACACCACGCTGCCGGACTACCGCGAGCTGGACGACCTGGTGGGGCCGCGCTGAACGGCGCCCCGGCGCACGCAGGCGCTCGACCGGCGTGTCCTTTGACCATGGGCGGCCTCTCGCGCGCTCAGCCCGCAGCCGAGGCCAGCAGCGCCTTGACGTCCGCCGCCATCGCGTCGGCGCCCGCGCCGTAGCGCGCATACAGGCGCAGGCGGCCCGCGGGGTCGTACACGTAGCTGGCAGCCGAGTGGTCCATCGAGTAGCTGGAGGGTGTCTTGCCCTCCACCTTCTTGTAGTAGACCTTGTAGTCCCTGGCCATCGCGGCCAGCTGCTCGGGCGTGGGGATGAGGGCGATGAAGCCGGGGTCGAAGGCTTCCATGTAGGCCTTCATCACCTCGGGCGTGTCCCGCTCCGGGTCGACGGTGACGAACAGCACCTGCAGCCGCCCGCCGTCCGGGCCCAGCTTGCGCCTGACCTCGGCCATCTCGGCCATGGTGGTGGGGCACACGTCGGGGCACTGCGCGTAGCCGAAGAACAGCACCACCACCTTGCCCTTGAAGTCGGCCAGCGTGCGCTCCCTGCCCGAGGCGTCCTTCAGCCGGAAGTCGCGCGCGTACTCCGCGCCGGTGATGTCCACGCCGTTGAAGCTGGGCTGGGATTCGCTGCAGCCGACGAGCGGCAGGCCCAGCACGGAGGCGGCGGCGGCCGCGAGGAAGATTCGCTTGCTGTGCATGGAAGGGGGTCAGCGCAGGTAATGGTCCGCCAGCAGCGCCGCGAACAGCACGCTCAGGTGGATGAGCGAGAAGCGGAACGTCCTGCGCGCCAGCGCATCGGAGTAGTCGCGCCACAGCGCGACGCCGTAGCCGCAGAAGCCCAGGCTCACGGCGATGGCGACCGCCAGGTAGAGCCAGCCGCTCATGCCGTAGACGAAGGGCAGCAGGCAGGCGGCGAACAGGATCAGCGTGTACAGCAGGATCTGCAGCCGCGTGAACGCGTTGCCGTGCGTCACCGGCAGCATCGGCAGGCCGGCCTTGCGGTAGTCCTCCACCCGGTACAGCGCCAGCGCCCAGAAGTGCGGCGGCGTCCACAAGAAGACGATGAGGAAGAGGATGAAGGCCTCCGGCCCGACCTCGCCCGTCATCGCCGACCAGCCCAGCACCGGCGGCATGGCGCCCGAGGCACCGCCGATCACGATGTTCTGCGGCGTCAGCGGCTTGAGCACCACGGTGTAGACCACCGCGTAGCCGACGAAGGTGGCGAAGGTCAGCCCCATGGTCAGCGGGTTGACCGCGAACCACAGCAGCAGCGAACCCGCGACGCACAGCCCGGCGGAAAAGGCCAGCGTCTGCCGGTCGCTCAGCTCGCCGCGCGCGGTGGGGCGCCAGGCGGTGCGCTTCATGCGCGCGTCGATGCCCTTCTCCACCAGGCAGTTGAAGGCCGCCGCGGCGCCGGCCACCAGCCAGATGCCGAAGCAGGCGACGACGGCGCGACACACGTCGGCCATCGAAGGCACGCCCGGCACCGCCAGCACCATGCCGATGAGCGCGCAGAAGACGATCAGCTGCACCACGCGCGGCTTGGTCAGCGCATAGAACTGGCGCAGCACGCTGGCGCGGACGGCGGTTTGAGCGGGCATGGGCATGCTCACGGGGCGGGCACCTCCAGCGCCGCCAGACCGGCGCCCGCAGGCGCACGGCTCGGCGCGCCCTCGCGCCGGCTCTCGCACAGCGCCCAGGTCAGCACCACGGCCATCGCCGCCGCGCCGCCGGTGTGCAGCACGGCCGCCGCCAGCGGCCAGCCCAGCAGCACGTTGCCCAGGCCGGTCGCCAGCTGCAGCAGCACCAGCAGCGCCAGCCAGCGCCCTTGCGCCCGCAGTGCCGACAGGCGCACGAGCCGCACGGCCAGCACCGCCAGCACCGCCAGCACGGCGTAGGCCACCAGCCGGTGCGTGTAGTGGATGGCCGTGAGCGCCGCGAATTCGAGCGGCATGCCCTCGCGCGTGTAGCCCAGCGCCCGCCAGATCTGGAAGCCCTGAGCGAAGTTCATCGGCGGCCACCAGCGGTCCTGGCACTGCGGAAACTGGGCGCAGGCCAGCACCGCGTAATTGGTGCTCACCCACCCGCCCAGTGCGATCTGCAGGACCAGCAGCCCCAGGGCCGCCCACAGCAGCGCGCGCAGCGCGGCCCCGACGGGCCAGGCGCCGCGCCCAGCCGCCGCCTGGCCGTAGCGCACCGCCTGAATGCACAGCAGCGCCAGCAGCAGCACCGCGCCGAGCAGGTGCAGCGTGACGATGGCCGGGTAGAGCCGCCAGGTGACGGTGAGCGCGCCGAAGCCGCCCTGGACGCACACCCACGCCAGCGTGGCGGCGGGCCACCAGGCGCTGACCATGCCCCCGGGACCGGGCCGCGCCCGGCCCTCCCCCCGCGCGGCGGGCTGCCGGCGCCGCGCCCACCAGGTCAGGGCGGCCAGCGACAGGATGAGCGCCCCCACGCCGGTG
>JASGDG010000028.1:0-5123 GCA_047607325.1 Xenophilus sp. | reverse complement strand
GCGGCCCAGCGCCGCGGCCTGCTTCTCGGGCAGGCGCGCCAGCAGCGCCGCGGCGTTCTGCCCCACCCAGGGCCGCAGGCCGGGGATGGGCGAGAGCGTGGCGAAGGTCTTGAGCCTGGGGAACTCCTCGCGCAGCGTCTCCACCACGCGCTTGATGAGCGAGTCGCCGAAGCTCACGCCGCGCAGGCCGGCCTGCGTGTTGCTGATCGAATAGAAGATCGCCGTGCTCGCCTTGTGCGCGTCGGGCTTGGCCGCCTCGTCCAGCAGCGGCATGATGCCGTCGCTGATGGCCTGCGTGAGCGCCACCTCCACGAAGATCAGCGGCACGCCGGGCATGCGCGGGTGGAAGAAGCCGTAGCAGCGGCGGTCGCGCTCGTCGAGCCGGTTCTTCACGTCCGACCAGCTCTTGATGTCGTGCACCGCCTCGTACTGGATCAGCTTCTCGATCAGCGAGGCCGGCGAGTCCCAGCTGATGCGCTGCAGTTCGAGGAAGGCGACGTCGAACCAGGTCGAGAACAGCTGCTCCAGCTCGGCGTCGAGCGCCAGCAGGCGGCGGTCCTTCTTCAGCTCGGGCAGCAGTTCGGCGCGCAGGTCGACCAGGAAGCGCAGGCCCTCCGGGTCGATGGCGAAGCGCTGCAGCAGCCGGGCGCGGGGCGAGACCAGCGCGCGCCGCAGCCGCACCTCGGCCTGGCCGTGCTCGGGGGCGCCGGCGGGCGCCGCCTCGAACTGCTCGCGCGCCGCCTTGAGCCTGGCGGCGTCGGGCGCGAAGCACTCGCTCATCAGCAGCCAGACGTCGCGCCGCTCCTCGCGCGGCAGCCCGGCGTACCACTGCGCCACGGCGTGCGCGCGGCGGCCGGCCTCGACCTCGCTCACGCGCGCGTCGACCACGGCCTGCAGGTCCTCCAGCGCCTTGCGCAGCGTGCGCGGCGCCATCGCCTCGCCGTGCCGGCGCAGCGTGGCCTCCAGCCGCTCGGCCAGCGTACGCGGCGGGCGGGCGTCGCTCGCTCCTTTTTTGGGCGCATCCGATGCCCGCGGGGCAGGCGCCGGATCCGCTTTTTTCTCTGAAGGCTTGAGCAGCGACACGCCGCGCTGGATCCATTCGGGAGCTGTCATGCGGAGAACCTGGGTCGAGGGGTCCGGGCGAGGGTGCGCAGCGCGTCGCGCTGGCGGTGCAGGTGGGTGCGCATGGCCGCGTCGGCCCCCTCGCTGTCGCGCGCCTTGAGGGCGGCGAACACGGCCAGGTGCTCCGACAGGCTCTGCTCCATCCGGCCCGGCGCCTGCAGCGTCTGCAGGCGCGCCAGCTTGAGGATCTTGCGCAGGTCGCCGATCACCTGCGCCAGCCAGCGGTTGTCGGCCATCGCGATGATGGCTTCGTGAATGGCATAGTTGGCGGCGTAGTAATCGTTGATGCGACGCGCCCGGGCGCAGTTGACCAGCCGCTGGTGCATGGCCTCCAGCGCCTCCAGTTCCGCGTCGGTGGCGTTGCGCGCGGCCTCGAAGGCGCAGCGCCCTTCGAGCAGCGCGATGACGGGAAAGATGTCGTCCAGGTCCTTCCCCGTCACCTCGGCGACGAAGCAGCCGCGACGCGGCTCGTGGCGCAGCAGGCCCTCGGCCGTGAGCACCTTCAGCGCCTCGCGCAGCGGCGTGCGCGAAATCTGCAGCCGGGTGCACAGCGCTGCCTCGTCCAGGAAGCTGCCGGGCGCCAGCTCGCCATCGAAGATCTCCTCGCGCAGGCGGTGGGCCACCTCGTCGTGCAGGGAGTTGGGGACGATGCGCATGGTGGTAATTACACGTAATTATGGAAAGACATGCGGCACGGTGCAATGACCTGCGGCCCCGGCCACCTTCATCGCAAACCCTGCTCCCGCATGCCTCCCGAGGCGCCGAAACCTCTACAGTGCAGCCCTCCCCTGCCGATCCGCCCGCCCATGCCCCGCAGCGCCCAGAGCACCCGCCGCGCGCGCCAGCCGCGCCCCCTGCCCATGCGCGACGGCGTCGGCCCGAGCTGCGTGGCCCTGCCACCCGGCCCCTGGGCCACCGTGCTGGATTTCTTGTGCGATCGCTTCCCCATGGTGACGCGCGAGGACTGGTGCGAACGCATGGCGACCGGCCGGGTGGCGGATGGCGAGGGCCGGGCGCTGACGCCCGAACGCCCCCACCAGAAGGGCTTGCGCGTCTGGTACTACCGCGAATGGCCCAACGAAGCGCGCATCCCCTTCGAGGAGCACATCGTCTTCCAGGACGAGTTGCTGGTGGTGGCGGACAAGCCGCATTTCCTCCCGGTGACGCCTTCCGGCCGCCACGTGCGCGAGACGCTGCTGGCCCGCCTGAAGCGGCGCCTGGGCCTCGACACGCTGGTGCCGATCCACCGCATCGACCGCGAGACGGCCGGCCTGGTCGTCTTCAGCGTGCAGCCGGCCACGCGCGGCGCCTACCAGCGGCTGTTCGAGCAGCGCGCCGTGGCCAAGCGCTACGAGGCCATCGTCCACTGGCCGCCGCCCCGGCCCCTGCCCGCCGCCTACTGCAGCCGGCTGGCGCCGGTCTTCATGCGCTCCGAGGAAGTGCCCGGCGAGCCCAACAGCGAGACGGCCATCGACGTGCTGGCCGCGGGCGAGCGCTTCGCCCGACTCGCCCTCTTCCCGACCACCGGGCGCAAGCACCAGCTGCGCGCACACTGCCACGCGCTGGGCGTGCCGATCGTGGGCGACGGCATCTACCCCGTGCTGCGGCCCGAGGGCAGCGACGATTTCGACCGGCCGCTGCAACTGCTGGCCCGGGAACTGGCGTTCACCGACCCGGTGACGGGCCAGGCCCGGCGCTTCGCGAGCGAACGGGCGCTCGGCGGCCCGCCGGGCTGATCAGGCCGCCGCCCGCTCCCTGCGCGGCGCCGTGGCGTAGAGCCATGCGCCGAGCAGGATCATCGGCACGCACAGCCACTGCCCCATGCTCATGTTCAGCGCCAGCAGGCCCAGGAAGTCGTCCGGCTCGCGGAAGTACTCGACGACGAAGCGCATCACGCCGTAGCCCATCAGGAACACGGCCGACACGCGGCGCTCGCGGCGCTCCTTGCGCGCATAGAGCCACAGGATCGCGAACAGCAGCAGCCCCTCGAGCAGAAACTGGTAGATCTGCGAGGGGTGGCGCGGCAGCATCGAGCCGCTCTGCGGGAACACCATGCCCCAGGGCAGGTCCGGCGGCGCGAAGCGGCCCCACAGCTCGCCGTTGATGAAGTTGCCGATGCGCCCGGCCGCCAGGCCCGTCGGCACGCAGGGCGCGACGAAGTCCATCACCTGCCAGAAGGGCCGCGCGCGCGAGCGGGCGAACCACACCATCGAGGCGATCACGCCCAGGAGGCCGCCGTGGAAGCTCATGCCGCCCTGCCAGACCATCAGGATCTCCAGCGGGTGCGCGAGGTAGTGGCCGGGCTTGTAGAACAGGCAGTAGCCCAGCCGCCCGCCCACGATGACCCCCATGACGCCGAGGAAGAGGACGTCCTCCACGTCCTTGCGCGACCAGGCGCCAACGCTGGTGACGGAGCGGAAGGGCTCGTGCCGCAGGCGGCGCGTGGCGAGGACATAGAACAGGCCGAAGGCGGCCAGGTACGTGAGGCCATACCAGTGAATGGCCACCGGGCCCAGTTGCAGGGCCACGGGATTGAACTGCGGGTACATCAGCATGGGCGCCGATTGTGCCCGCGGGCCGTTGCGCGCCCGGGGCGCGGCGGCGCCCCGGCCTTCAGCGGCTGGCTGGGCGGCCTGCTGGCGCCCGACCTCGCCGCCGACTGATGCAAATGCGAACGAAGCCGATGCGCAGGCAGAGCGCCCGCGCAGGGGCTTGGGGCGGCGGCCTTCACCGCGCCGCACCGCGCGACGCATACTCCCCGGCTTGCGCGCGCCCGGCGCCCGCCCGACACCGGAGAAAGAAGAGGAACCGCCATGCAAGGCCATCCCCAAGTCATCGATTGCCTCAAGGACCTGCTGCGAGGCGAACTGGCCGCCCGCGACCAGTATTTCGCCCACTCGCGCAACTACCAGGACCAGGGCTTCCAGCGCCTGTTCGAGCGGCTCAGCCACGAGATGGAAGAAGAGACCCAGCACGCCGACGCGCTGATGCAGCGCCTGCTGATGCTGGGCGCGCAGCCCGACATGAAGCCCAAGGACTTCACCCCCGCCACCACCGTGCCCGACATGCTGGCCAAGGACCTGGCCACCGAGTACGAGGTGCGCCAGGCGCTGAAGGACGGCGCCCACCTGTGCGAGAGCCTGGCCGACTACGTCAGCCGCGACATCCTCGTCGCGCAGCTGCACGACACCGAGGAAGACCACGCCTACTGGCTGGAGAAGCAGCTGGCGCTGATCGACAGGATCGGCCTGCCCAACTACCTGCAGTCACAGCTGGGCTGAACGGCCCACCCGGTCCCGGACGAAATCGACGAAGCGCGCCAGCGCCGGCGGCACGGCGCCGCCGGGCCACACCAGGCTGGTCTCGCACAGCGGCAGCACGGCCCGCCGGCGCGCCCCGCCGCCCAGCGCCTCGCCGGAGCGGTACGCCACCCCCGAGCGCCGGAACTGGGTGACGCTCTCCGGCACCCAGGCCACGCCGATGCCGCCGGCCACCAGGTTGACGATGGTCTGCATCTGGATCGCCTCCTGCGCGACGCGCGGCGCCCGGCCGGCGGCCTGGTAGAGCGCCATCACGGCGTCGTGCAGCGAGGGCACGATGCGGCGCGGGAAGATCACCAGCGGCTCGGCCAGCACCCCGGCCAGCGGTGGGCGCTGTGCCTTCGCCAGGGGGTGCTGGGTGGGCAGCGCCAGCACCAGCGGCTCCGTCGCCACCGCCAGCCGCGCCAGGCCGGGCGGCGCGGCGCCGGGGGCGTGCAGCATCAGCCCGGCGTCGATCTCGCCGCGCGCGAAGGCCTGCAACTGCACGTCGCCCGTGGCCTCCACCAGCTCCAGCGCCACGCCCGGGCTGTGGATGCGGAAGGCGCGCACCCAGGCCGGCACCTGCTCGAAGCCCGCGGTCGAGACGAAGGCCAGCCGCACCCGCCCCACCTCCCCCGCCGCCGCGGCACGCGCCCGCGCCGGCAGGCCCTGCGCCTGGGCCAGCAGCGCGCGCACCTCCGG
>JASGDG010000027.1:0-2834 GCA_047607325.1 Xenophilus sp. | reverse complement strand
GTACCAGGCGGGCGCGTCCACGCGGGGGCGGGAGTTCGCGGCCAGGCACGCGGAATGCGTGTTCGTCAGCGGGCCGAGCAGGAAGGTGGTGCGCGATCTGGTGGCGGACGTGCGCCGGCGCGCGGCGGACAACGGCCGCGACCCGGCCGAGGTGCTGTTCTTCACCTCGTTCAGCGTGATCGCGGGGCGCAGCTCGCAGGAGGCCAAGGAGAAGTACGAGGAATACCTGTCCTACGCCGACCCGGAAGCCGCCGCCGCCCTGGTGTCGGGCTGGACGGGCATCGACTTCTCGCGTTTCCGCCCGGAAGACCCGGTGACGCACGTGCCCACGCAGCACATGCAGTCGGCGGTGGAGCGCTACACCACGGCCGACCCCGGCCGCGTCTGGACCTTCGGCGAGGTGCTGCGCCGCATCGCCGTGGGCGGCGGCGGCGGGCTGGCCGTGGGCTCGCCGGCCGAGGTGGCCGACGAACTGCAGGGCTGGATCGAGGACACGGGCATCGACGGCTTCAACCTCGGCTACGCGCTGGCGCCGCAGAGCTACGTGGATTTCGTGGACCTCGTGGTGCCCGAGCTGCAGCGGCGCGGCGTCTACAAGAAGGACTACCGGCCCGGCACGCTGCGCGAGAAGTTCTACGGCGCGGGCCGCGCGCGCCTGCCCGACGCGCATCCGGCCGCCGCGGCGCGGCGCTGAGTTCAGGCCAGCCGGCGCACCGACTGCCGCACCACCAGGCGCGGCAGCGGCAGCCCCGGCCGCGGGGCGGGATCCATGGCGGCGTCCGTCATGAGCGCCGCGGCCTCGCGGCCGATCGCCGCCGCCGACTGCTGCACGGTGGTCAGGGCCGGCGAGAGCAGTTCGGCGAACACCGCGTCGTCGTAGCCCGCCACGGAGACCTCCTCCGGCACCCGCACGCCCTGCCGCGCCAGCCCCTTGAGCACGCCCAGGGCCAGCATGTCGTTGGCGCAGAAGACGGCCGTGACCCGGGGCCGCAGCGCCAGCAGGCGCGGCACGCTGCGCAGGCCTTCCTCGGCGCT
The DNA here is from genome assembly GCA_047607325.1 of Xenophilus sp. Lineage (GTDB taxonomy): Bacteria > Pseudomonadota > Gammaproteobacteria > Burkholderiales > Burkholderiaceae_C > Xenophilus. The sequence continues at coordinate 1,799 of JASGDG010000027.1, read as the reverse complement.
CATGGCGGACATCCGCAGCTCGTGCAGCCGCGCGCGCGGCTCGTGGGCGTACTCGGCGTGGAAGCCGCGCGAACGGCTGGCGCACCAGGAAATCTCGTGCGAGCCGTTGACCACGGCCACGCGCAGGTGGCCCGCTTCGCGCAGGAAGCGCGCCGCCAGCGCGGCGCCGGCGGCGTGGTCCAGGCTCATGGAGGGGAACTCGCCATCGGGGTCGTCGCGGTCCAGCAGCACGACCCGGATGCCCTGCGCCTGCAGGCGGCGCAGCAGCGGCAGGTTGGCGCTGGTGGGCGCGATGAGGATGCCGCGCACGCCCTGCGATTCGAAGGACTCCAGGATCTGCCGCTCGGTGCGCGGGTCTTCGTTCGAGCTGCCGATGACCAGCGGGATCTGCCCCGGGGCCGCGACGCTCTCGATGCCCTTGACCACCTCGCCCCAGAAGGGGTTGGCCACGTCCAGCACCACCACGCCCAGCGCCTGGCCGATGCCCGACTTGAGCGTGCGCGCCGAACTGTTGACCACGTAGCCGGAGCGGGCCATGAGTTCGACGATCTGCGCGAGCGTGCTTTCCGCCACGAGGTGCGGCCGGTTGATCGCGTTCGAGACGGTGGCCTGGGACACGCCGGCCAGCCGGGCGATGTCCCGCGAGGTCAGCCGGGGGCGGGGCGCGTCCTCGGCTGGGGAGGTGGTCGTCATGGGCGGAACTCTATCCTCCGCCGCGGACGATCCATCTCAGTTTTCCATAGCGCTGAGCGCCACCCGCATCGCATGAAACGGCGCCCGGCAGGCAGCGATGCCGAAGGCCGCGGAGCAGGCCAGGCGGGAACATCCGCGGAACCGGCTTGGCCGGGCCGCAGGATGTGCCCCCTTGAGGGGGTTGGCGGAGCGGAACGCAGTCCGCGAAGACTGGGGGTGTTTCATTTCAGCACGCCAGTACGTGCACCCCGGAGCGTTGGGGATTCTATGCCGCCCCGCCGGCGCGCGCGCTCAAAGCTGCCGGCTGCGCGCCAGCGGCGGGTTCTGCGCGAAGTAGCGCAGGATGCCGCGCATCAGCGCGTCCGCCAGTTCCTCCTGGTAGGCGGCGGTGCGCAGCTTGGCCTCTTCCTCGGGGTTGCTGATGAAGGCCGTCTCCACCAGCACGCTGGGGATGTCGGGCGCCTTCAGCACCGCGAAGCCGGCCTGCTCCACCTCGCCCTTGTGCAGCCGCGCGCCGATGGCCTTGATGGCGCCGAGCATCGCGCTGCCGAGCTTGAGGCTGTCGTTGATCTGCGCGGTGGTGCTCATGTCGAACAGCGCGCGCTGCACCTGCGCCTCGTGCTCGCCGAAGCTGACGCCGCCGATGCGGTCGGACTGGTTCTCCTTGTTCGCCATCCAGCGCGCGGCGCTGCTGGAGGCGCCGTGCTGGCTGAGCGCGAACACGCTGGCGCCGCGCGCCGCCGGCGTGGTGAAGGCGTCGGCATGGATGCTCACGAACAGGTCGGCCTGCACCCGCCGCGCCTTCTGCACGCGCATGCCCAGCGGCACGAAGAAGTCGGCGTCGCGCGTGAGGAAGGCGCGCATCGGATTGCCGCCCACGCTGGAGCGGTTGATGCGCTCGCGCAGGCGGTGCGCCACCTGCAGCACCACGTCCTTCTCGCGCGTGCCGCCGGCGCCGGTGGCGCCGGGATCCTCGCCGCCGTGGCCCGGGTCCAGGGCGACGATGATGATGCGGTCGGTGCGGCTGGCCGAAGCCGCCACCGGCGGCGGGCGTGTGACGGCGGTGGAGGGCGTGGCGGGCACGGGCCGGCCGGGCGCGCCATCGG
>JASGDG010000026.1:0-41839 GCA_047607325.1 Xenophilus sp. | reverse complement strand
TGATCGAGGGCGAGGTGCGCATCCCCAAGGACGGCGAGCGCTACTTCGCGCTGACCAAGCTCGACAAGGTCAACGACGGCGCGCCCGAGGCGAACAAGCACAAGGTGATGTTCGAGAACCTCACGCCCCTGTTCCCCAAGGAGCAGATGAAGCTGGAGCGCGACATCAAGGGCGACGAGAACATCACCGGCCGCGTGATCGACATCATCGCCCCCATCGGCAAGGGCCAGCGCGCGCTGCTGGTGGCGCCGCCCAAGAGCGGCAAGACGGTGATGATGCAGCACATCGCCCACGCCATCAGCGCCAACTACCCCGACATCCACCTGATGGTGCTGCTGGTGGACGAGCGGCCGGAAGAAGTGACGGAGATGCAGCGCTCGATCAAGGGCGAGGTGATCGCCTCCACCTTCGACGAGCCCGCCGCGCGCCATGTGCACGTGGCCGAGATGGTGATCGAGCGCGCCAAGCGCCTGGTCGAGCTGAAGAAGGACGTGGTGATCATGCTCGACTCGATCACCCGCCTGGCGCGCGCCTACAACAACGTGGTGCCCTCCTCCGGCAAGGTGCTCACCGGCGGCGTGGACGCCAACGCGCTGCACCGGCCCAAGCGCTTCCTGGGCGCGGCGCGCAACGTCGAGGAAGGCGGCTCGCTGACCATCATCGCCACCGCGCTGATCGACACCGGCAGCCGCATGGACGAGGTGATCTTCGAGGAGTTCAAGGGCACCGGCAACAGCGAAATCCACCTCGACCGGCGCCTCTACGAAAAGCGCGTGTTCCCCTCGATCCAGCTCAACCGCAGCGGCACCCGCCGCGAGGAACTGCTGCTGGCGCCCGAGGTGCTGCAGAAGACCCGCATCCTGCGCCAGTTCATGTACAACATGGACGAAATCGAGGCGATGGAGATGGTGCTCAAGAGCATGAAGGCCACCAAGACCAACGTCGAGTTCTTCGACATGATGCGCCGCGGCGGCTGAAAAAGCGTCAGAACCCTGCCTTCACGCGCGCTGCGGCGTCCCAGGTCCAGCCGTTCCACAGCCTGGTCCGGCATGACGGGCGTGGCGACGACGACCAGGTCGGCGGCCAGTCGCGGCGCATCTTGTCGGGCTGCGAGCTGGCCACGGCCGCCAGCACCGGCGCATGGAAGGTCTGGCCGGCGAAACCGTAGCCGACGAGGCCCACCCCGATCGGCCGCGGCGTTTCCCCGGCAGGTTCGATTTGACTCATGGCAGCCCCAGTATGCGATAATCGAAGGCTTCCCGCGAAAAGTGCGCCCGCTGCGGCTTCACCCCGCTGCGCGTCGCGTGGCTCTCGCATCGACTCCCAAGGAATCCATCATGGCCAAAGAAGGCATCCATCCCGACTACCGCGAAGTCCTCTTCGTCGACCTGTCCAACGGCTTCAAGTTCGTCACCCGCTCATGCGTGAACACGAAGGAAACCGACACCTTCGAGGGCAAGGAATATCCGCTGTACAAGCTGGACACCTCCAGCGAGTCGCACCCCTTCTACACCGGTACGCAGAAGTCGGTGGACAACATGGGCGGCCGCGTGGAGAAGTTCCGCAACCGCTTCGGCAAGACCGCGCTGTCCAAGTAAAGCGACTGACGACACGCCGCCTGTCGGTGCAAGGGCAGCCCGGGAGACCGCGCTGCCCTTTTCGTTGCCGCTCCACCTGAGTTGAACCAGCCCACCCCCGCCATCGTCGCCCAGAGCGCCGTGCGCCGCCTGCCGCGCATGGCGCTGCTGCTGCTGTGCGCGGCTTATCTGCTGCCCGGTCTGATCGGGCGCGGGCCCTGGAAGAGCGCCGACGTGGCCGCCTTCGGCTACATGGCCATGCTGGCCGAGGGCGGTGCCGGGCTGGCCCGCTGGTTCGACCCGCATCTGCTCGGCCTGCGGCCCGATATCCCGGCGTTGCTGCCCTATTGGCTGGGCGCCTGGGCCATCCAGGCCATGCCCTGGCTGCGGCCGGATCTGGCCGTGCGCATCGTGTTCGCCCTGCTGCTGTGGTGCACCTTCACCGCCACTTGGTATGCCGTCTACTATCTCGCCCGCACCCCGCGGGCGCAGCCCGTCGCCTTCGCCTTCGGCGGCGAGGCACGCCCGACGGACTATGCGCGCGCCATCGCCGACGGCGGCCTGCTGGCCCTGCTCGCCTGCCTGGGCCTGGCCCAACTGGGGCACGAGACGACCCCCGCGCTGGCGCAGCTGTTCTTCTGCAGTTGCCTCTTCTACGGCGCGGCGGCGCTGCCCTATCGCCGCACGGTGCCGCTGATCGCCTTCGGCGCCGGCAGCCTCGGCCTGGCGCTGAGCGGCGCGCCCGCACTGGGCCTGGCGGCGGGCGCCGGCCTGCTGGTGCTGGCCCTGCGCGAGCGGCACCCGCGCCGACAGGAACCGGACCATGGTGGCGACCCGGCGCCCACCTACTCCGCCGCGGCCGTCGCCGCGATGGCGGGCTGCCTGCTGGCCGCGCTGGCCGCGGCCGTGGCGCTGCACCAGATCCACTGGCGGCTGGCTTGGCCCGGATCGCAGCCGGGCGACTCGCCCCTGGCGGCGTGGCGCAGCCTGTTCAAGCTGCTGGTCTGGTTCACCTGGCCGGCCTGGCCGCTGGCGCTGTGGACGCTGTGGCGCTGGCGCCTGCAACTCAGCGCCCGGCACGTGGCCGTGCCGCTGTGGCTGACGCTGGTGGTGCTGTTCAGCACTCTGTTCACCCCGGCGTCCGACCGCTCCCTGCTGCTGGGCCTGCCGGTCCTGGCCACGCTGGCGAGCTTCGCGCTGCCCACCTTCCGGCGCAGCGTGTCGGCGCTGATCGACTGGTTCACCCTGCTTTTCTTCACCGGTTCGGCGGTGCTGATCTGGCTGTACTGGATCGCCATGCAGACCGGCAAACCCGTCAAGATGGCCGCCAGCGTGGCCCGGCTGACGCCCGGCTACGTGGCCGGGTTCTCGCTGCCGGTGTTCCTCATCGCCCTGACGGCCACGCTCGTCTGGTTCTGGCTGGTGCGCTGGCGCACCGGCCACCACCGCGCCGCCCTCTGGAAGACGCTGGTGCTCCCGGCCGGCGGCGTGACACTGTGCTGGATGCTGCTCATGACCCTGTGGCTGCCCGCGCTCGACTACGCGCTGAGCTACGCGTCGCAGGTCCACGCCATCCAGCAGCGCACCGGCGCGCCCCGCTGCATGGCGGAGCTGGGCGTGGGCCAGCCGCAGATCGCCGCGCTGCGCTACCACGGCGGCTACAGCCTGCAGCCCATCAACTCGCACACCCCATGCCCGTGGCTGGTCGTCAAGCCCGAGGCCCTGAAGGTGCTGAACCGCATCGTGAGCCTGGAGGACTGGCGCCTGATCGGCACCTTCCGCCGCACAACCAACGCCAGCGACGATCTGCTGCTCTACCAGCGCCGCCCCGAGACCGCGACGCCTCATGAGTGAGCGGTGGATCATCGCCCGCCACGCCGGCACGGTGCTGATCGGGCAATTGGCGGTGATGGCCTTCGGCGTCGCTGACACGGTGGTCGCCGGCCGCTTCGCCCAGGACGCGCTGGCCGCGCTGTCGGTCGGCTCGGCCATCTTCGTCAGCGTGTTCGTCTCGCTGATGGGCGCGCTGCAGGCGCTGCTGCCGGTGTGGGCGGAGCTCAACGGCGCCGGACGGCGGATGGACGTCGGCCGTTCGGTGCGCCAGGCGCTGTACGTGGCGGGCGCCGCCATCGCGCTGGGGATGGCGGTGCTGCTGCATCCCGGCGCGCTGCTGCGCTGGACCGGCGTGCCCCCCGCGATGCAGGGCGAGGTGACGCGCTACCTGGCGGTGCTGGCGCTGGCCCTGCCGTCAGCCCTGCTGCTGCGCCTCTACGGCACGCTCAACCAGAGCCTGGGCCACCCGCGGCTGGTCACCTGGCTGCAGATCGGCGCGCTGGCGTTGAAGCTGCCACTGTCGGTATGGTGGACCTTCGGCGGCCTGGGCCTGCCCGCGCTGGGCCTGGTGGGCTGCGGCCTGGCCACGGTGGCGGTCAACTGGCTGATGCTGACGTTGGCCCTGTGGCTGATGCGCACCCGGCCGCTGTACCGCGAACTGCGCCTCTGGCAGCGCATGGAGGCCCCCGACTGGCGGCAGCTGCGCCAGTTCGCGCGGCTGGGCGTGCCCGGCGGCCTCTCGGTGCTGGTGGAGGTGACCTCCTTCACGCTGATGGCCCTGTTCATCGCACGCCTGGGCACAGCCGCCGCGGCGGCGCACCAGATCGCCTCGAACCTCACCGCCGTGGCCTACATGACGCCGCTGTCGCTGGGCCTGGCCACCAGCGCGCGCATCAGCCACTGGCTCGGCGCCGGCGACCCGGCTCGCGCGCGCCATGCCTGCCGCCAGGGCTTCGAGCTGACGCTGGCCGGCGCCCTGGCCTGTGCCGCGACCATGGCACTGGCGCGCGGGCATCTGGCCGGGCTGTATTCGTCGGACGCGGCCGTGGCCGGTCTGGCCGCCACCCTGCTGCTGACCACCGCCGCCTACCACCTGGCCGACGCGGTGCAGACCCTGTGCGTCTTCGTGCTGCGCTGCTACCGCGTGACGGTGCTGCCGCTGGCGATCTATGGCACGCTGCTGTGGGGCGTGGGCCTGGGCGGCAGCTGGCTGCTGGCCTACCGCGGCCTGGGGCCGTGGCCGGCGATGGGCTCACCGCTGGCCTTCTGGATCATGGGCGCCGCCGCGCTGGGAATGACGGCGCTGCTGTTCCTGCTCCTGCTGGGCCGCGTGCTGGCGGGTGCGGGCGGCGCTGCCCGGCGCACATGAGATCGTCCCGTTCCTGTCCTCGGAAAGCGCACGTGACGCACAGCATGGAAGCGGCCGCCGCCGGACGGCCCCCCTCGATCGCAGCGGCCGGGCCGCGTCCGGCCGAGCGGGCCCGACCCGGCGTCTGATCGGCCCCAGCCGGCCTGTCTGGTCAGGCCGCCTTGGCGCCGCTCCAGGCACGCGCCTCGCGCACCCGGGTGGCGGGAAACTGCAGCATGAAGCACGACCCCCTGCCGAGTGTGCTCTCGATGCACAAGCGCGCCCCGTGCCGCTGGGCGATGTGCTTGACGATCGCCAGGCCCAGGCCGGTGCCACCGGTCTCGCGCGAGCGGCTGCGGTCGACGCGATAGAAGCGCTCGGTCAGCCGCGGGATGTGCTCCGCCGCAATGCCGGGGCCGGTGTCGCGCACCGCGAACTCACCGCGCCCGTCGGGCAGCACGCACCAGCTCACCGCCACCTCGCCGCCGGGCGGCGTGTAGCGCACGGCATTGCTCACGAGATTGGACATCGCGCTCTGCAGTTCGGTGGCGCTGCCGGCCAGCTCGGAGTCATCCTGCAGCGTGAAGGACAGCCGATGGCCCTTGGGCGAGAGCCGGCCGGACAGGCCGCGCGCCTCGTCCTCGCAGTGCGCCAGCAGCGCCCTGGCGCGCGTCCACTGGTTCATCGCCGGCGCCGCGCTGCCCTCCAGGCGCGAGAGGGTGAGCAGGTCCTGCACCAGCGTGCCCATGCGCTGCGCCTGCTGGCCCATCAGGCCCAGGTAGCGGGCGCGCTCGTCGGCCTCCAGCGGCAGGTTCTGCAGCGTCTCGACGAAGCCGGTCAGCACCGTGAGCGGCGTGCGGATCTCGTGCGAGACGTTGGCCACGAAGTCTCGCCGCATCGCCTCGGCCTGCTCCAGCGCCGTGATGTCGCGCGTGAGCAGCATGCGCCGGCTGCCGGCATAGGGATGCACCTGCACCGACAGACGCATCGGATGACTGTGCGCCGTGAGCGAGGCGGCGGGTGCGTCGATCACCACGTCGCGGCTGTAGTTCCACGAGGCGAGGTAGGCGACGAAAGCCGGGTCGCGCACCAGGTTGCCCAGGTACTGCTGCAGGTCGCGCTCGGCATCGATGCCCAGTTGCACGGCGGCCGTCTGGTTGCACCACTCGATGCGGCCCGCCTCGTCGATCAGCACCACGCCGTTGGGCGAGGCCTGGATGGCCTGGAGGAATTCGTCCAGCCGGTCTTCCGCCTGGCGCGTCTGCTGCTCGCGCAGGCGCAGCTGCTTGCGGATGCGGTCGGCCAGTTCGCCCCAAAGGCCGGGGCTGCGTGCGGGCATGGCCGCACCTTCGGAGCGCAGGGCGGTCAGCAGGCGCGCCGCCCACCAGCCGTCCAGCGCCAGCCACGCCAGCGCGCCCGCCACGCCGCCCCACCCTGCATGCCGCCAGCCGGCCAGGACCGCCGCGCTCGCTGCGCCCAGGGCCGCGGCGATCAGGAACGTCGCGATTCGAAACGGCATGGGCCCGATTATCCGGCCCGGCGGCAGCCCGCACAGGGCTGCGGTGTGGGCCGCGGCGGCGTCAAACCGTGGCCTGCGCGGTGAAGCGGTAGCCCGCGCCGCGCACCGTCTCGACCATCGCCGCAGCCGCGCCCAGCGACTCGCGCAGACGCTTGACGTGCACGTCCACCGTGCGCTCCTCGATGAAGACGTGGTCGCCCCAGACCTTGTCCAGCAGTTGCGAGCGGCTGTGCACGCGCTCTGCGTTCTGCATGAGGTAGGCCAGCAGCTTGAACTCGGTGGGACCCATCTTCAGCGGCGCGCCCTGCCAGGTGACGCGGTGGGTGGCGGTGTCAAGCGCCAGTTCCCCCGCCTCCACGCGCTCGCTCGCCGCCTCGGGCGCGCGGCGGCGCAGCACGGCGCGGATGCGCGCCAGCATCTCCTGCGTGGAGAAGGGCTTGGTGATGTAGTCGTCGGCGCCGGCATCCAGGCCCGCCACCTTGTCGGGCTCGTCGCCGCGCGCGGTGAGCATCAGGATGGGCACGGCCTTGGTGCGGCCGTCCTTGCGCCACTGGCGCGCAAGCTGCAGGCCGCTCTGGCCGGGCAGCATCCAGTCGAGCAGGATCAGGTCCGGCAGCACGGCGTCGATCTCGCGCTGGGCGCTCTCGCCGTCCTCGGCCCAGATGGGCTCGAAGCCGTTGTGCCGCAGGTTCACCGCCAGCAGTTCGGCGATGGAGGACTCATCCTCGACGATCAGAACTCTTGGCTTCTTCATTACTGGAGGGTGGACTCGATTTCCTGCATCGAAGTGTGCCGCACATCCGCGCCCTTGACGACGTAGATGATGAACTCCGCGATGTTCTTGGCATGGTCGCCGATGCGCTCGATGGCCTTGGCGACGAACAGCAGGTCCAGTCCGGCGGAGATGGTGCGCGGGTCTTCCATCATGTAAGTGACCAGTTTGCGCACGAAGCCGTCGAACTCCTGGTCGATCAGGTCGTCATCCTTGAGGATCGACAGCGCCGCCGCGGTGTCCAGCCGCGCGAAGGCGTCCAGCGCCTTGCGCAGCAGGCCGGACGCCAGGTCGGCCGCGATGCGCAGCTCCGACGCCGGCACCGGCCGGACGGCGCCCGCCTCGATGACCGACTTGACCAGGCGCGCGATCTTGTTGGCCTCGTCGCCCACGCGCTCCAGATTGGCGGTGGTCTTGGAGATGGCGATCAGCAGGCGCAGGTCGCGCGCCGTCGGCTGGCGGCGCGCGATGATGGACGAGAGCTCGCGGTCGATCTCGATCTCCATCGCGTTCACGCGCGCCTCGGTGTCCGTGACGCGCTGGGCCGTCTCGCCGTCGTAGTGCAGCAGGGCATGGATGGCCAGGCGGATCTGCGACTCCGCCATGCCGCCCATTTCCATCACGCGCGAGGAGACGGTGTTGAGCTCGCTGTCGAACTGGGTGGAAAGATGCTTGTCAGCCATCGCTGTCTCCTTCAGGGCCTCAGCCGAAGCGGCCGGTGATGTAGTCCTCGGTCTCCTTGCGCTGCGGCTTGAAGAACATCTGCTCCGTGGGACCGAACTCGATCAGGTCGCCCAGGTACATGTAGGCCGTGTAGTCGCTGCAGCGCGCGGCCTGCTGCATGTTGTGCGTCACGATCACGACCGTGTACTCGTTCTTCAGCTCGGCGATCAGCTCCTCGATCTTGGCGGTGGAGATCGGGTCCAGCGCCGAGCAGGGCTCGTCCAGCAGCAGCACCTCGGGCTTGATGGCGATGCCGCGCGCGATGCACAGGCGCTGCTGCTGCCCGCCCGAGAGGCCCGAGCCGCTTTGCTGCAGCTTGTCGCGCACCTCGGTCCACAGGGCCGCCTTCTTCAGCGCCCACTCGACGCGGTCGTCCATCTCGGAGGACGAGAGGCTCTCGAACAGGCGCACGCCGAAGGCGATGTTGTCGTAGATCGACATCGGGAAGGGCGTGGGCTTCTGGAACACCATGCCGACCTTGGCGCGGATCAGCGCCACATCCTGCTTGCTGGTCAGCAGGTTCTCCCCGTCCAGCTCGATCGCGCCCTCGGCGCGCTGCTCCGGGTACAGCTCGAACATGCGATTGAAGGTGCGCAGCAGGGTGGACTTGCCGCAGCCCGAAGGGCCGATGAAGGCCGTGACCTTGTTCTCCGGGATCCGCAGATTGATGCCCTTGAGGGCGTGGAACTTGCCGTAGTAGAAGTTCAGGTCCTTGACGGCGATCTTGGCGCGCGGGGACTCGGCGGCAGCGGTGGCAACCATGATGTGTTGTGGTGTCGTTCAGTTCTTGTTGCGAGTCAGCACGCGCGCCAGGATGTTCAGCGCGAGCACCGCGATGGTGATGAGGAAGACGCCGGCCCAGGCCAGCTTCTGCCAGTTCTCGTAGGGGCTCATCGCAAACTTGAAGATGGTCACCGGCAGGCTGGCCATCGGCTGCGTGAGGCTGCTGGTCCAGAACTGGTTGTTCAGCGCGGTGAACAGCAGCGGCGCCGTCTCGCCGGCGATGCGGGCCACGGCCAGCAGCACGCCCGTCACCACGCCGGCGCGCGCCGCACGCAGCGTGATGGAGAGAATGACCTTCCATTTGGGCGCGCCCAGCGCGTAGGCCGCCTCGCGCAGGCCCGGCGGCACCAGCTGCAGCATGTTCTCGGTGGTGCGGATCACCACCGGGATGGTGATGAGCGCCAGCGCCAGCGCCCCGGCCAGCGCCGAGAAGCCCTGGAAGCGGGCCACCGCCACCGCGTAGACGAACAGGCCGATGACGATCGACGGCGCCGACAGCAGGATGTCGTTGACGAAGCGCACCACGCTGGCCAGCCAGCCGCGCGGGTTGTATTCGGCCAGGTAGATGCCGGCCAGGATGCCGATGGGCGTGCCCACGAAGGTGGCCAGGCCGACCATCATGAGCGAGCCGAAGATGGCGTTGAGGATGCCGCCCTCCTCGTTCGGCGGCGGCGTCATCCCGGTGAAGGTCGCCAGCGACAGGCCGCCCAGGCCCAGCCGCAGGGTCTCCCAGAGGATCCAGATCAGCCAGAACACGCCGAAGGCCATGGCCAGCAGCGACAGCGTGAGCGCTACCCTGTTGACGCGGCTGCGCGCGGCGAACCGGGCCTGGCGCGTCTCGGCCAGCGCCTTGGCTTGCAGAAGTGCTTCGCCGGTGCTCATCACGATGCCTTCCCTTCGCTCTTCTTCATGCGCATCAGCAGCAGCTTCGAAAGCGACAGCACGACGAAGGTGATGAAGAACAGCACCAGCCCCAGGTACATCAGCGCCGCCTGGTGCAGGCCCTCGCCCGCCTCGGCGAACTCGTTGGCCAGGGCCGAGGTGATGCTGTTGGCCGCCTCGAACAGCGACAGCGAGCTGAGCTGGTTCATGTTACCGATCACGAAGGTGACGGCCATCGTCTCGCCCAGCGCACGGCCCAGGCCGAGCATGATGCCGCCGATGACCCCTGCCTTCGTGTAAGGCAGCACGACCTTGCTGACCACCTCCCAGGTGGTGGAGCCCAGGCCGTAGGCGGACTCCTTGAGCATCGGCGGCGTGACCTCGAACACGTCGCGCATCACCGAGGCGATGAAGGGGATGATCATGATCGCCAGGATGATCCCGGCCGACAGGATGCCGATGCCCACCGGCGGGCCCGACACCAGCGAGCCCAGCACCGGCACGCCCGCGAGCAGCTTCTGCAGCGGCTGCTGCACCCAGGCGGACAGGATCGGCCCGAACACCAGCAGGCCCCACATGCCGTACACGATGGAGGGCACGGCGGCCAGCAGCTCGATGGCCGTGCCCAGCGGGCGCTTGAGCCAGGAAGGCGAGAGTTCGGTGAGGAACAGCGCGATGCCGAAGCTCACCGGCACCGCGATCAGCAGCGCGATGACCGACGTGGCCAGCGTGCCGTAGATCATCACCAGGCCGCCGTACTCGTTGGCGACGGGATCCCATACGCTGCTGACGAGGAAGCCGAGGCCGTACCTGGAGAGGGCGGGCCAGGCGCCGACGATGAGCGACAGCAGAATGCCGATCAGCAACGCCAGCGTCAGCAGCGCGGCGCCCTTGGCGGCCCAGCCGAAGAGGCGGTCGGCCAGCGGGCCCGAGCGGGATTTCTTGGCCGGGGGAGGTGTCGCAGCGCGGACGCCGGCGCGGGCGGAGGCCAGATCCAGCGCGCCGCGGTCGGCCGTGAGAGTGGAAGACAAGGCGTGCTCCGTTCGGGGCCGGCCGGCGGCATTGCTGCGCATGTCCGGCCCGCGGCCCCCGTGTGGTTCGTTCTTCTTCGGTGACTGGAAGGGCAAATCAGTCCAGCGCAATCGACTTGCCCTGGCCGTCCTTGACGTTGGCCCAGGCCTTGACGATGGCCGTCTTCACGCTGGCGGGCATCGGCACGTAGTCCAGGTCATCGGCCGTCTTGTCGCCGTTCTTGTAGGCCCAGTCGAAGAAACGCAGCACGGTGGAGCCCTGCGCCGGCTTGTCCTGCACCTTGTGCACCAGGATGAAGGTGGCGCCGGTGATCGGCCAGGCGCCCTTGGCGGGCTGGTTGGTCAGAACCTGGTAGAAGCTCTTGTCCCACTCGGCGCCGGAAGCGGCGGCCTTGAAGGCGGTGTCGTCGGGCGCCACGAATTCGCCGGCCGCGTTCTGCAGCAGCGCATAGGTCATCTTGTTCTGCTTGACGTAGGCGTATTCGACATAGCCGATCGAGTTGGGCAGACGGCCGACGAAGGCGGCCACGCCCTCGTTGCCCTTGCCGCCCGCGCCGGTCGGCCAGTTCACGGCCGTGCCCTCGCCCACCTTGTCCTTCCACTCGGCGTTGACCTTGGACAGGTAGTTGGTGAACAGGAAACTGGTGCCCGAGCCGTCGGCGCGGCGCACCGGGGCGATGGCGGCGTCGGGCAGGTTCAGCGTGCCGTTCAGGGCCTTGATGGCCGGGTCGTTCCACTTGGTGATCTTGCCCAGGTAGATGTCGCCCAGCACGTGGCCGCTGAGCTTGAGTTCGCCCGGCTTGATGCCCTGGATGTTGACCACCGGGATCACGCCGCCGATCACGGTCGGGAACTGCAGCAGGCCCTTGGCGGCCAGTTCATCGTCCTTCAGCGGCGCGTCGGAGGCGCCGAAGTCCACCGTCTTGGCATCGATCTGCTTGATGCCGGCACCGGAGCCGACCGACTGGTAGTTGATCTTCACGCCGGTGGCCTTGTTGAAGTCGGCCGCCCACTTGGCGTACAGCGGCGCGGGGAAGCTGGCGCCGGCGCCGGTGGCCTCCTGAGCGAAGGCGGGGAAGAAAGCGCAGGCGGCCAGGCCGGCGGCAGCGAATCGGAGGATGGTGTTCATTCGGGCTTCCTTTCTGAAGGGAGTCATGCGTCCCGGATCGGGGATGCTCAGCAATGTAGGAAGCCCGTGTGACACTGATGTGACACAAGAAAACGTGGACGCTCCGAGGGCGGGGGCCGGGCCGGCACGGCGCCGACGATGACAATCGTCATGTTTTTGTCACACGACCGGGCCACCATGGCGGCCTCGGGAGCGCCATTACCATCAGGCCTTTCCCCCTCCTCCTTTTCATGCAGAACGGCACCCGCCTCGCCGCCGTCGACATCGGCTCCAACAGCTTCCGGCTCGAGATCGGGCAGGTGGACCACGGCCAGATCCAGCGCAGCGAATACCACAAGGAAACCGTGCGCCTGGGCAACGGCCTGGACGGCGCGCGCAATCTCACATCCGAGGCCATGCAGCGCGGCTGGGACGCCCTGGCCCGCTTCGGCGAGCGGCTGGCCGGCTTCAAGCCCGCCCAGGTGCGCGCGGTGGCCACGCAGACGCTGCGCGAGGCGCGCAACCGCGACGAATTCCTGCTGCGCGCACGCACCGTGCTGGGCTTCAACATCGACGTGATCCCCGGCCGCGAGGAGGCGCGCCTGATCTACCTGGGCGTGGCGCACCTGCTGCCGCAGGGCGAGGCCAGCGATGCAGAGCGCCGCCTGGTCATCGACATCGGCGGCCGCTCGACCGAGCTGATCGTCGGCCAGCGGCTGGAGGCGCGCGAAACCGAGTCCTACCGTGTCGGCAGCGTCGCCTGGTCGATGCGCTACTTCGCGCAGGGCCAGTTCACCGCCGAGGCCTTCCGCCACGCCGAGATCGCCGCCCAGGCAGTGCTGGACGATGCCCTCGCCTTCTGCGCGCGCGAGCGCTGGGACGTGGCCTACGGCGCCTCCGGCACCATCGGCGCGGTGGGCGACCTCCTCGCGGCCGCGGGCGGCACGCCGGGCACCGTCACCCGCGAGGGGCTGGACTGGCTGCTGGAGCGCCTGCTCAAGGCCGGCAGCGCCGACAAGCTGCGCCTGGAGGCGCTGCGCGAGGACCGCAAGGCCGTCATCGGCGGCGGCCTGGCCGTGCTGCGCGCCCTGTTCTCCCTGCTCGACATCGAGCGCATGAGCGTGGCGCAGGGCGCCCTGCGCCACGGGGTGCTGTACGAGCTGCTGGAGCGCGACGAGGGCGTGGCCGACCTGCGCACCGCCACCGTGCAGCGGCTGGCCTCGCGCTTCGGAGCCGATGCGCAGCAGGCGCGCCGGGTGAGCGACACCGCCGCGTCGCTGTACCTGCAGCTGGCGCCCGAGGCGCGCGACAGCACCACCACCAGCCGCGCCGGCCGCAGCCTGCGCAAGCTGTGCTGGGCAGCGCAGCTGCACGAAGTGGGCATGCAGATCTCGCACAGCGACTACCACAAGCACGGCGCCTACGTCCTCGACAACGTGGACGCGCCGGGCTTCGCCGTCAACGAGATGCAGTTGCTCGGCCAGCTGGTGCTGGGCCACCGCGGCAAGCTGCGCAAGGTGGAGCCCGCCCTGGCCGACCCGGCCTTCGCGGCGCAGTTGCTGGCGCTGCGGCTGGCCGTCATTCTGTGCCATGCGCGGCGCGATCCCGCCCCCGGGGCGCTGGCCCTGGAAGCGGCCGGCCCGCGCGCCTTCGACATCCGCTGCACGGCGGACTGGACCGAGCGCCACCCGCAGTCCGCCCACCTGCTGCGCGAGGAGGCGCTGGCCTGGCAAAAGAGCGGCTGGCGGCTGGACCTGGACGTGCGTTAAGCAGAGCGGCACCTTCGCAGCCGATCGGAAGGCCGCGCGGAGCAGGCCATGCGGGAGCAACGGCTTGGCCGGGCCGCCGCGTGCACGCCCCTCGAAGCGGCGGGCGATGCGGGGCGAAGCCCGCGAAGACGGAGGGATGGTTACATCAGCTCCGGCGCCTGCACCGTCACCATCACCGTCTGCACCTCGCCGTCGCGCTCACGGGTGCGCAGCCACCACACGGCGCCCTTGCGCACGGCGCAGCTGTCCTGCTTCAGGCCCATGAGGCGCGCGACCGCCTGCCCCAGCGCCGGCTGGTGCCCCACCAGCAGCACCACCGACCTGCCGTTGGGCCAGCCGGCCGCGTCCAGCAGGCCGTCCACCGTCGCCTCGGGCCCCAGCTCCTGGCGCAGCTTGTATTTGCGGCCCAGCGTCAGCACCGTCTGCTCGCAACGACGCGCCGGGCTGCTCAGGATGCGCGTGCCGTCGGGCAACTGGCGGTCCAGCCAGGCGGCCATGCGCTTGGCCTGCTTCTCGCCGCGCGCGGTCAGCGAGCGCTCCAGGTCGTCGCAGCCCTCGGTCCAGTCTTCGGCTTCGGCGTGACGCCAGAGGATCAGGTCCATGTCAGCGCCGCCCGGGCCTCCCGCAAGCGCCGACGCGTCCCCGGGGGCTGGCGACCGCGGCGCCAGGCCGACCCGCGCCGGCCTGGACGGTCCGAAGCGGCGTCGCGTGCCGCGAGGCGCGAAGCAATGAGCGTGGAGGTCGTTTCATCACGGCACGGAAAGTCATCGTCAATCGCGGGCCACCTCGCGGCGGCGCCCGCGCGAGGCATAGCGGCTCACCAGCGCCTGCTGCGCGCCGTGGGCCACGACGGCGGCGCGCGGGGTGCCGTCCTCACCCGCATGGGTGTCGCCCTCCAGGCGGCGGTACACGCCGTCGCCGCCCAGCTCCCAGGCATCGCGGCCGTCGTGCAGGTAGGCCACCAGGCACTCGTCGATCAGGCGCTGGCGCAGCGCCAGGTCCGTCACCGGCCAGGCGAGTTCGACGCGGCGCATCATGTTGCGGTTCATCCAGTCGGCGCTCGACAGGTACAGGTCTTCGTCGGCGCCGGAGCGGAAGTAGAAGACGCGCGAGTGCTCCAGGAAGCGCCCGATGACCGAGCGCACGCGGATGTTCTCGCTCACGCCCGGCACCTGCGCCGGCAGCATGCAGGCGCCGCGCACGATCAGGTCGATCTTCACGCCGCGGCGCCCGGCGCGCAGCAGCGCGTCGATCAGCGCCTCGTCGGTCAGCGCGTTCATCTTGGCCACGATGCGGGCGTCCTGCCCGGCCGCGGCGGCGGCGGCCACGGCGTCGATGCGCTCGATCAGGTGCCGGTGCAGAAGGAAGGGCGCCACCCACATGCGATGCATCTTCGGCAGCCGGCTCAGGCCGGCCAGATGGACGAAGACAGCTTCCATGTCGGCCGTCAGCTGCGCATCGGCCGTGAGGTGGCTGATGTCGGTGTACAGGCGCGCCGTCCTGGGGTTGTAGTTGCCGGTGGACAGATGCCCGTAGCGCACCAGCCGGCGCCCCTCGCGGCGGGTGACGAGCAGCATCTTGGCGTGTGTCTTCAGGCCGACCACGCCGTACACCACCTGCGCGCCGATGGACTCCAGCGCCTCGGCCCAGTTGATGTTCGCCTCCTCGTCGAAGCGGGCCTTCAGCTCCAGCAACACCATCACCTCCTTGCCCCGGCGCACGGCCTCGCGCAGCAGATCCATCAGCTCCGAATCGGCGCCGGTGCGGTAGATGGTCTGGCGGATGGCCAGGACATGAGGATCACTCACCGCCTCGCGCAGGAAGTCCAGCACGCCGTCGAAACTCTCGAAGGGCTGATGGATCAGCACGTCACCGCGCTTGAGCCGCTCGAAGAAGGACTGGCCGGGCGCCAGGCTGACCGGGTAGGAGGGCAGGTACGGTGGAAAGCGCAGGTTCTTGAACTGCGGCTCGTCGATCAGGTCGATGAGCTGCGCGAAGCGCGCCAGGTTCACCGGCCCGTGCACCCGGTACAGCGCGCCCGCCGGCAGGCTGAACTGCGCGAGCAGGAAGCTCGCCAGCGACTCCGCGCAGGTGCTGGAAACCTCCAGCCGCACCGCCTGCCCATAGTGCCGGTGCTGCAGGCCCTGGCGCAGCGCGGTGCGCAGGTTCTTGACGTCCTCCTCGTCCACCGCCAGATCCGAATGGCGGGTGACGCGGAATTGCGAGAACTCGCCCACCTCGCGCCCCGGGAACATGGAATGCAGGTGCGCCCGCACGATGCTGGACAGCGCCACCGCCAGCGTCTTGCCGCCCGACACCTTGGCCGGCATGCGGATCAGACGCGGCAGCACGCGCGGGACCTTGAGGATGGCGATCGGGTTCTCGCGGCCGAAGGCGTCCTTGCCCGACAGGCGCACGATGAAATTCAGCGACTTGTTCGCCACCTGCGGAAAGGGATGCGCCGGATCCAGCCCCACCGGCACCAGCAGCGGCCGCACCTCGCGCTCGAAGTACTCCTGCACCCACTTGCGCTGGGCGGCGTCGCGTCTGCCGTGCGAGATGATCTGGATGCCTTCGCGCGCGAAGGCGGGCAGCAGTTCGTCGTTGTAGAGCGCATATTGGCGCTCCACCAGCGCATGCGCCACCTCGGCCAGGCGCTCGAAGGATTCGGCGGTATAGCTGCCGGTCAGCTCGCCGGCGGCAGCGGCCTGCAGATGCGGTGCGGCGCGCACCTCGAAGAACTCGTCCAGGTTGGACGAGACGATGCACAGGTAGCGCAGCCGCTCCAGCAGCGGCACGTCGGGCCGTTCGGCCCAGTTGAGCACTCGGCGGTTGAAGGCGAGGATGCTGTGGTCGCGGTCCAGCAGCGCGGGGGCGGGCTGGGCGGCCGGCACGGCGGGCACGACCGGCGGCACAGCGGGCAGCTCCGCCGCCGGCCCGGACTCGCGTGCGGACTCGGGGGTCGGTGACATGACAGGCGATTCTGGAACGGGAACGGCAGTCGCATGCGCAACTGTCATCGAAGTGTCACTCAGCCACATGACAGTCCCGTGACAGAAATCGAGCCGCCCCGCCCGCCGCGCCGGGCACTCAGCCCGCTCCGAACTGCCGCCGCCAGCGTGCCGGCAGATCGGCGATGCGCAGCAGCATCGGCAGGTCGGCGGTGTTGAAGTCCGGATCCCAGGCCGGCTCACCCAGCACCCGCGCACCCAGGCGCAGGTAGCCGCGGATGAGCGCCGGTGGTTCCACCAGCAGCGTGCCGTCCAGTTCTTCCACCGGCAGCGGCAGGCGCGGCTGCACGTGGTACTGGATGGGCGCCATGTGCGTGGCCGAGACCTGGCGCCAGATGCTGGCGGCCGCATCGCCGCAGGCGGCGCCATGCCAGTTCATCGGGATGCTGGCGCAGCCGATCATCGTGTCCAGCCGGTTGCGGTGCATGAAGTCGGCCAGCGCGCCCCACAGCGCCAGGATCACGCCACCCTGGCGGTGATCGCGGTGCACGCAGCTGCGGCCCAGTTCCACCATGCGCGCGCGCAGGCCGCGCAGGCGGGTCAGATCGAACTCGGTGTCGCTGTAGGTGCCACCCACGCGGCGCGCCTGGGCCGGCGTGAGCACGCGGTAGGTGCCGATCACGCGGCCGGTGGCCTCGTCGCGCACCAGCAGGTGCTCGCAGAAATCGTCGAACAGGTCCACGTCGTGGCCGGCCAGCGGCGTGGCCAGGCGCGCGCCCATCTCGCCGGCGAACACTTCGTAGCGCAGCCGCTGCGCGGCGCGCACCTCGTCCTGGTGGCGGGCCCAGCCGACCACCAGGCCGGAAGAAGGCGCAGGCGCCGACACCGGTACCGGCGCCTGCGCCGGGGCAGCTTCCGGCCAGAGGGTGCCGCGCAGTCCAAGACGGGCCAGGGCGAGGGTCGGCGTCGGGAGTTCTTTCATTCAGTGCAAAGGAGTGTTGGCTGTCTCGGCGGCAGTCTGCGCAGGCCCCGTGAAGCGGGCATGTCATCGCGGTGGCAGTTCCGTGACGCCGCACGCCGGCGCGGCAGGCGGTATAAGCTGCCGCACCCGCCACCCGTCCCACCCCCGACGAGACATGACCCAAGCGCCGATCGACGTCTACTCCTGGCCCACCCCCAATGGCCACAAGGTCCACATCATGCTGGAGGAATGCGGCCTGCCCTGGCGCGTCCACCCGGTCGACATCGGCAAGGGCGACCAGTTCGCGCCCGACTTCCTGGCCATCAGCCCCAACAACAAGATCCCGGCCCTCGTCGATCCGCAGGGGCCGGACGGCCAGCCGATCTCGCTGTTCGAGTCAGGCGCCATCCTCGTCTACCTGGCAGGCAAGACGGGCCGGCTGCTCCCTGCCGGCGACCGCGAGCGCTACCAGGTGCTGCAGTGGCTGATGTTCCAGATGGGCGGTGTCGGCCCCATGCTGGGCCAGGCGCATCACTTCCGCCTGTATGCGCCGGAGAAGATCCCCTATGCCATCGAGCGCTACACCAACGAAGCGCGGCGGCTGTACGGCGTGATCGACCGGCAGCTCGGCCAGACGCCCTGGATCGCCGGCGTGGACTACAGCATCGCCGACATCGCCATCTTCCCCTGGCTGCGCAGCTGGGAGAACCAGGGCATCGTGCTCACGGACTACCCACACCTGAAGCAGTGGTTCGACGCCATCGCCGCGCGGCCGGCCGTGCAGCGCGCCGTGCGGGTGATGGCCGAACTGCGCAGGCCGATCACCAGCGACAAGTCGCGCGACATCCTCTTCGGCCAGACGCAGTACCGGAAACGATAGAATCGCACGCTTGTCGGAGCGTAGCGCAGCCTGGTAGCGCATCTGCTTTGGGAGCAGAGGGTCGCGAGTTCGAATCCCGCCGCTCCGACCATGCCCTTCCTCCTGGCGTCCTTTCCCGGACTCTGCCCGTAGCTCAACTGGATAGAGCAGCTGCCTTCTAAGCAGCAGGTCGGCGGTTCGAGCCCGTCCGGGCAGGCCAAGCACACGCAGCACGCCGGGCGCACCGCCGCCGCGGCCCTCCGAAGGGTCACCGGTCAGCCGCCTCGTGCCTGCCCCATCCCCCGAAGGGATGCTTTCCGTCTTTGTGCGTGCAGCGCGCCCTCTGGACTTCAGGACCCTGACCTGGCAGATGTTCAACCTAAATTGGGTCTTATTTCTTAATTGCAGGCACAGAATGGTTATGTAATAAAGCATGGATGGTGAAACCATCTGCGTGCTGCCCAGCACCTTTCCCTGAGCGTGTCCGGCGATCGTTCTGGATGCGTCTCGTGCCCGGCAAGCGCGCCTTCAGATGTGCCAGCTGCGGGAAAGTCAGGCTGCTCTCCATCGCCGCAGCCGGGAGCATGCGGCTCGATACCGCGAATGCACGCAAGAGCGATCGCCACGGCCAGGCGATGACGCCATCCGGCAAGCCGCCGCCCCGTCCGTAGCCGAAGCGCCAGGACCCGGCGCGGCCGGGGCGCTACAGTCGGCGGCGCCCCATGAAAAAAGCCGACATCGTCTCCTTCTTCGCCACGCTGCAGGCGGCCAACCCGGCGCCGAAGAGTGAACTGGAATACACCACCCCTTTCGAGTTGCTGGCCGCCGTGCTGCTCTCGGCCCAGGCCACCGACGTGGGCGTCAACAAGGCCACGCGCAAGCTCTTCCCCGTCGCCAGCACGCCGCAGGCCGTCCTGGCGCTGGGCGTCGAGGGGCTGGAGCCCTACATCAAGACCATCGGCCTGTACCGCAGCAAGGCCAGGCACCTGGTCGAGACCTGCCGCATCCTGGTCGAACAGTACGGCGGCGAGGTGCCGCGTACGCGCGCCGAACTGGAGCAACTGCCCGGCGTGGGCCGCAAGACGGCCAACGTGGTGCTGAACGTCGCCTTCGGCGAGCCGACCATCGCCGTGGACACGCACCTCTTCCGCGTCGGCAACCGCACCGGCCTGGCGCCCGGCAGGACGCCGCTGGAGGTGGAGCTGAAGCTGGAGAAGCGCGTGCCCAAGGAATTCGCGCTGCACGCGCACCACTGGCTGATCCTGCATGGGCGCTACGTGTGCGTGGCGCGCAAACCGAAGTGCTGGGAGTGCGCGGTGAGTGCCTTCTGCGACTACAAGCCCAAGACACCGGCGCCGGGCTGACCGGCTTCCGGTGTGAAGCGGGCACCTTCCCGGACGACCTTCCGGCCCTGCTCGGCCGCGGACGAATCCCATGGACACCATGAACAGCAGCAGCGCATCCCCCACCCTGCCCACCTACGAGGACGTGGCCGCGGCCGCCGCGCGGCTCGAAGGCCAGGCCCACCGCACGCCGGTGATGACCTCGCGCATGCTCGACGAAGAACTGGGCGCCACGGTCTTCCTCAAGTGCGAGAACCTCCAGCGCATGGGCGCCTTCAAATTCCGGGGCGCCTTCAACGCGCTGTCGAAGTTCAGCGAGGCGCAGCGCCGAGCCGGCGTGGTGGCGTTCTCCTCCGGCAACCACGCACAGGCGATCGCACTGGCGGCGCGCATCCTGGGCATGCCGGCCACCATCGTCATGCCCGGGGACGCGCCCGCCGCCAAGGTGGCGGCCACGCGCGGCTACGGCGGGCAGGTGGTGCTGTACGACCGCTACCGCGACGACCGCGAGCAGATCGGCCGCGACATCTCGGCGCAGCAGGGCTGCACGCTCATCCCGCCCTACGACCACCCCGACGTCATCGCCGGCCAGGGCACCGCGGTGAAGGAGCTGATCGGGCAGGTGGGCGCGCTGGATGCCCTCTTCGTCCCGCTGGGCGGCGGCGGGCTGCTGTCGGGCGCGTGCCTCGCAGCCAGGGCGCTGTCGCCCCGATGCCGCGTCTTCGGCGTGGAACCGGAGGCCGGCAATGACGGCCAGCAGTCGCTGCGCGCGGGCCGCATCGTGCGCATCGACACGCCGCGCACCATCGCCGACGGCGCGCAGACGCAGCATCTGGGCGAGCACACCTTCGCCATCATCCGCCGCGACGCGACGGACGTGCTCACCGCCAGCGACGCCGAACTGGTCGACGCGATGCGCTTCCTCTTCACCCGCATGAAGCTGGTGGCCGAACCCACCGGCTGCCTGGGCCTGGCCGCGGCGCGCGCCGCGAAGAACACGCTGCGCGGCCTGCGCGTCGGCGTGGTGATCAGCGGCGGGAACGTGGACCTGGCGCGCTTCGCGGCCCTGACGGCGGCGCAGCCGCCCTCCTCCCCTCGACGGCGCACGCCGTCCCCTTGAAGTGCATCAGGGGCCCGGATCGGCGGCCGATCCGGCCGTTTCCCGGGTTATCGCGGATTTTCTGCCTGGCACGTAATCTGCATGCTCTGTCGACAGACGACAACCGACACAAGATTCCCCCGGAGATCCACGTGCATACCACAGCAGAACGCAGCATCCGCGGCGCCCCGGCCGGCGCCCCGCCTTCCATGTCGCCGGCCGAGCGGCAGATCCGCCAGGACCTGGCGGCGGCCTACCGCCTGGTGGCGCTGTACGGCATGGACGACAGCATCTACACCCACATCTCGGCGCGCGTGCCCGGCACCACGGACCAGTTCCTGATCAATCCCTTCGGCATGCTGTTCAGGGACATCACGGCCTCCTCGCTGGTGAAGATCGACCTGGACGGCAACATCGTCGAGCCGAGCGACTTCGACGTGAACCCGGCCGGCTTCACCATCCACAGCGCCGTGCATGCGGCCCGGCACGACGCCGTGTGCGTGCTGCACACCCACACCGTGGCCGGCGTGGCCGTGTCCTCGCTGGCGGGTGGCCTGCAGCCGTGCAACCAGTGGGCGCTTCAGTTCCACAACCGGGTCGCGTACCACGCCTTCGAGGGCATCGCGCTGAACCATGATGAGCGGGCGCGCCTGGTGGCCGACCTGGGCCCCGCGTCGCGCGCGCTGATCCTGCGCAACCACGGCCTGGTGACGCTGGGCCGCAGCGTGGCCGAGGCCTTCATCCTCATGCACAACCTGGAGCGCGCCTGCCGCGTCCAGGTCGCCATCCAGGGCACCGGCCAGCCGCTCAACCCGGTGCCCGAGGCGGTCTGCGAACTGACCGCGCGCCAGTACGAGAGCGGCGGCACCAACCGCCTGGCCAGCGCGCCGGCCGACCCCTGTGCCCGCGAATGGCGCGCGCTGCTGCAGCGGCTGGAACCGCCCGGCGGTGCCTCCTACCGCGACTGACATTCCCCAGCCCGCCCTTCCCTGCCTCCATCGACACTGAAAGGTCCGCACAGATGAAACGACGCCACCTGATCCAAGCCGGCTCCGCCGCCTTCGGCCTGTCCATTGCCGGGGTGCCCCTGCGCAGCCTGGCCCAGGCCAGGAAAGGCGTGGTCAACGTGCTGGTCCAGCCCGAGCCGCCGGGCCTCATGATGGGCATCGTGCAGAACGGCCCCACCCAGCTCATCGCGGGCAACATCTACGAGGGCCTGCTGCGCTACAACGAGAAGCTCGAACCGCAGCCGCAGCTGGCCACGTCCTGGACGGTCAGCCCGGACAGCAAGACCTACGTCTTCAAGCTCAAGCCGGGGGTCAAGTGGCACGACGGCAAGCCCTTCACGGCCGACGACGTGGTGTTCTCGTGCGACGTCTTCCTGCGCAAGACGCACGCGCGCCTGCGCGCCAGCCTCTCGCAGATCGCCTCGGTCAAGGCGCTCGATCCGCTGACCGTCGAGTTCACGCTCAAGCAGCCCTTCGGCCCCTTCATGGGCCTGTTCGAGAACGGCACCATGCCGATGGTGCCCCGGCACATCTACGAGGGCACCGACTTCCTGAACAACCCGGCCAACGCCACGCCCATCGGCACCGGGCCGCTCAAGTTCAAGGAGTGGGCCAAGGGCTCGTACATCCAGCTCGTGGCGAACGAGGACTACCACCAGCCCGGCGCCGTGGGCGTGGAGAGCGTGTACTTCCACGTGATCCCGGACGCCGCCGCACGCGCCGCGGCCTTCGAGTCGGGCAAGGTCGACATCGCCCCGGGCGGCACGGTCGAATACTTCGACGTGGGCCGCCTGGCCAAGCTGCCGGGCACGGCCGTCACCACCAAGGGCTGGGAGTTCTTCGCGCCGCACAGCTGGCTGTGGATCAACAACCGCACGGCGCCGATGAACAACGTCAAGTTCCGCCAGGCCGTGTGGTCCGCCATCGACCGCGAGGCCATGGCCAAGATCGCCTGGTACGGCTTCGCCAAGCCGGCCACGGGCCCGTTCAACAGCCACATCGCCTACGCCAGCGACGACGTCGCCAAGTACCCGCGCGACGTCGACAAGGCCAAGAAGCTGCTGGCCGAGTCGGGCTACAAGGGCGAGACCCTCCGCCTGCTGCCCCTGCCCTACGGCGAGTCGTGGCAGCGCCAGGCCGAGATCGTGCGCCAGAACCTCACGCAGGCCGGCCTCAAGATCGAGACGGTCGCCACCGACGTGGCCGGCTGGAACCAGCGCTGCAGCGAGTGGGACTTCGACCTGGCCTTCACCTACGTCTACCAGTACGGCGACCCGGCGCTGGGCGTGAGCCGCAACTACACCAGCGACAACATCGCCAAGGGATCGCCGTTCAACAACGTGGCCGGCTACGTGAATCCCAAGGTCGACGAGCTGTTCGCGGCCGGCGCGCGCGAGGGCGACCCGGCCAAACGCAAGGCCCTCTACCTGGAAGTGCAGAAGATCCTGGTCGACGAGGTGCCCGTGGCTTGGCTGCACGAGATCAACTTCCCGACGCTGTACCGCACCAGGATCCAGAACGTCGTCTCGTCCGGCATCGGCCTGAACGACAGCCTGGGCCGTGTGAAGCTTTCGTAACCCCCAGTCTGCGCGCTCCCTCCGCGGCTACTTGAATCGCGCCATGCCGCCCCGCCGCGGGCGATGTGTGGCCCCTGGATCACTGCGATGAAACGACTGCAGTTCATGTGCGTGCGCTTGCTGCAGGGCCTGCTGGCCCTGCTGGTGATCGCCACCGCCAACTTCCTGCTGGTGCACGCCGCGCCGGGCGATCCGGTGTCCATCATGGCCGGCGAGGCCGGCGCCTCCGACCCGCAGTTCGTGGCCCAGCTGCGCGAACAGTTCGGCCTGGACAAGCCGCTGCCCGCCCAGCTCGGCAACTACCTGGGCCACGTGCTGCGGCTCGACCTGGGCTTCTCCTACCGCCAGCAGCAGCCCGTGGTCGGCCTGATCCTGCAGCGGCTGCCGGCCACGCTGCTGCTGACGGGCACCGCCTTCGGGCTGTCGCTGGTGTTCGGCATCGTGCTGGGCGCGCTGGCCAGCCGCAACGCCGGCAAATGGGTGGACAGCGTGATCACCGTGGTCGCGCTGGTGTTCTACGCCACGCCGCTGTACTGGCTGGCGATGATGGCGGTGCTGCTGTTCACGGTGCAGCTGAACCTGCTGCCGGCCTTCGGCTTCTTCACCGTGGGCGCCGGCCTCGCGGGCCTGGCCAAGGCGATGGACATCGGCAGGCACCTGATCCTTCCCGCGCTCACGCTGGCGCTGTTCTACATGGCGGTGTATGCGCGCATGACACGCGCCTCCATGCTGGAGGTCGCGCAGATGGACTTCGTGAAGACCGCACGCGCCAAGGGCGTGGCCCCCGGCCGCATCCAGCGCCGGCACATCCTGCGCAACGCGCTGCTGCCCGTGGTCACGCTGGCCGGCATCCAGGCCGGCGGCATGATCGGCGGCGCCGTGCTGACCGAGACCGTGTTCGCCTGGCCGGGCATCGGCCGGCTCATGTTCGACGCGCTGCTGCAGCGCGACTACAACCTGCTGCTGGGCTGCTTCCTGTTCACCGCAGCCATGGCGGTGCTGTTCAACCTGATCACCGATTTCGTCTACACGCTGGTCGATCCGCGCATCGAGCTGGGCTGAGGAGCCGTTCATGAAAAGCAAGTTCTGGCGGCGCTTCTGCCGCAACAAGGGCGCCGTGTTCGGCCTGGCCGTGCTGGCGCTGGTGGCGCTGGTCACGGTGTTCGGCCCCCTCGTCGCGCGGAACAACCCCTGGGACATGGCCGGCACGCCCTTCGCGGCGCCGCTGGCCGAGCCCGGCATGCCGCTGGGCACCGACACCATGGGCCGCGACATCCTCTCGGGCATCGTCGCCGGCGCCCGCGTCTCGCTGCTGATCGGGGTGGTCTCCACCGTGGTCTCGCTGCTGATCGGCGTGTCCATCGGCGCCGTCTCGGGCTACTTCGGCGGCTGGGTCGACGCCACGCTGATGCGCTTCACCGAGCTGTTCCAGGCCGTCCCCAGCTTCGCGCTGGCCATCGTGCTGGTGGCCATCTTCGAGCCCTCGGTCGGCTCCATCGTGGCGGCTATCGCGGTCGTCTCCTGGCCGCCGGTGGCGCGGCTGGTGCGCAGCGAGTTCCTGACGCTGCGCCAGCGCGACTTCGTGGCCGCGGCCCAGCTCGCCGGGCAGTCCACGCCGCGCATCATCCTCACGCAGATCCTGCCCAACGCGGCCTCGCCCATCGTGGTGATGGCCTCGCTCATGGTGGCCACGGCCATCCTGCTCGAATCGTCCCTGAGCTTCCTCGGCCTGGGCGACCCGAACCAGATGAGCTGGGGCTACATGGTCGGCTCGGCGCGCACGGTGCTGCGCCAGGCCTGGTGGATGGCGGTGTTCCCGGGCGTGGCCATCCTGCTCACGGTGCTGGCGCTGAACCTGGTCGGCGAAGGCCTGAACGACGGACTCAACGCGCGCGCCGACGGGAAGGGCAAGTGAAGATGGAGAAGATCACCGTGCCGGTGCTGGACATTCAGGGCCTGGACATCCGCCTGCCCGCAGGCAGCGACCGCGCGCTGGCGGTCCGGCGCGCCTCGCTGCAGCTGCTGCCGGGCCAGACGCTGTGCGTGGTGGGCGAGTCCGGCTCGGGCAAGTCCATGATCGCCAACGCCATCATGGGCCTGCTGCCGCGGCCCCACGTGGAGCCCGTGGCCGGGCGCATCCTGTTCGACGGCCAGGACCTGCTGCAACTGGGCGAGGCCTCATTGCGCGCGCTGCGCGGCCGGCGCATCGGCATGGTGTTCCAGGAGCCCATGACCGCGCTGAACCCGGTCATGCGCATCGGCGAGCAGATCGCCGAGGTGTGCGACGCCCACGTGAAGCTGCCGGCCGCCGAGAAGCGCCGGCGCATCCTCGCGGCGCTGGCCGACGTCGGCCTGCCCGAGCCCGAGCTGCTGATCGACAGCTACCCCTTCCGCCTGTCCGGCGGCCAGCGCCAGCGCGTGATGATCGCCTGCGCGCTGGCGCTGGAGCCGGCCCTGCTGATCTGCGACGAGCCCACCACCGCGCTGGACGTGACCACGCAGGCGCAGATCCTGAAGCTGATCCGTGAACTGCAGCAGCGCAAGGGCACGGCCGTGCTGTTCATCACGCATGACTTCGGCGTGGTCTCCGAGATCGCCGACCAGGTGGTCGTCATGCAGACCGGCGAGGTCGTCGAGGCCGGCCCGGCGGCGGCGGTGCTGGCCCGGCCGCAGCATGCCTACACGCGCAAGCTGATCGCCGCCATCCCGGACGGCCAGGTGCGCGCGCGGTCCGGGGAGCGCCCCATCGAGCACGTGCTGCAGGTGCAGGACCTGCGCAAGACCTACGTGACCGGCGGCAGCCTGCTGCGCAAGGGCCGCCGCGTCGAGGCCGCCAAGGGCCTGTCCTTCGACCTGCGCCGCGGCGAGACGCTGGGCCTGGTCGGCGAGTCCGGCTCGGGCAAGTCCACGGTGGGCCGCTGCATCACGGGCCTGGCGCCCTTCGACAGCGGCCGCGTGCTGTTCAAGGGCCGCGTGCTGCAATCGGGCGCGCAGTTCCGCGCGCAGACGCAGGGCAGGATCCAGATGGTGTTCCAGGACCCCTACGCCTCGCTCAACCCGCGCCACCGCATCGGCTCGGCCATCGCCCAGGGCCCCATCGCGCAGGGCCTGCCGAAGGACAAGGCCATGGCACGCGCCATGGAACTGCTGGAACTCGTGGGCCTCAAGGCCGACGCGGCGGAGCGCTTCCCGCACGAGTTCTCGGGCGGGCAGCGCCAGCGCATCGGCATCGCCCGCGCGCTGGCCATGGAGCCCGAGCTGCTGGTGGCCGACGAACCCGTGTCCGCGCTCGACGTGTCGGTGCAGGCCCAGGTACTCCGGCTGTTCGCCGAGGTGCGCGAGCGCTTCCGGCTGGCCATGGTCTTCATCACGCACGACCTGCGCGTGGCCGGCGAGATGTGCGACCACATCGCCGTCATGCAGCGCGGCCAGATCGTCGAGTACGGCGAGACAGCCAAGGTGCTGGCCGATCCGCGGCATGCCTACACGCGCACGCTGATCGAGGCGCAGCCCAGGCTGTCGGCGGCGGCGCTGGAGGCGGCATGAGCCTGCACATCGCCCTGGTGTCGGACCAGATCGCCATGGACTACCTGCGCCCGGCCTTCGCGGCGCGCTTTCCGGATGCGGTGCTCCACCGCATCGACACCGAAGTGCAGGAACTCGATGCGCTCGCCGACATCGACGCCGTGGTCTGCTGGTCGCCGCCCGTCGGCCTGCTCGCCCGCATGCCCAGGCTGCGGCTGATCCAGTCCGTCGGCGCCGGCACCGACCACATCACGCGCGACCCGGGCCTGCCCGACGTGCCCCTCCGCCGCATCGTCGACCCCGACATGGCGGCCGGCATGAACGCCTACGTGGCCTGGGCCGTGGTGCACGGCCAGCGCCACATGGGCGGCTACATCGAGAGCCAGCGCCGCGCGGCCTGGGAAGAGGCGCCCGTCGTGCCGCCGGGCCGGCACCGCGTGGGCATCGCCGGCCTGGGCGTGCTGGGCCAGTCGGCCGCGCGCGCCCTGTCGGCCATCGGCTACGCCGTGCGCGGCTGGAGCCGCAGCGCCAAGGACGGCCTGCCCCCGGGCGTGGAGGCCTTCCATGGCGAGGCGGCGCGCGCCGACTTCCTCGCCGGCTGCGACACGCTGGTCTGCCTGCTGCCGCTGACCGGGGACACGCGCGGCATCCTCGACGCCGGGCTGTTCGCGCAGCTGCCGCGCGGCGCCCGCCTGGTCAACGCCGGCCGCGGCGCCCACCTGGTGCAGGACGACCTGCTCGCGGCGCTCGCCAGCGGCCAGCTCGCCTCGGCCGTGCTGGACGCCTTCGTCGAGGAGCCGCTGCCCGCGAGCCATCCGTTCTGGCGCCATCCGCGCATCACCGTCACCCCGCACGTGGCCTCCCGCACCGAGCCCGAGGCCATCGCGCGGCAGACCCACGACAACCTGGCGCGAGCCCGAGGAACCCCATGACAGAGCACCGCGGCACCGGCGAGAAGGACAACGCCGCCCATCTCCACTCCTACACCAACCTGGCCACGGCGCCGCAGACGCCGCCGCTGGTCATCGTGCAGGGCGACGGCATCCACGTCGTCGACGACCAGGGCCGGCGCTACGTGGAAGGCGTGGCCGGCCTGTGGTGCGCCTCGCTGGGCTTTTCCAACAAGCGCCTGGCCGACGCCGGCGCGCGGGCGCTGCAGACCCTGCCCTACTACCACACCTTCAACCAGCGCACCAACGTGGCCGTGGCCGAACTCGCCGAGCGGCTGCTGGCGCTGGCGCCGGCGCCCATGGCGCGCGTGTTCTTCGCCAACTCGGGCTCGGAGGCGAACGACAGCGCGGCCAAGATGGTCTGGTACTACCACAACGCCATCGGCAAGCCGCAGAAGAAGAAGATCATCGCGCGGCGCAACGCCTACCACGGCGTGACCGTGGCCGCGGCCAGCCTGGGCGGGCTGGAGGGCAACCACCGCGACTTCGACCTGCCCATCGCCACCACGCCGGCGCGCTTCCTGCACGTGGACTGCCCGCACCACTACCGCTACGCCGAGCCCGGCGAAACCGAGCAGGACTTCTCCACCCGCCTGGCGCAGCAGCTGGAGCAGACCATCCTGGCGGAAGGCCCGGAAACCGTGGCCGCCTTCATCGCCGAGCCCGTGATGGGCGCGGGCGGCGTGCTGGTGCCGCCGGCCGGCTACTTCGAGAAGGTGCAGGCCGTGCTGCGCAGGTACGACGTGCTCATGATCGCCGACGAGGTGATCTGCGGCTTCGGACGCACGGGCAACATGTTCGGCTCGACGACCTTCGGCATCCGGCCCGACATCCTGACCTGCGCCAAGGCCCTGTCCTCGGGCTACGTGCCGATCTCGGCCGTGATGGTCAACGACAAGGTCCACGGCGCCATCGCCGCCCACAGCGGCAGGCTGGGCAGCTTCGGCCACGGCTACACCTACTCCGGCCATCCGGTGGCCGCCGCCGTGGCGCTGGAGACGCTCCAGGTCTACGAGGACGAGCGCATCGTCGAGCACGTGCGCGACCTCGCCCCTGCCTTCCAGGCCGGCCTGCGCGCCTTCGCCAAGCGGCCCTGGGTCGGCAACACCCGCGGCGTGGGCCTGATCGGCGCCGTCGAACTCATGGCCGACAAGGCGGCGCGCACGCCGTTCGCGGCCGGGCGCAAGGCCGGCCACCGCTTCGCGCAGCTGGCGCAGGAAGAGGGCCTGATCGTGCGCGCCATGGGCGACAGCATCGGCCTGTGCCCGCCGCTCGTCATCACCCGGCCCGAGCTGGACGACCTGTTCGCGCGCTTCACCCGCGCCATGGACCGCTTCGACTCAGAAATGAAGGCGTGACCGTGCAGGCCTTCTTCTCCGATGACCAGCTGCTGCACGACCCGCAGCAGTACATGCGCCTGGGCCGCATCTGCAAGCCCACCGACCTGCCCACGCGCGCCGAGGCCCTGATGAACACGCTGGCCCAGCGCGGCATCACGGTCAGCGCACCGCCCGAGGCCGGCCGTGCCGCGCTGGAGCTGGTGCACAGCACCGACTACCTGGACTACCTGGAAACCGCCTACGCGCGCTGGCAACAGGCCGGCGCCTTCGGCCTGCAACCTGGCCCCGAGGTGCTGCCCAATCTCTCGCCGCACGGCCAGCGCAGCGGCCCCTGCCCGTCTCCCTCGGTGGTGGCGCAGACCGGCTGGTACATCGGCGACCTGTCCTGCCCGATCGGCCCGCACACCTGGCGCTCGGTGCTGCGCTCGGCCCACGCCGCGCAGGCCGCGGCCGAGGCCGTGCTGCAGACGGGCGGCCTGGCCTACGCGCTGTGCCGCCCCTCGGGCCACCATGCCCAGCAGGCGCGGGCAGGCGGCTTCTGCTACGTGAACAACAGCGCCATCGCGGCCGCCACGCTGCGCCGGGGGCATGAGCGCGTGGCCGTGCTCGACATCGACGCCCACCACGGCGACGGCACGCAGCAGATCTTCTACGGCCGCGGCGACGTGCTGACCGTCTCCACGCACGCCGACCCGGCCGGCTACTACCCCTGGTACACCGGCTACGCGCACGAGCGCGGCACGGGCGAAGGCGAAGGCTGCAACCTGAACCTGCCGCTGGCGCACGGCAGCGGCAACGCCGAGTTCGCGCAGGCGCTGGACGCGGCGGTGGCCGCCATCGAGCGCTTCCAACCCCGGGCCCTGGTGCTGCCGCTGGGCTTCGACACCTACAAGGACGATCCGATCAGCGTGCTCAGGTTCGACATGGAGGCCTACCGCCTGGCCGGCGCGCGGGTGCGCGCGCTGGGCCTGCCCACGGTCGTGGTGCAGGAAGGCGGCTACATGGTCGAGGCCATCGGCGCGGCGCTGGACGCCTTCCTCGAAGGGTTGCGGGCATGACCCTGGCGCGCGGCGGCAGCGCCTCCTCCGGCATCGCGCTGTTCCTGGGCGCGCTGGTGCTGTTCGCCGTCTATGACGCCTTCGCCAAGCAGATGGTGGGCCGCTACGCGCCGGCGGTCGTCAACCTGGGGCGCTACACGGCCATCGGCGCCATCGCCCTGGTGCTGCTGCTGCGCCAGGGCGACCTGCGGCTGTGGCGCCAGCCGCACCAGCGGCTGCTGGCCGCGCGCAGCGTGGCGCTGGCCGTGGTGGCCACCTGCTTCATGACCGCCCTGGTCACGATGCCGCTGGCCGAGGCCACGGCCATCTACTTCACCGCGCCGCTGGTCATGGTGGCACTGTCGCCGTGGCTGCTCGGCGAGCGCGTGGGCCGCGCGCAGTGGACGGCCGTGCTGCTGGGCTTCGCGGGCATGCTGTGCATCGTGCGACCCGGCGCCGACCTGCCGCTCGCGGGCACACTGTTGATGGCCGTCTCGGCCGTCTGCTACGCACTGTTCCAGGTCCTCACGCGCCGGCTTTCGGGGCTGGTGCCGGGGCCGGTTCAGTTCGCGTACATGGCGCTGGCCTGCCTGGTCATCACCAACCTGCCGGCGCTGTTCATGCCGCACGCCGCGCTGCCGCCCTGGCCCGAGATGGCGCTGCTGGTGGCCGGCGGCTGCCTCAGCGGCGGCGCGCAGCTTCTACTGCTGGCCGCGTTCCGGCACGTCGGCGCCGCCACGCTGGCGCCGCTGAACTACGTCCAGCTGCTGCTGGCGGTGCTCATCAGCACGCTGTGGTTCCAGCGCCCCCCGGACGCACCGGCGCTCGCGGGCATGGCGCTGATCGCCGTCGCCGGGGTGTACCTCACGCGAGCCCGGCGGCCGGCATGATGCGGGGACGACCCATGAGACAGGGAAAGAGCATGCCATGACGACGAGCCGGGCCGAATCGGCCTTCGCACCCGCCTTTTCCTCGATCCAGGTGCCCGACCTGGTGGGCGTGGTCGAGGCTCAGCTGCAGCAGGCCATCCTGTCGGGCCGCATCGCGCCCGGCGAACGCATCGTCGAGGCCGAACTCGCGCGCCAGATGGGCGTGAGCCGCGCGCCGGTGCGCGAGGCCGCGCGCCGCCTCGAAAGCCTGGGCCTGCTGGTCTCGCGGCCGCGCCACGGCTTCACGGTGCGCACCGTCTCGGTCAAGCAGATCAGCGACCTCTACGAAGTGCGCATCCAGCTCGAGCTGCTGGGCGCCGCGCTGGCCTGCCGGCACGCCAGCGACGCCGAGCTGGCGGCCATGGACGCCCGGGTGGACGACATGGTCGCGCGCGCCGAGACCCTGCCCTCGGCCGAGCGCGTGGCGCTGGACCTGGACTTCCACTTCGCCATCAGCGCGCTCTCGGGCAACCACTACCTGCACCGCCTGTTCGACAACATGCAGACCGAGGTGCGCATGTTCCTCGCGCTCAGCGAAGGCACCTACGGCGACCTCAAGGCGCTGGCCGAGACGCACCGGCCCATCGCCCATGCGCTGGCGCGCCGCGACGTCGATGCCGTGCAACACGCGCTGCGCTTCCACCTCGAAGACGCCAAGACCCATGCCTGCGGCCTGTTCGGGAACTGAGCGCGTCGCCATGGTCAGCGGCGGCAACCGCGGCATCGGCCTGGCCATCGTGCGCGAACTGCTGGCGCACGGCTGGCGCGTGAGCGTCGGTGCGCGCAGCGACACCGGCGCGCATGCCGGCCACGGCGCCGACCGCGTGCGCGTGTACCGCTTCGACGCCGAGGATGCGCGCAGCGAGGCCGACTGGGTGGCCGCGACGGTGCGCGACTTCGGCGGCATCGACGCGCTGGTGCACAACGCCGGCATCCTGTCCACCCGCTCGGTCGTCGAGGCCGACGACGCCGAGGTCGAGCGCCTGCTCGAAATCAACGTCAAGTCGCCGCTGCGGCTCACGCGCCAGGCGTGGCCGCACCTGCTGGCCGCGCCCGAGGGCAAGGTGCTGGTCATGGCCTCGCTCGCGGCCAAGCGCGTGCGCTCGGCCGACGCCTCGCTCTACGCGCTGAGCAAGGCCGCCGTGCTCTCGCTGGCGCATGGCATCCGCCACTGCGGCGCCGCCTCGCGGGTGCGCTGCACCGCGCTGTGCCCGGGCTTCGTCGCCACCGACATGGCGGCCGCCCTCCCGCCCGAGCAGCGGCGCCAGGCCACGCGCCCCGAGGACGTGGCCCGCATCGCGCGCACGGTACTGGAGCTGCCGGCCTCCGCCAGCGTGGCCGAGGTTCCCATCAGCTGGACCGTCGAACCCCAATACTGAAAGCGCCCGACCATGAAAGTCGTCTACAGCGACCGGCACACCGGCCACGACCCGCAGCAGTTCATCGTGCGCGGCCGCCTCAAGCGCAGCAACGAGCAGCCCGAGCGCGCCACCCTGCTGCTGGACGCCGCCCGCGCCCAGGGCCACGAGATCGTCGCGCCCGACGACCACGGCCCCGGCCCGCGCGCGGCCATCCACACGCCGCAGTACCTGCGCTTCCTGGAAACCGCCTGGGAGCGCTGGCAGCAGCTGGAGGGCGCCTCCGAGGAGGTCATGCCCAACGTGCACCCGTTCCCGGGCCAGCCCTTCACCTACCCCGACAGCCTGGTCGGCCAGGCCGGCTACCACATGGGGGACATGGCCTGCTCGATCGGCCGCCACACCTGGCTGGCCGCGACCTGGTCGGCCCACGTCGCCACGCACGCCGCCCAGCTCGTGCTGGACGGCGAGCGCGCCGCCTATGCGCTGTGCCGCCCGCCCGGCCACCATGCCTACGCCGACCGCGCCAACGGCTTCACCTACCTCAACAACGCGGCCATCGCGGCCCAGCACCTGCGCGGCAGGCACGGGCGGGTGGCGATCCTGGACATCGACGTGCACCACGGCAACGGCACGCAGGGCATCTTCTGGCGCCGCAGGGACGTGCTGACGATCTCGCTGCACGGCGACCCGCACTTCTGCACGCCCTTCTTCACCGGCCACGCGCACGAGGCCGGCGAGGGCGAGGGCCTGGGCTACAACCTGAACCTGCCGCTGGCGCGCGGCACCCGCGACGAGGGCTACCTGGCCGCGCTGGCCGCCGCGCTGGACACCGTCCGCGCCTACGCGCCCGGCGCGCTGGTCGTGGCCCTGGGCCTGGACGCGCACGAGAACGATCCCTACCAGGCGCTGGCCGTCAGCACGCCGGGCTTCGGTCGCATCCTCGGCGAGATCGCGCGCCTGAGCCTGCCCACGGTGCTCGTGCAGGAGGGCGGCTACCTGTCGGACGACCTGGGGCCCAACCTAGCCAGCGCGCTCGGCGGCTTCGAGCAGGCGGCGTGATGGCGCAGGACCTGGACGACGCCATCCGCGCGGCCCTGCCCGAGGCCGCGGTGCTGACCGCGCCGCCGGCCCCGGTCGCCACCGGCTGGGCGGCGGACCTGCTGCATCGCCTGTACGGCATGCACGGCCGGCTCCAACCCCTCACGGGCGAGCGCGACGCCAACTTCCTGCTGGAGCCGGCGGACGGCGGCGCGCGCCGCGTGCTCAAGCTCTCGCACCCTGACGAAGATCCGCTGGTCGCCGACTTCCAGACCCAGGCGCTGCTGCACCTCGCCCGCACCGACCCGGCGCTGCCCGTGCAGCGCCTGCTGCCGGACCTGCACGGCGCGCCCTCCGCGCTGGTGCGGGACGCCGAGGGCCGCACCCGCGTGGCGCGCGTGTTCAGCTACCTCGAAGGATGGCCGATGCCGCAGGCGCCGCGCTCGGCCGCGCAGCGCGCGAGCGTGGCGCGCATGCTGGCGCGGCTGGACCTCGCGCTGGCCGGCCTGGCCCACCCGGCCGCCACGCGCGAGCTGCCCTGGGACATCCAGCGCGCCGACCGCATGCGCCCGCTGCTGGCGCATGTGGCCGACCCAGCGCAACGCGCGCTGGCGGAAGCGGCGCTGGACGGCTTCGAGCAGCGCGCCCGGCCGCGCCTGGCGGCGCTGCGTCGCCAGCCCATCCACAACGACTTCAACCTCTACAACCTGCTGGTCGACGCGGCCGAGCCGGCGCGCGTGGCCGGCATCCTGGACTTCGGCGACATGGTGCATGCGCCGCTGGTGGACGACCTGGCGGTGGCAGCCTCCTACCAGATCGACGAACACGGCGACGCGCTGGCCGCCCTGGCGCAGTTCGCGGCCGACTACCATGCCGTGTCGCCGCTGAGCGAGGCCGAGACCGGCGTGCTGCTCGACCTCGTGCGCGCGCGGCTGGCCATGGTGGTGGCGATCAGCGGCTGGCGCGCGGCGCGCCAGCCCGCCAACGCGGCCTACCTCCTGCGCAACAACGCCCTCTCGTGGGCCCGGCTGCGGGCCTGCGCCGCGCTCGCGCCCGAACAGGTGCAGGCCGCCATCGACGCCGCCTGCCGTACCCAGGAGTCCCTCCATGCCTGACCCCTCCACCGCCGGCATGCTGGCGCGCCGCGCCCGCCTGCTGGGCCCGGCCTACCGGCTGTTCTACGACGAGCCCTTCCATCCCGTGCGCGGCGAAGGCGTGTGGCTCTACGACGCCGCCGGCACGCCCTGGCTGGACGCCTACAACAACGTCGCCTGCGTGGGCCACTCGCACCCTCGGGTGGCGCAGGCCATCGCGCGCCAGGCGGGCGTGCTCAACACGCACACGCGCTACCTGCACGAGGGCATCCTCGACTACGCCGAGCGGCTGCTGGCGACGATGCCGGCCGAACTCGGCCACGCCACCTTCACCTGCACGGGCAGCGAGGCCAACGACCTGGCCCTGCGCATCGCCACCGCGCACACCGGGGGCGGCGGGCTCATCGTCACGCGCTTCGCCTACCACGGCGTGACCTCGGCCCTGGCCTGCGCCTCGCCTTCCCTCGGGCAGTACGTGCGGCTGGGCGAGCACGTGCGGCTGGTCGACGCACCCGAAGGCGCCGACGACGCCACCGGCAGCCGCTTCGCCGAGGGCGTGCGCGCGGCCATCGAGGACCTGCGCGCGCACGGCCTGCGGCCGGCGGCGCTGCTGGTGGACACCGTGTTCTCCAGCGACGGCGTGTTCACGGCGCCGGCCGGCTTCCTGCGCGAGGCGGTGGAGGCGGTCCGCGCCGCCGGCGGCGTGTTCATCGCGGACGAGGTGCAGCCCGGCTTCGGCCGCACCGGCGAGGCCTTCTGGGGCTTCATGCGCCACGGCGTGGTGCCCGACATCGTGACCATGGGCAAGCCGATGGGCAACGGCCATCCGGTCGCGGGCCTGGCGGTGCGGCCCGAGGTGATGAAGGCCTTCGGCCAGGCCAGCCGCTACTTCAACACCTTCGGCGGCAACCCGGTCTCCATGG
Source organism: Xenophilus sp. (assembly GCA_047607325.1). Taxonomy (GTDB): domain Bacteria; phylum Pseudomonadota; class Gammaproteobacteria; order Burkholderiales; family Burkholderiaceae_C; genus Xenophilus. Next base: position 6,500 of record JASGDG010000026.1, on the reverse strand, counting down.
CCGCGGCGGCGGCCGTGCTCGACGTGATCGAGCAGGACGAACTGCAGCGCAACGCGCTGGAGGTCGGCGGCTACCTGCGCGAACGCCTGGCCGCACTCGGCCGGCGCCATGCGCTGGTCGGCGAGGCGCGCGGCGCCGGCCTGTTCATCGGCCTGGAACTCGTGGCCGACCGCGCGACGCGCGCGCCGGCCACCGCGCAGGCGGCCCGGGTGGTGAACGGCCTGCGCCGGCGCCAGGTGCTGCTGAGCGCGACCGGCCCGCAGGCCAGCGTGCTCAAGATCCGGCCGCCGCTGGTGTTCCAGCGCGAGCACGCCGACCTGCTGGTGGAGCGGCTGGACGCGGTGCTGGCCGACGTCGAAGGCTGAGCCCTCGGCGTGCGGCGGCCTGGTACCGCGCGGCTGGCGCAGGCTCGGCGTTCGTGATGTGGAAAGGCGTCGCGGCGCGGGCGGCCCGCCCGTGCCGCCGCGCGTTCAGTGAGGCGGCTGCGCGCCGGAGCGCTGCGCCTCGAAGAAGTCGATGAACTGCTGCTTCACCACGGCCGCGCAGGCCGAGCACCCGGGATCGTCGGGCCGGTACAGCGCGTCGGGCCATTGCGACTTGCTCGGCAGCACCGCCGCGGTGACGGGAATGCCGGCCGCCTGCAGCCGCCTGGCGTAGGCCAGCGCCTCGTCGCGCATCGGATCGTCGGGCCCCACCAGCACCAGCGTCGCCGCCAGGTCGGCCAGGCGCAGCGAGGCGCCCGGCACCGCGTAGGGGTGCGTCGCATCCATCGGGCGGCGCAGGTAGTTCCGCCAGCCGGCGGCCCACTTGCAGGCGGCGTCGGAATACGAGGCATCGCGCAGCGAGGCGGTGCCGGCGCACGGGTCCAGCATGGGCGACAGCAGGATCTGCCCGGCCAGCGGCGGATGCCCGCGGTCGCGCGCCACCAGGGCCACGGCCGCCGCCAGGTTGCCGCCCGCCTCCTCGCCGGCGAGGAACACGCGCACCCCCTTGCCGGCCAGCTTGACGCGCTGCCTGTACAGCCATTCGAGTGCCGCGTAGCCGACCTCGATCGGCTTGGGGAAGGGATGCTCCGGCGCCAGCGGGTAGGCCAGCGACACCACCCGCGCGCCGGCCGATGCCAGCAGCCGGGCCACGTTGCGGCCGTTGTCCAGGCCGCCGCACACGAAAGTGCCGCCGTGGAAGTGCAGCACCAGCGGCACGCCGGTGGCGCCCCGCTGCCGCTCGCCGTAGATGCGCGCCTGCGCCGGCTGCTCGCCGCCGGGCAGCTCGATGCGGATGTCCTCCTCGGCCACGGCGCAGCCGGCCGCGGCGGCCGCCTCGGGCGGATGGGTGGTGGCGCAGGTGGACATGGATGCGGCCTTTCAGGTCAGCGTGAGCACGACTATACGGGCCGGACCGCCGGGCCGGGCCGGCCTGCCGCGCCCCACTCTGTTTCTCCGGCGGCAACAATGGCCTCGGGCGGGCAGTACAGAATGCGGCCCATGGACCAGATCCAGACCATGCGGGTCTTCGTGCGCGTCGTCGAGGCCGGCAGCTTCACCCGCGCGGCCGACACCCTCGACCTGCCCAAGGGCACCGTCACCAAGCAGATCCAGGCGCTGGAGGCGCGCCTGCGCGTCAAGCTGCTCAACCGCACCACGCGGCGCGTGACCGTCACGCCCGACGGCGCCGCGTACTACGAGCGCGCCGCAAGGCTGCTCAACGACTTCGACGAACTGGAGGCCAGCATGGCCAACAGCAACGCCGCCCCCAGCGGCCGGCTGCGGGTGGACGTGGGCACCTCCGCCGCGCGGCTGATCGTCATCCCGCGGCTGGCGGGCTTCATCGACCAGTACCCGGACATCCAGGTGGACCTGGGCGTGACCGACCGGGCGGTGGATCTGATCGGCGACAACGTGGACGTGGTGATCCGTTCCGGCGAAATCACCGACCCGTCGCTGGTGGCCCGGCGCATCGGCACCCTGCCGTTCGTGACGGTCGCCGCGCCCGCCTACCTGAAGAAGTACGGCACGCCGCAGACGCCGCACGACCTGGAGCGCGGGCGGCAGCACGTGATCAGCTTCTTCACCAGCGGTTCGCGGCGCGCGCACCCCCTGCAGTTCCGCAAAGACGGCGACGTGCTGGAGGTGAGCCACCCCTACCGCCTCGCCGTGAACGACAGCAACGCCTACACCTCGGCGGCGCTGTCGGGCTTCGGCGTCGCGCAGATGGTGCGCTTCATCGCCGCGCCCTACCTGGCGAGCGGCGAGCTGGTCGAGCTGTTCCCCGACTGGCACTGCGACCCGCTGCCGGTGCACGTGGTCTACCCGCCCAACCGGCACCTGAGCGCCAAGGTGCGCGCCTTCGTCGACTGGACGGCGGCGGAGTTCGCCCGCCACCCGGACCTGGCGAGGGCGTGACGGCTGCCGCCCCGGCGCGGATGCCGGGAACCGGTGCCGCCGCCGTGGCCGCAAGGCCGGGCGACGAGCAGGCCGCTGGACATCCATCCGGTCACTGCCGCGATCACCTTGCCAGTGGCCTCCATCCCGCTGCATGGCAGTTGTTCATTGCGTCATGCTTGGGCTGTATTCCGGTTTCCCGTCATCGCGTACAACGCTGCCGCACCCAGGAGCGCCGCCAGCAGCAGAAAGGCTCGTTCAACAGACCACGCCACGGTTTGCCGCGCGAGCCAGGGCCCCAGGCTGGCGCCGACGAACAGCACGAAGGTGTAGAACGCCACGGCCAGGCCGCGCACGGGGGCGGCGGCCACGCTGGCGACTCGCGCGATCAGGCCCGGGACGCCGATGCCGAGGCCGGCGACGAAGACCACGCTGGCGGCCAGCAGCACCAGCGGATGCGAGCCGCCTGCCCAGGCGCACAGACCGAGACCCGCCGTGGCGACGAGCAGGCCCGCCATGACCACCCTCCCGGCGCCCCAGCGCGGCATGGCGGCAGCGACGGCCAGCGGCGCCAGAAAGCCCGGCAAGGCCATTTCCCGCACGGCCAGGGCCGAGATGTCTTGTGCCTGCAGTGCGGGGCCGAGCCTCGCGTCCAGCACCAAGTAGAAGGCAACGAAGCACATCAGCAGCAGCAACGCCGGGACGTAGACACGCCGCAGTTGCGGATCGGTCAGCAAGCCCCCCAGTTGGCGGTAGCTCGCCAGGAAGGATGTGTTCGATGTTTGAAGCGGATCGCTTGGCGTGCGCCACAGCCGCCATGCGGTCACGGCAAAGAGGGCCGCAAGCGGCAGCAGCGCCACGCCCAGCCCCCAGCGCCGCGCGACCGAGGCGCCATAGATCTGTCCGAGTAGACCGGCCGCGAGGAAGGCGGTGCTTAACCAGGCCACGCTCCAGACCCGCTGGCGCGGCGTGCCGCGCTCGGCCAGGTAGGCGATGGCGACGGGTGGAAATGCTGCGGCCGCCAACCCCTGTGCGGCTCGGCCCAGCAGCAGCAATGGCGCGCCCTTGAGCAGACCCAGCAGTGCCGTGATGACCGCCAAGGTGGTCAAGCCGCCGATCATCACGCGGCGGCGCCCAAGGCGGTCCGACAAGGGACCGAAGATCAGAAAACCCGAGGCGTAGGCGAGGCCGAAGGCGCTGATGACAGCGGCGGCGGCTTCCCCAAGGGAAGTCCGGGCCAGTTGGGGCAGGATGGGCAGCGGCAGGTACAGCAGCGACACCACGCACAGGGCGCAGGCCACCAGCAAGGCGCGCAGCCACAAGGAAGGCAAATACTGAGATTGCATGGCGACTCCAAATAGACAGCTTGCTACATGAATTTATGCAGCACACTACATAAATTCTCAAAAAAATTCACCCGGCTTCGTTCTGCCCGCCCGGCAACACACCCGCCTGGCCGAGTTTGAGCATGAACTGGCTGAGCATCTGCCGCTCCTCGGCATTGAAGTGCTGCATCAGGCGGGCCACCCAGGCGTAATGGCGGGGCAACGCCTTGTCCAGTAGCTCCTCGCCGCCTGGCGTCAGCTTCACCAGCCGTGCGCGCGCATCGGCCGGATCGACGTCCCGGCTGCACAGTTGCGCACCGACCATGCGGTCGATCACCCGGGTCATGGTCTGCGAGGTCACCGACACGCCATCGGCCAACGCGCCCACGCTCAAGCCATCGGGGTTGCGCTTGAGCAGCAGCAGCACGAAGAACTGCGTCTGCGACAAACCGCTGGCCTGCGCCAGGTTGGCCTCGAAGGCCGAAATCATTGCCTGCGTGGCCGATGCCCAGATCAGCCAGGTCTGCAGCCCTTGCACGTCGGGGTTGCCGTAGCGCGCCCCGAAGGCTTGCAAGGTGTCGTAGCTGGGCAGGTCTTTGAGTTCGAACATCGTGAAGAGGCTTTCTTGAGATAGAAATGTAGTGAGCTACATTTATCGCGTCAAGCCCAGTCTCATGGCAGATTCAAACCTGAAGTGCAACACCCACATTTAGAGGGTCGCAATACGTCAGCATCCGCTGCACGGAGAGACTGGCCGAAGCCGGCATCGAGCCCTTGATGGGCAGCAAGGGCGACGCCTACGACAAAGCCTTGGCCGAGACGACTATGTGCCGCCGGCCGAGTTCGAGGCCAACTACTATCGCAACCTTGAGCAGCAGGCCAGTCCGGCCTGACTCAAGCCAACCGGCCTCCGCGAAAACCGGGGCGGTTCACGGAGCGCGCAATGAATGACGCCGACGATGCTCTCCGGCTCGACCGGATTCGAGCGCTGCAACACGCGTCCTTTGAGCGCGACGGTGCACCGTCCCTGGCGCGCCGCCGCGCGGACCTGAAGAAGCTGCGCAATGCCATCGTGGAGAACCGGGACAAGATCGCCGAGGCCATCAGCCGCGATTTCGGCCACCGGTCGCCCCACGAGACGGCAGTCATGGAACTGCTGACACTGGTCATGGGGATCGACTATCTCCATAGGCACCTGCGCCGCTTCATGCGGCCGGCACGGCGCCACGTCGCCCTGGCCATGCGGCTGGGCACTGCCCGTATCGAATACCAGCCGCTGGGTGTGGTGGGCATCATGGCGCCGTGGAACTATCCGGTCTCGCTGGCGATGATGCCGCTGGCCACCGCCATCGCAGCCGGCAACCGGGCGATGGTCAAGCCTTCCGAGTTCACGCCGGCCACCAGCGCTTTATTGGCAACGTTGCTGGCTGACCTGTTCCCGGAAGAACAGGTTGCAGTCGTCCAGGGTGAGGCCTCGCTGGGGGCCGCCTTCTCGGCGCTTGCCTTCGATCACCTGGTATTCACCGGCAGCACGCAGGTGGGCCGGGCCGTGATGAGAGCAGCGAGCGACAACCTGGTACCTGTCACATTGGAGTTGGGGGGCAAATCACCGGCGATCGTCAACAAGAACTACGCTATGGATCGCGCGGCGGCGAGCATTGCCTACGGCAAGCTGGCCAACGCTGGCCAGACCTGCATCGCGCCGGACTATGCGCTGGTCCCCGAACAGGTACTGGACGGCTTCGTTGCCGCGTTCGACCGGGCCGTCCGTGCGCTTTATCCCGATGGGCCGGTCAGTGAGGACTACACGTCGATCGTCAACGAGCGCCACCATGGGCGGCTCACGGGGCTGATCGAAGACGCACGCGCAAAGGGAGCGCGCATCCTTGAAGTCGGCGTCAGACCCGAGACTGCCGCGAGCCGGGCACACACTCTGGCACCGACCCTCATCCTGGATGCCACCGATGACACGAAGATCGCCCAGGAGGAAATCTTTGGACCGCTTCTTCTCGTCAAGACCTACCGCTCGCTCGACGAAGCCATCCGCTACGTCAACGCGCATCCCCGCCCGCTGGCGCTGTACTACTTCGGAAGCAACGACGAGGATCGGCGCAAAGTGCTTTCGCGGACGACCTCGGGCAACGTCACGATCAACGGCACGCTCACCCATTACGCACAGGAGGACCTGCCTTTTGGTGGCGTCGGGCCGAGCGGCATGGGCGCTTACCACGGGATCGAGGGGTTCAGGGCGCTCAGCCATGCCAAGGGTGTGTTCGAGCAGGGCCGGTGGCATGCTGCCGACCTGCTGCGTGCGCCCTTTGGACGGCTGGCCGACAGGGTTCTCGAACTCTTTCTGCGATAGGCGAACTTGATGCAGTAGCTGCGGATGGGGTACTGGCTTGACACAGACCATTTTCTGCCGCCGGCCATGCAGGTTCATCTCGGCAGCGCGATCCACTGCCCTTCGGCGCGGCGCACCGCCACGCGGCCGTCGAACACGGCCTCCAGCGCACGGTGCGTCGCGGCCTCGCCCGCCGCACCATGGTGCACCACGCGGCCGGCGGCCATGACGACCAGTTCGTCGGCCGCCAGGGCCGCATGCAGTTCATGCAGCACGCTGACCACCGTGCAGCCGCCATCCGCCAGCTCGCGCGCCGTGGCCAGCCAGTCGGCCTGGTGCGGCGGGTCGAGGTTGGCCAGCGGCTCATCCATCAGCAGCACCGGCGCCTGCACCGCCAGCGCGCGGGCCAGCAGCACGCGCTGGCGCTCGCCGCCGGAGAGCCGGCCCAGCGGC
>JASGDG010000025.1:0-6029 GCA_047607325.1 Xenophilus sp. | reverse complement strand
TGCCGGTGGTCATCAACCGCGGCTTCGGCGGCTCGACCATGGCCGAGTGCAGCCTGCTCGCGCGCGACCTCGTGGTGCGCTACCAGCCGCGCCACGTGCTGGTGTATGCCGGCGACAACGACCTGGCCCTCGGCCGCACGCCGATGCAGGTGCTGGAGGACTTCGCCCACTTCACCCAGACGGTGCGCGAAACGCTGCCGGCAACGCGCATCAGCTACCTCTCGATCAAGCCCAGCCCCCTGCGCGAGCCCCTGCTGCCGCGCATCCGCGAGACCAACCACATCATCGCCGCCTACGTGCGCACGCAGCACGACATCGACTACATCGACATCTTCACGCCCATGATGGGCGAGGACGGCCGGCCGCGCGCCGAGCTGTTCCTGCCCGACCGCCTGCACATGAATGCCGGCGGCTATCGGCTGTGGCACGACGCCATCGCCAGCCACCTCCTGCCGGACGAAGAGCGGCCCGCGCAGACCACGACCGCCGACGCCGTGCGGCCCTGAACGCCGGCGCGGCTCAGCCCCCCAGGCCGAGCAGCCGCACCGCGTTGTCCTTCAGGATGCCCGGCATCACCTCGGGCTTGAAGCCGGCCTCCTGGAAGTCCTTCATCCAGCGGTCGGGCGTGATCAGCGGGTAGTCGCTGCCGAAGAGCACGCGGTCCTTCAGCAGCGTGTTGGCGTACTGCACCAGCTGCTTGGGAAAGTACTTGGGACTCCAGCCCGACAGGTCGATCCACACGTTGGGCTTGTGCGTGGCCACCGACAGCGCCTCGTCCTGCCACGGGAAGCTGGGGTGCGCCATGACGATCTGCATGTCGGGGAAGTCGATCGCCACGTCGTCCAGGTGCATCGGGTTGCTGTACTCCAGCCGCAGGCCGCCGCCGCAGCGCATGCCCGAGCCGATGCCGCTGTGCCCGGTGTGGAAGACGGCCGGCAGCCGGTGCTCGGCGATCACCTCGTAGATCGGCCAGGCCATGCGGTCATACGGGTGGTAGCCCTGCACCGTGGGGTGGAACTTGAAGCCGCGCACGCCGTGCTCCTCGATCAGCCGGCGCGCCTCGCGCGCGCCCATCTTCCCCTTGTGCGGGTCGATGCTGCCGAAGGCGATCATGATGTCGCCGTTCTTCTGCGCCGCCTCGGCGATCTCCTCGTTCGGGATGCGGCGCCGGCCCAGGTTCGACTCGCTGTCCACGCCGAACATCACCAGGCCGATCCTGCGCTCGCGGTAGTAGTCGATGCTTTCCTGGATGCTCGGCCGGCGGCTGGAGCGGAAGTACTTGTCGGCGGCCCGGTCGTACTCCTCGCCGTAGTTGTCGAAGGGGTTCCAGCAGCTCACTTCCGCGTGGGTGTGGGTGTCGATGGCGATGAGATTGGCGATGTCCATGGCGTCTCCGGTCTAGGGTATCTACTGAGAATTTCAGCGCCCGATGCGCTTGAGTTGGTTATTTTTGATAACCATAATCGATTCCAGAACGGACCGCAATCATGACGAAGAATCCAGACCTCCACCTCGACATCCAGGACGACATCGCCATCGTCCGCCTGAGCCGGCCGGCCAAGCGCAACGCCCTCAACGACGGCCTGATCCTGGCGCTGCGCGACGCTTTCCAGGGGTTGCCCAGCACGGTGCGCGCGGCGGTGATCGACGGCGAGGGCCCGCACTTCTGCGCCGGGCTGGACCTGTCGGAGATCAGCGAGCGCAACGCCAGCCAGGGCGTGCAGCACTCGCGCATGTGGCACCAGGCGCTGGACGGCATCCAGCACGGGCCGGTGCCGGTGATCGCGGCGCTGCACGGCGCGGTGGTCGGCGGCGGCCTGGAACTGGCCAGCGCCAGCCACATCCGCGTGGCCGACGCCTCCACCTTCTACGCCCTGCCCGAGGGCTCGCGCGGCATCTTCGTGGGCGGCGGCGGCTCGGTGCGCATCCCCCGGCTGATCGGCGTGGCGCGCATGACCGACATGATGATGACCGGCCGCGTCTACAACGCCGAGGAGGGCGAGCGCGCCGGCTTCGCGCAGTACCTGGTGCCCGAGGGCGCGGCCTTCGACAAGGCGCTGGAGCTGGCGCGCCGCGTCGCCACCAACGCGCCGCTGACCAACTACGCGCTGATGCATGCGCTGCCGCGCATCGCCGAGCAGCCGGCCGACCACGGCTTCTTCACCGAGGCGCTGATGGCCGGCATCGTGCAGGACGCGCCGGATGCCAAGGAACGCGTGCGCGCCTTCCTGGAAGGCCGCGCGGGCAAGGTGGCCAGGGGCTGAGGCCCGGCCTGTTTTCAATCGACGGAGATCGACATGACGGAGACAACCCAGGCGGCCGCGGGCCGCGCGGACGCGGCTGCGCCCAAATACCGCCCGCTGGCCTTCGGCGTCACGCGCGGCGTGCTGCGCGAGGGCGCCCACGGCGTGCAGTACCTTTCGGCCCGGCAGCCGCTGGGGCCCTTCGCCCATCGCATGACCGACCGGCTGGTGTACTGGGCCGCGATCGCGCCCGAGCGCACCTTCATCGCCCGCCGCGCGCGCAACGCCGACGGCAGCACCGGCGACTGGATCCGCATCACCTACCGCGAGGCGCTGGCCAGGGCGCGTGCCATCGGCCAGGCGCTGCTGGACCGCGGCCTCTCGGACGAGCGGCCCGTCGCGATCCTGAGCGAGAACGGCATCGAGCACGCGCTGCTGGCGCTGGGCTGCCTGTACGTCGGCATCCCGCACTGCCCCGTCTCGCCGCCCTACTCGCTGGTGAGCAAGGACTACGAGAAGCTGCGCCACGTGATGGGCACGCTCACGCCGGGCCTGGTGTTCGCCGCCGACACGCGCTATGCCGCGGCCATCGCCGCCACCGTGCCGCCCGACGTGGAGGTGGTGCTGGCCGGCGGCGCGCTGGAAGGCCGCCGCGCCACGCCGCTGTCCGAGCTGCTGGCCGCCGAGCCGACCCCCGCGGTGGAAGACGCCCTGCACGGCACGCACCCCGGCACCATCACCAAGTTCCTGTTCACCTCGGGCTCGACCAAGAACCCGAAGGCCGTGATCAACACCCACCGCATGTGGTGCGCCAACCAGGCGCAGCTGCGCGCCTCCATCCCGGCGCTGGGCGAAGAGCCTCCGGTGCTGGTCGACTGGCTGCCGTGGAACCACACCTTCGGCGGCAACCACAACGTGGGCATCGTGCTGGACAACGGCGGCACGCTGTACATCGACGACGGCAAGCCGACGCCGGCCGGCATCGCCGAGACGCTGCGCAACCTGCGCGAGATCGCGCCCACCGTGTACTTCAACGTGCCCACCGGCTTCGAATACATCGCCAAGGCGATGGAAGAGGACGCGGTGCTGCGCAGGCGGCTGCTGTCGCGCTGCCGCATGTTCTTCTACGCCGGCGCCGCGCTGCCGCAGGCGGTGTGGGACCAGCTGCACCGCCTGCAGGAGGCCGAGATCGGCGAGCGCCTGGTGATGGGCACCGGCCTGGGCATGACCGAGTCGGGCCCCTTCGGCCTGTACATCACCCGCCCGCAGGTACAGACCGGCGACCTCGGCCTGCCGGCACCGGGCATGGAGGTCAAGCTGGTGCCCACCGACGGCAAGACCGAGATCCGCTACCGCGGCCCCAACGTCACGCCCGGCTACTGGCGCCTGCCCGAGGCCACGCACGACGCCTTCGACGAGGAAGGCTTCTTCAAGACCGGCGACGCGGTGACCTGGATCGACCCCGCCGACATCCACCTGGGCCTGCGCTTCGACGGCCGCATCGCGGAGGACTTCAAGCTCGCCACCGGCACCTTCGTCAGCGTCGGCCCGCTGCGCGCCAAGGTGACCTCCTTCGGCGCGCCCTACATCCAGGACGTGGTGCTCACCGGCCTGAACCTGAAGGAGGTCGGCGCGCTGATCTTCCCGACGCAGGCGGTGCGCGAGCTGGCCGGCCTGCCGGCCGGCGCGCCGCTGCAGCAGGTGCTGGAGAGCGAGGCCGTGCAGCAGCACTTCCAGAAGGTGGTCGACCGGCTGGCCGGCGACGCCACCGGCAGCGCCAACCGCATCGCCCGCGCGGCGCTGATGGCCGAGCCGCCCTCCATCGACAAGGGCGAGGTGACGGACAAGGGCTCGATCAACCAGCGCGCCGTGCTCAAGCACCGCGACGCCACCGTGCAGGCCCTGCACGCCGACACGCTCCCGTTCACCCTCAAGCCGCAATGGCAATGACGCTTTCACGAAGGAGACACGCACCATGAAGATCGAAGGACAGAGCGCGCTGGTCACCGGCGGCGCCTCGGGCCTGGGCGAGGCCACGGCACGCGAGCTGGCGCGCCTGGGCGCCCGGGTCGCGGTGCTGGACCGCCACCTGGCGCAGGCGCAGAAGGTCGCGGCCGAGATCGGCGGCGCGGCCTTCGCCTGCGACATCACCGACACGGCCGGCGTGGAGGCGGCCCTGGCCGCGGCCGAGGCCGCGCACGGCCCGGCCCGCATCCTGATGAACGTGGCCGGCATCGGCAGTGCGAAGCGGATCGTCGGCAAGGACGGCAGCGCCGCGCCGCTGGAAGATTTCGAGCGCGTGGTCCGCGTCAACCTGATCGGCACCTACAACGTCAGCCGCCTGTTCGCCGCGCGCTGCGCGAAGCTCGACGCGCTGGAAGGCGGCGAGCGCGGCGTGATGATGTTCACCGCCTCGGTCGCGGCCTTCGACGGCCAGGTCGGCCAGCAGGCCTACAGCGCCTCCAAGGGCGGCCTGGTCGGCATGACGCTGCCGATGGCGCGCGACCTGGCGCAGCACGGCATCCGCGTGTGCACCGTGGCGCCGGGCATCTTCGCCACGCCGCTGCTGCTGGAGCTGCCGGAGCCGGTACAGCAGTCGCTGGCCGCCGCCATCCCCTTCCCGCCGCGCCTGGGCAAGCCCTCGGAGTTCGCCGAGCTGGCCTGCCACATCGTCACCAACGGCCACCTCAACGGCGAGGTGATCCGCCTGGACGGCGCGCTGCGCATGTCCCCCCGCTAGAGCCCCCCGAACCCGCCACCACAAGAGACACACCATGCAAGACCGCCGCCACTTCCTCCACGCCCTCGGCGGTGCCGCCGCCCTGGGCGCCCTCGCCCCGCTGTCCGCGCTGGCCCAGGCGCTGGACCAGGTGAAGATCATGTACGGCTTCCCGGCCGGCAGCGCGGGCGACACCGTGGCCCGCCGCATCGCCGAGAAGATCGCCGGCACGGCCTACTGCAAGGGCGCCTTCGTCGAGAACAAGCCCGGCGCCGGCGGCCGCATCGCCGTCGAGACGCTGAAGAACTCGCCGGCCGACGGCTCGGCGCTCACGCTGGCGCCGGTGTCGGCCCTCTCGGTCTATCCCTACATCTATCCCAAGCTCAGCTACAAGCCCGAGGACGTGACGCAGGTGTCCATCGGCGCGATCATGTTCCACGGCCTGGCGGTCGGCCCGGCCGTGCCGGCCGAGGTGAAGACGCTCAAGGACTTCCTGGCCTGGGCCAAGGCCAACCCCGGCCAGGCCAACTACGGCTCGCCCGGCGCCGGCTCGATGCCGCACCTGCTGGGCGCGCTGCTCGGCCTGCGCTCGGGCGTGGCGCTCAAGCACGTGCCCTACCGCGGCACGGTGCCCAGCATCACCGACCTGGTCGGCGGCCAGATCGCCGCCGCCATGAACCCCAGCGGCGACTACCTGCAGTACATGAAGAACGGCCGCGTGCGCGTGCTGGCCACCTCCGGCAGGCAGCGCTCGCCCTACCTGCCCGACGTGCCCACCTTCATCGAGCTGGGCTACCCGGACGTGACCTCGGAGGAGTGGTTCGGCATCTACGCGCCCGCGAAGACGCCGGCCGCCACCATCGCCGCGGCCAACGCCGAGATCACCGCCGCGCTGAAGGACAAGGCGGTCATCGACGCCCTGGCCGTGGTCGGCCTGGTGGCGCACGGCAGCACGCCGCAGGAGATGGCGGCCGACCAGAAGGCCGAGTACGAGCGCTGGGGCCCGCTGGTCAAGCAGATCGGCTTCACGGCGGAGTCCTGAGCGCCATGCGGGGCCTGCGCCCGAC
>JASGDG010000024.1:0-28497 GCA_047607325.1 Xenophilus sp. | reverse complement strand
CCTTCTGCCGCATGGCGACGTGCGAGGCCGGCGCGTTGGGCATGAAGGCCGGCACCGTCAACGGCGGCACGCGGCCGGCGCCGGTGGCCATGCCGGCGCGGTAGGCGGCCTCCAGCGCGGTGGCGCCGCCCATGCCGCAGCCGCCGAAGACGCCGACGCGCTCCGGCGCGGCATCGCCCAGGCCGCCGGCGTCCTGCACGGCCAGGTCGGCGGCGGCAACGGCGAACTGGCTCACGCGGTCGACGCCGGCGAGCTGCAGCTTGGTGAACCAGCGCGACGCGTCGAAGGCCACCGTGGCGGCGGCCGCGGGGCGGGCAAGCTCAGGGAAGACGGGCCTGAGGGCCGATTCGCCGCGCAGCAGGGCGGCGAGCAGGTCCTGCGGATCCTCGCCGTGCGGCGAGACGACACCCAGCCCGGTGACGGCGACGCGGTGGGCTGCGGCGGCTGTCGCGGCGCTCACGAGGCGGCGGCCTGGGCGCGCACGCGGTCCACCACCGCGGCCAGGCCGGCCAGCGTCTCGATGCCGCGGTCGGGGTCGGGCAAGGAGATCTTGAAGCGGTCCTCGATCTCGAACAGGAATTCAACCAGCGCCAGGGAATCGAAGCCCTTGCCGAGCATGGACTCGTTCGGGTCGAGCGTGGCCGGATCGATGCCGTACTTCTCCTGGATCAGATCCTGCAATTCCTTCAGCGAAGAGCTCATGGGTGGCGGTGTCCGTCCTCGTCCCGGCGGCAGGACAGCCGCGCACGGGATCGGTGCCGGCCCATGATAGCCGCTCACACTGCGGCACCCGGCGCCGGCGGCAGCGGCTCGGCGGGCCGCCAGCGCAGCGAAGCCCAGGCGAACACGGCCCCCAGCGCGGCGCCCGCCAGCACGTCCCACAGCACGTGCTGGCGCACCGCCAGGGTGGACCAGGCGATGGCGGCGAACCAGCCGAGGTTCAGCGCCCGCAGCGCCGCCGGCGCGCCGGCGGTGCGCAGCAGGTGCTCCAGCCAGATCGCCGTGAAGATCGAGACCGCCACGTGCATCGACGGGCAGGCGTTGCCGGCGGCGTCGATGCCCTGCAGCAGCCCGAAGCCCGGCGCGCCGGCCGGCACCGCCATCGGCGGGATCTGCGTCGGCCACAGCCAGAAGACGCCCAGCCCGGCCGCGCACAGGGCCGCCGACCAGAAGCCGTAGGACAGCAGCGGCGCCAGCCCGCGCTGCAGCCCCGGCGCGACACCCACGTACACCCACAACGACAGGTAGGGCACCAGCCAGCCCGGCTGGAACGGCACCCACCGGTCCACCGCCGTCAGCGGCATCACGAAGGCCGGCTGCGCCGGGTGGCGCAGCAGGTGGAAGTAGCCGATGAAGAAGACCCACACCCACACCACGGTGCCGATGAATTTGAGCCAGAAGCGCTCGCGCAGGCGCAAGCCGAGGTCGCGGGCCCAGGGAAGGGCGGAGGCGGGAGGGTGTTCAGTCATGAAGCGGAGCCAGGCCGGACGGGCGCCAGGCCCGCCATCTTGCCCGAGCCGGATGACGCCCTTCTCTTCGGCCCGCGCCGCCGGTGCTACCCTCGCACGCACCATGTTCAACCCCTCCCAGGAAGACGTCCGGCGCTTCTTCTGCAACTGCTACGCCAAGCAGCGCGCCGGCCAGCCTATGGAAGCGCTGGAAGTCATCGCCGGCGAATGGATCGCCCAGCACCCCGAGTACCATGCCGACCTGGCCGACGCCGACGCGGCCGCTGCACGTGTCTATGACGGACGGGACGGCCGCGAGAACCCCTTCCTCCACCTGTCGATGCACCTGTCCATCAGCGAGCAATGTTCGATCGACCAGCCGCGCGGCATCCGCCAGGCGGTCGAGCTGCTGGCGGCGCGGCGCGGCTCGCTGCTGGCGGCGCACCACGAGGCGATGGAATGCCTGGGCCGGATGATGTGGGAGGCCCAGCGCGCCGGCCGCCCGCCCGACGGCCCCGCCTACGTGGACTGCGTGCAGCGCCGGGCCACGCGCGACTGACCGGCGCGCCGGTCCCTCCCTTCCTTTTTCCGTGAACCCCAACCCAGGAGACCCCCGCATGACCATCGGACGACGCCGCGTCCTGCAAGGCGCCGGCGCGCTGGCCGTCCTCGGCGCCGCCGGCATCGCCGCGGCCCAGCCGGCCTTTCCCTCGCGCCCCATCCGGATCGTGGTACCCAACGGCGCCGGCGGCGCCGCCGACCTGACGGCCCGCGCCGTGGGCCAGAAGCTGGCCGCCGCGCTCGGCCAGCCGGTGGTGATCGACAACAAGCCCAGCGCCGGCGGCGTGGTGGCCGGCGAGCAGGTGGCCCGCGCGGAAGCCGACGGCCACACGCTGCTGGTGATCTCCAGCGGCACCTCCGTCAGCGCCGCCCTGTTCAAGAAGCTGCCCTTCGACACGCTGGCCGACTTCGCGCCGGTCTCTCAGATGGCGCGCTTCGACCTCGCCATCGCCGTCGCCGGCAACGGCCGCTTCAAGACGCTGGGCGAGCTGCTCGCCTACGCCCGCGCCAACCCCGGCAAGCTGAACATCGGCACGCCGCAGATCGGCACCACGCAGAACCTGGCGGCCGAGCTGTTCAAGCTTTCGGCCGGCATCCAGGCCCAGGTGGTGCCCTTCAACGGCACGCCGCCGGTGGTCACCGCCGTGCGCGGCGGCGAGATCGACGTGCTGGTGGACATCCTGGGCCCGCTGATGCCGCAGATCCAGGGCCAGGGCCTGCGCCCCCTGGCCGTGCTGGGCCGCGAGCGCGCGCCGGAACTGCCCGAGGTGCCCGCCGTGCGCGAGAGCGGCGGTCCGCTGGCGGGTTTCGACGTCAGCTCCTGGAACGGCCTGGCCGCACCCGCGAGGACGCCGCCGGCCATCGTGGAGCGCCTCAGCCGCGCCGTGCAGGACGCCGTGGCGCAGCCCGACGTGAAGAAGCAGCTCCAGGCACTGAACATGACGGCGCAGGGCAGCAGCCCGGCCGCGCTGCGCGACTTCCTGGCGGCAGACATCCGGCGCTGGGACGGGGTGATCGCGCAGGCGAAGCTGCAGAAGCTGTGACGATCAGCCCGCCGCCTGAGAACGCCCCCCGAGGAAGGCGCGGAAACCGAGACGGCCCGGCGTCTTCCTCATGAGCCCATCGTCCCGCGCAGCAGATCCAGCGCGGCCTGCTGCGTGCGCGTGACCGGCCGCTGGGCGCTGGTGGCCAGCCAGGCCTGCACACGCAGCCGCTGCGCCCCGGCCAGGCCGATGCCGCGCAGCGTGTAGGCCGAGGGCCGCACGGAACTGGCCACGGCGTGGTGCGTCAGGACGGCGCTGCCCAGCCCCTCGGCCACCAGTTCGAGGATGGCGGGCACGCCGTCGATCTCCAGCGCCACGCGCGGACGCAGGCCCAGCGCCGCCAGTTCCGACTCCACCTGCATGCGAATGGCGTTGGGCCGGCTGGGGATGACCAGCGGCAGCTCGGCCAGCGCCGCCAGCGGCAGCGGCGGCGGCGGCGGGTCTTCGGCCAGGCCGGGCGGGCGCGGCTGCACCAGGACCAGTTCCTCCGCCATCAGCGGCTGGATCTCCAGCCCGGCGGCCGGGCGGGCGTTGTAGAGCACGGCAATGTCCAGGCGCCCGGCGGTCAGCGCCTCCTGCATGACGATGGTCAGGCCCTCGGTGATCGAGAGCTGCGCCTGCGGCAGCCGCTGGCGGAAGGCGCGCGTCAGCGGCACGGCATAGGCCCGCGCCACGCTGGGCGGCAGGCCCAGAGCCACGCGGCCGGCCAGCGCGCCGCGGGCGCCGGCCAGTTCCTCCTGCGCACGCGCCACCTGGTGCAGGATGCCGCGCCCGTGCTCCAGCAGCAGCGCCCCGGCATCGGTGAGGGTGACGCCGCGGCCGTTGCGCACCAGCAGGTTCTGCCGCAGCTCGACCTCCAGCAGCCGCACCTGGCGCGACAGCGCGGGCTGCGCCACGTCCAGCGCCTGCGAGGCGCGGGTGAAGCTGCCCAGCTCCGCCACGCGCACGAAGTATTCGAGTTGCTTGAGGTCCACGAACGGTGACAAGAGGTATCGCAGAAAGAAGAACCATACCACTGGATATGCCAATTCGTTCTAGCTGATAGCGGCAGGACCGGCTTCCACGCCAGCGGGCGGCTTCGCAGAATCCCTGTCCATCCATCGGGCTGCCGCGGCGACGGCCTGTTCAGGAGACAAGCGCATGACCCTCCCCTTGAAAGGCATCTCCTCCATGGCCACGCGGCAGGTGCTGGCCGATCTGGTGGCCGCCTGGCAGGCGCGCGGCGGCGAGCCGGTGACCATCGAGTCGGTCGGCGGCGTGGACGCCGCCCGGCGCGTGCAGGCCGGCGAAGAGGCCTTCGACGTGGTCTTCCTCGCCAGCGACGCCATCGGCAAGCTGCAGGCGGCCGGCCGCGTGGCGGCGGGCAGCCGGGTGGACCTGGTGCGCTCCAGCACCGTCGCGGCGGTGCCCGCCGGCAGCGCACCGCCGGACATCGGCTCCGAGGACGCCGTGCGCGCCGCCGTGCTGGCCGCGCCCAGCATCGGCTATTCCACCGGCCCGAGCGGCGTGGCCCTGCAGAAGCTCTTCGAGCGCTGGGGCATCGCCGGCGAGGTGAGGCAGCGCACCGTGCAGGCGCCGCCCGGCGTGCCGGTGGGCTCGCTCATCGCCCGGGACGAGGTGGCGCTGGGCTTCCAGCAGCTGAGCGAGCTGATCCACGTGGCGGGGGTCGACATCGTCGGCCCGCTGCCGCCGGCCATCGCCATCGACACCGTGTTCTCGGCCGGCCTGGTGGCCGGCTCGCCGCAGGCCGACGCGGTGCGCCGCCTGCTGGCCTTCATGGCCTCGCCCGAGGCCGCCGACGCCAAGCGCCGGCAGGGCATGGCGCCCGCCTGACCATCTTTCCACGGAGACCCATTCCCATGATCATCGACTGCCACGGCCACTACACCACCGCCCCCAAGGCGCTGGAGAACTGGCGCAACGCCCAGATCGCCGGCATCAAGGACCCGGCCGCCAGGCCCAACCCGGCCGACCTGAAGATTTCCGACGACGAACTGCGCGAGTCGATCGAGCAGAACCAGCTGCGCTTGATGAAGGAGCGCGGCTCCGACCTGACCATCTTCAGCCCGCGCGCCAGCTTCATGGCGCACCACATCGGCGACTTCGAGGTCTCCAGCACCTGGGCCGCCATCTGCAACGAGCTGTGCTACCGCGTCAGCCAGCTCTTCCCCGACCACTTCATCCCGGCCGCGATGCTGCCGCAGAGCCCCGGCGTCGACCCGAAGACCTGCATCCCCGAGCTGGTGAAGTGCGTGGAGCAGTACGGCAACGTCGGCATCAACCTCAACCCCGACCCGAGCGGCGGCCACTGGACCAGCCCGCCGCTGACCGACCGCCACTGGTACCCCATCTACGAGAAGATGGTGGAGTACGACATCCCGGCCATGATCCACGTGAGCACCAGCTGCAACGCGTGCTTCCACACCACCGGCGCGCACTACCTCAACGCCGACACCACGGCGGTGATGCAGTGCATCCAGGGCGACCTGTTCAAGGACTTCCCGACGCTGAAGTTCGTCATCCCCCACGGCGGCGGCGCGGTGCCCTACCACTGGGGACGCTTTCGCGGGCTGGCGCAGGAGATGAAGAAGCCGCTGCTGGACGAGCACATCCTGAACAACATCTTCTTCGACACCTGCGTGTACCACCAGCCGGGCATCGACCTGCTGACCAAGGTGATCCCGGTCAAGAACATTCTTTTCGCCAGCGAGATGATCGGGGCCGTGCGCGGCGTCGACCCGACCACCGGCCACTACTACGACGACACCAAGCGCTACGTCAACGCGACCGCCAACCTCAGCGACGAGGAGCGCCACCAGGTGTTCGAGGGCAACGCGCGCCGCGTCTTCCCGCGCCTGGACGCCGCCCTCAAGGCCAAGGGCAAGTGAACCGCTTCCAAGGAGAACACCCCATGTACGAACTCGGCGTCGTCTACCGCAACATCCAGCGCACCGACCGCGAGACGGCCGACGCGCTGGCCTCGCTCGGCTCGGCCACCGTGCACGAGGCCATGGGCCGCGTGGGCCTGCTCAAGCCCTACATGCGCCCGATCCAGCAGGACGTGCAGGTCTCGGGCACCGCCGTCACGGTGCTGCTGCAGCCCGGCGACAACTGGATGATGCACGTGGCGGCCGAGCAGATCCAGCCCGGCGACATCGTGGTCGCCACCGTCACCGCGGAATGCAGCGACGGCTACTTCGGCGACCTGCTGGCCACCAGCTTCCAGGCGCGCGGCGCCCGCGCGCTGGTCATCGAGGCCGGCGTGCGCGACACCAAGGTGCTGCGCGAGATGGCGTTCCCGGTCTGGAGCCGCTACGTCTCGTCCAAGGGCACGATCAAGGCCACGCCGGGCTCGGTGAACATCCCCATCGTCTGCGCGGGCGCCTACGTCACGCCCGGCGACGTGATCGTGGCCGACGACGACGGCGTGGTCTGCGTGCCGCGCGCCATCGCCGCGAAGACGCTGGAGGCCGCCCGCAACCGCGAGGCCAACGAGGGCGAGAAGCGCGACAAGCTGGCCAGCGGCGTGCTGGGCCTGGACATGTACAAGATGCGCGAGCCGCTGGAAAAGGCCGGCCTGCGCTACATCGATTGAGGAACAGGCGATGAGCAAACCGACGAGCGGCCCGTTCGAGAAAACCCCCGGCTGGCTGGACTGGTACGACGGCCCGAGCAAGCCGCGGTTCCAGTTGCCGCCCGGCAGCGTGGACGCGCACTGCCACGTGTTCGGCCCCGGCGCCGAATTCCCCTATGCGCCGGAGCGCAAGTACACGCCCTGCGACGCGAGCAAGGCGCAGCTCTTCGCGCTGCGCGACCACCTCGGCTTCGCGCGCAACGTCATCGTGCAGGCCACCTGCCACGGCGCCGACAACCGCGCGCTGGCCGATGCGCTGCAATCCTCCGGAGGCAAGGCGCGCGGCGTCGCCACCGTCAGGCGCAGCGTCACCGACGAGGAACTGCAGGCGCTGCACGCCGCCGGCGTGCGCGGCGTGCGCTTCAACTTCGTCAAGCGGCTGGTGGACTTCACGCCCAAGGACGAACTGCTGGAGATCGCCGGGCGCATCCACAAGCTGGGCTGGCACGTGGTGATCTACTTCGAGGCGGTGGACCTGCCCGAGCTGTGGGACTTCTTCACCAGCCTGCCCACCACCGTGGTGGTCGACCACATGGGCCGCCCCGACGTGAGCAAACCCATCGACGGGCCGGAGTTCGAGCTGTTCCTGAAGTTCATGCGCGAGCACCCGAACGTGTGGAGCAAGGTGAGCTGCCCCGAGCGCCTGTCCGTCACCGGCCCCAAGGCGCTGGACGGCGAACGGAATGCCTACCGCGACGTCGTCCCCTTCGCGCGCAAGGTGGTCGAGACCTTCCCCGACCGCGTGCTGTGGGGCACCGACTGGCCGCACCCCAACCTGAAGGACCACATGCCCGACGACGGCCTGCTGGTGGACTTCATCCCGCACATCGCGCCGACGGAGGAACTGCAGAAGAAGCTGCTGGTGGACAACCCCATGCGCCTGTACTGGCCCGAGGAAGCGAAGTAAGGAGACGCCATGTCCCTCGACAAACCCTACCTCGACGTGCCCGGCACGATCATCTTCGACGCCGACCAGAGCCGCAAAGGCTACTGGCTCAACCAGTTCTGCATGAGCCTGATGAAGGCCGGGAACCGCGAGCGCTTCAAGGCCGACGAACGCGCCTACCTCGACGAGTGGCCGATGACCGAGGAGCAGAAGCAGGCCGTGCTGGCGCGCGACCTCAACTGGTGCATGCGCACCGGCGGCAACATCTACTTCCTGGCGAAGATCGGCGCCACCGACGGCAAGAGCTTCCAGCAGATGGCCGGCAGCATGACGGGCATGACCGAGCAGGAATACCGCGACATGATGATCGGCGGCGGCCGCAGCGTCGAAGGCAACCGCCACCTGGGCGAGAACGGCGACGCGCAGCCGCAGAACCAGCCGCAGGGCGCCGCCCACCGCAAACACAAGGAGGCCTGACATGGCCCGCATCACCGCATCCGTCTACACCTCGCACGTGCCCGCCATCGGCGCGGCCATGGACCTGGGCAAGACGCAGGAGGACTACTGGAAGCCCCTGTTCGCCGGCTACGACTTCTCCAAGCAGTGGATGAAGGACCACAAGCCGGACGTCGTCTTCCTCGTCTTCAACGACCACGCCACGGCCTTCAGCCTGGAGATGATCCCGACCTTCGCCATCGGCACCGCGGCCGAGTACCAGCCGGCCGACGAAGGCTGGGGCCCGCGCCCGGTGCCCAAGGTCGTCGGCCACCCCGACCTGGCCAGCCACATCGCGCAGAGCGTGATCCAGCAGGACTTCGACCTCACCATCGTCAACAGGATGGACGTGGACCACGGCCTGACGGTGCCGCTGTCGCTGATGTGCGGCGAGAAGGACCCGAAGGAAGGCGCCTGGCCCTGCCCGGTGATCCCCTTCGCCGTCAACGTGGTGCAGTACCCGGTGCCCAGCGGCCAGCGCTGCTTCAACCTCGGCCGCGCCATCCGCAAGGCCGTCGAAAGCTACGACGAGGACCTGAACGTGCACATCTGGGGCACCGGCGGCATGAGCCATCAGCTGCAGGGCGCGCGCGCCGGTCTGATCAACGCCGAGTGGGACAACCGCTTCCTCGACCGCCTGATCGACGAGCCGGCCGAGCTGGCCAAGGTACCGCACATCGAGTACGTGCGCGAGGCCGGCAGCGAGGGCATCGAGCTGGTGATGTGGCTCATCGCCCGCGGCGCCATGGCCGACGTGAACGGCGAGGGCCCGCCGCCGAAGGTGGCGCACCGCTTCTTCCACGTGCCCGCCTCCAACACGGCCGTGGGCCACCTGATCCTCGAAGAATCCACCTGAATCCGTCAAAGGAACCCCGACATGACCATCAAAGCAGCCCTGGCCGGCGCCGGCGCCTTCGGCATCAAGCACCTGGACGGCATCAAGAACATCGACGGCGTCGAAGTCGTCTCGCTCATCAGCCGCGACCTGGGCAAGACCAGGGAGGTCGCGGACCAGTACGGCATCAGGCACGTGACGACCGACCTGGCCGAAAGCCTGGCGCTCAAGGAAGTGGATGCGGTCATCCTCTGCACGCCCACGCAGATGCACGCCGCGCAGACCAAGGCCTGCCTGGAGGCCGGCAAGCACGTGCAGGTGGAGATCCCGCTGTGCGACGTGCTCAAGGAAGGCGAGGAAGTGCTGGCCCTGCAGAAGAAGACGGGCAAGGTCGCCATGGTCGGCCACACGCGCCGCTTCAACCCCAGCCACCAGTACGTGCACAAGAAGATCGCCGCGGGCGAGTTCAACATCCAGCAGATGGACGTGCAGACGTATTTCTTCCGCCGCACCAACATGAACGCGCTGGGCCAGCCGCGCAGCTGGACCGACCACCTGCTGTGGCACCACGCCGCGCACACGGTGGACCTGTTCGCCTACCAGGCCGGCAGCCCGATCGTGAAGGCCAACGCCGTGCAGGGCCCGATCCACAAGGAGCTGGGCATCGCGATGGACATGAGCATCCAGCTGCAGGCCGAGAACGGCGCCATCTGCACGCTCTCCTTGAGCTTCAACAACGACGGCCCGCTGGGCACCTTCTTCCGCTACATCGGCGACAGCGCCACCTACATCGCGCGCTACGACGACCTGGTGCAGGCGCACAGCAAGGGCCCCGAGACGCCGGTGGACGTGAGCGAGGTCGACGTGTCGATGAACGGCATCGAGCTGCAGGACCGCGAGTTCTTCGCCGCCATCCGCGAAGGGCGCGAGCCGAACTCGAGCATTGCGCAGGTGCTGCCCTGCTACCAGGTGCTGGACCGGCTGGAGCGGCAGCTCTCGGCCTGAGTCCCATCCCCTTTCGAGGGGCTCCCGCCTGCGCGGGTGACCAGCCAGAGAGCGAGCGCGACCAGCGCGCCACCCAGTGTTTGCAGCCAGGTGATGCCGACTCCGAGAATGCAGAACGACAACACCATGGCGAACACCGGGGCAAGGAACAGATACCCGCTGGCCTGCACCGCGCCGCCTTTCCTCAAGGCGATGAACCAGAGGCCAAAGGAGCCTGTCGAGGCCGGTACGGCGAGCCAGAGGAAGCAGCCCCATTGCGCTGGCGTGACGGCCGGCGGCCAATGCTCTCCCCTGCCATAGGCCAGCGCCAGCAGGGCAAGCGAACCGATCAGCATTTGCCAGAAGCTCAGGGACCATGCATTGAGCGGGAGAGCGGCGCGCTTGTGGATGACCGTGGCGGCCGCCCAGCACAACGCCGCCGCCAGGCCGAGCCATTCGCCCGTGAGCGTGCCAGGCACCGCACCAGCCCCCGGGCCGACGGCCAGCGCAACACCGGCCACGCCCAAGCCCAATCCAGCCACCCGGACGCCGTGCAGCGGCTCGCCCAGAAACAGCCGGCTGAGCAGTGCCACCCACACCGGGTTGGTGAACAGCAGAATGGCCGCCACGGAAGCCGAAACGGTCTGCATCGCAAGGAACAGCAGCCCCATGACCGCGCCGGTCTGGAGCAGGCCGATGACCACGACCAGGGCCGCATCACGCGGGCGAATGGCGCTGCGGCGCGCATCGGCGCGGCGCCTGCTCCGGGTCAGCACGACGAGCGGCAAGGCCGCCGCCGCTGCCGCGAAAAAGCGCCATCCCACCAGCAGCACCGGGGGAAAACCGTCCACCAGCAGAATTTTCCCGGCGACAAAGCTCGACCCCATGAGGAAAGTGGCGGCGACGAGCGTGACGGCAAAGCCCGCTTCAGACGGCCCGGCCCTCCGCCTCGCCATTTTCATGGGCGTGCACGCCCGTTGGCATGCACCGCGAGCATCTCGAAAACGGCGGTGTTGTAAGGCGTCGGCACGCCCAGCCGGCGCCCCCGTGCGCTCACGTCGCCGCTGAGCCATTCGACTTCGAGGGGATTGCCCCGCTCCAGATCGCGCAGCATGGAAGCCGTCATGTCCGCGGGAATCTGATCGCAGAAGCGAAGACGATCTTGCGCGAAATCGGCCGCGAGATTCACGCCTTCGGCCCGGCCGACATCGACTGTCTCCTGCATGACGCCCTCCAGCAGCCGGCGGGAAGCCGGGTTGCGGCGTACTGCGCCAATCGGGCTGCGGGTCGTCGCCGTCGCCGCCGAAAGGCCGACCAGGAAAACGAATTTCTCCCAGATCACACGCGCAATGTCGTCGCTGATCCCGGCCTCGATTCCCGACTGGATGCAAGCCTGGTGGAAGCGCTCGATGCGGGCGCTGCGCCGGCCGCCGTATTCGCCGAAGACCATGCTTTGCAGCTTGTTGGCGTGACCGATCACCCCGGGGGCCTCAATGGTCGCGGCGATGTAGCAGACGCCGCCGGCGACCGCCGCATTGCCCAGGGCGGCCGTCAACAGATCGTCCTTGACGACGCCGTTCTGCAAGGAAATCACCAGGGTCTGCGGGCCGAGCAGCGGCTTGATCGCCTCGGCTGCGGCCTGGGTGTCCCACAGCTTCACGCCAAACAGCACCACGTCGACAGGCCCGACCTCAGCCGGCGCATCCGTGGCCGTGGGCGCTTGAACGTGCAGGTTGCCCAAGGGGCTGCGCACCGTCAGGCCTTGCGCCCTGATCGCAGCCAGATGAGCGCCCCGAGCAATGAAACCGACCTCATTGCCGCCGAGCGCCAGCTTGGCTCCGAAGTAGCCGCCGACGCCGCCCGTGCCCATGATCGCTATCTTCATAACAGGCTCTTTTCTTGAATTTATGTTCAAGAAAATTCTAGGCCTTGCCATGATGCTTTGCCATGTATGCTTGACGAGGCATGGAATTTTTTGATCGGTGAATCATCATTTGACGCATGGGACGCGCCAGAAGCTTTGACCGCGACGACGTGCTCGACCGTGCGGTCGACATCTTTTGGGAACGTGGCTACGACGGCACGGGCATCCAGGAAATCTGCCGCGTCACCGGGCTCAATCCAGGCAGCGTTTACGCTGCCTTCAGCGACAAGCACGGCCTGTTCATCGAAGCGCTCAAGCGCTACATGGCCGTTGTGTCAAGCCAGGCGATCGAGCGGTTGAATGGCAGCCCTTCCGGCCGTGCCGGGATCGCCGGCTACTACGAGGCGCTCATCAACGCGATGGTCGATGGCAAGAGGCAGTGGGGCTGCCTCGTGACGAACTCGATCGTCGAGTTCGCCATGCGCGACCCTCAGATCAGTGAAGCATTTCAACTCCATCTGGCCAGGCTGGAGACGGCCTTTGCCAGCGCGATCGAGCGTGCCAAGCAGGAAGGGGAGCTTGCATTCGATGTCAACGCGGGCGAGACCGCATCGTTTCTCGTCTGCACCGCCCAAGGACTCAATGTGCTGGCCAAGACCCGCCCTGGCCGGAAGGTCTTGGACGCCATCGCCCGCCAGGCCTTGACCGCCGTGGGATTTTCGTAAAGGAATCACGCGACGCCGCGCACTGGCTGCCGTCCCATTTCCCAGTGCGAGCCGCTTCCGCGAACGGTCGGCGGCAAGCTGCTGCCCCGGCCGGTGCCGGTTCGCCCCCCCCCCGCGGCGGCCCCGCACGCATCGGCGCATCCGCCCTATAGTGCCGTCCATGCAACAACGCCAGATCGGACCCTTCACCGTCCCGGCCATCGGCCTGGGCTGCATGAACCTGAGCCACGCCTACGGCACCCCGCCCCCGCCCGAGCAGGGCGAGCGCGTACTGCTGGCGGCGCTGGACGCCGGCGTGACGCTGTTCGACACGGCCGCCCTCTATGGCTTCGGCGCCAACGAGGAACTGGTGGGCCGGGTGCTCCAGCCGCACCGCCAGGAGATCACCCTGTGCAGCAAGGGCGGCATGGCCGGCGTGAAGGGCGAGGACGGCGTGACGCGCCGCGTGATCGACGGCCGCCCCGCCACGCTGCGCCGCAACTGCGAGGACAGCCTGCGCCGCCTGCGCACCGACGTGATCGACCTGTACTACCTGCACCGCTGGGACAAGCAGGTGCCCATCGAGGACTCGGTGGGCGCGCTGTCGCGGCTGGTCGAGGCGGGCAAGGTGCGCACCATCGGCCTGTCGGAGGTTTCCGCCGCCACGTTGCGCCGCGCGCATGCGGTGCACCCCATCACTGCCGTGCAGACCGAGTACTCGCTGTGGACGCGCAACCCGGAGATCGCGGTGCTGGCCGCCTGCCGCGAAATCGGCGCCGCCTTCGTCGCCTTCAGCCCGCTGGCGCGCGCCTTCCTGACGGGCCGGCTCACCGGCGTGGACGGCCTGGACGCCAAGGACATCCGCCGGCCGATGCCGCGCTTCTCGCCGGAGAACTACGCGCGCAACCTGCAGCTGCTGCCTCCCTTCGAGGCGCTGGCGCGCGAGGCCGGCTGCACGCCGGCGCAGCTGGCGCTGGCCTGGCTGCTGGCGCAGGGCAAGGACATCGTGCCCATCCCCGGCACCACGAGCGTGGAGCATCTGCGCGAAGACCTGGGCGCCGCCGGCTTGGTCCTGCCGGCCGAGCTGCTGGCCCGCGCCGGCGAGCTGATCAACCAGCGCACCGTGGCCGGCCCGCGCTACGCACCGCAGGCTACGCAGGAAGTGGACACCGAGAACTTCGCAGCCTGAGGCAGGCCTGCCATCTCCGGCCCGCGGGCGCCGAGGATCAGTGCTCGGCCGGCGCCAGCAGGTAGCGGAAGGCCTGGCTCCTGATGCCCATCAAGCGCGGCAGCGGCGTGACGAAGCGTTTGCGGAGATCCACGGAAATCCGCCAAGCGCTGCCGACGTGCTCGTCCAGCGAGGCGTAGGGGTCGATCCGCACGACAGCAATCTCGTCCTCGCCAAGACAGCCATGCGAGCCGGCGACCATCAGCGTTCGCAGGCGCGCGGCCATGTCGCTCGCCGGAGGGCCGGACGGATCGTCGTGGCGCAACTGCTGCAAGGCGTTGTCCAGCGCATGGTGGCCCATCGAGATCGTCAGGCCGATATGGACCAGCTCGACGAGCATCATCACCGCGACGATCACCACGGCCAGAACACAGGCCGCCTCGATCGCCAGCGCGCCACGGCAGACATGCCGGCTCATGCGCCCTCCGCGCCTCGCGCCGGCAGGCACAGCAGTGCCAGCAGGCCGGGCGTGGCGGGCGGTTGCGCGGCCCCGGCATTGACCGCGCCGCGCGCCTCGGACGCCCCATCACCTCGCCCATCAGGGAAGTGATCGGTGAGCACCAGCGCCCCGCCATGCAGGTCGGCCACCGCCTGCACCAGCGCCAGGCCGAGGCCATGGCCCGGGATGCTCCGGCTGCGGGTCAACCGGCGGAAACGCTGCACGGCCTGGGATCGCAGGCCGGCCTCGATCCCCGGGCCCTGGTCGCCCACGCCCAGCTCAATCCGGGCCCCGTGCCGCCAGGCCACCAGCGTGATGGTCTGGCCCGCCCCCGAGGCGTACTTGAACGCGTTGTCGACCAAGTTGACCAGCGCCTGGAACAGCAGCGCCCGGTCCCCTTCCACCGCCAGACCGGGTTCGATGCGCCCGGCCAGCCGCATGCTGCGGTGCTCGGCCAGCCCCTGGTAATAGGCCGACAGGTCGTCGAACAATGCGTGCACGTCGATCCACGCGCGCTCGTGTTCGCAGCGCCCCGTCTCGATCTCGCTGATGCGCATGACGGCCCGGAACAGCTGCTGGATCTGTCGGGCCTCGTCCTCGGCCCGTTCGACCTCGTCGCGGATGGCGGGATGGCCCACCGACAGTTCCGCGATATTGCTCAGCCGGTGCTGCAGGCGCGTGAGCGGCGTGCGCAACTCGTGCGCGATGTGGTTGGTGGCGCTGCGCACCTCCTGCATCAGCCGGTCGATGCGGGACAGCGCGTGGTTGATGTCGCCGCTCAGGCGGTCGAATTCGTCATGCCGTCCGGTGAGCGGCACACGGGCGAGCTGGTCGCCCAGCACGAAGCGGCGCATGGCCTGGCGGATCTGGTCGACCCGCCGCAGGCCGCTCAGGCTGAAGCGCAGCCCCGTTGCCAGGCTGACCAGCAGCACCAGGAAGATGCCCGCGCCGCCCGCCATCGGCACGGGGGAAACCCGGTCCAGCATGGGCTGGATGTCATAGGCGATCACGTAGCGCCCGCCGTCGCCCAGGGTGAGGCCATAGCCCAGCCATTCATGCCCGGCGTCGCCTGCGCGCATCCAGCCGTGGCAAGGCGCCTGCTGCAAGGGGCACATCCTGGGCGACAGCAGGACGGCCGCGCCGTAGAGCACGGCCCCGGAAGGCGCCTGCACGGACACGGCGCGCTCGATGCGCCCCATGACGGCCTCGCGCTCGCCCAGCACCGCGGCCAGCCGCTCGGCGCGCTCCAGGCCGCCCATCAGCTGCTGGGTGTGGATCTCTGCCGTGATCATTTCCCTCACGTGGCGGACCATCACGCTCTCGAGCAGATCCTGGCCGCAGGCCACCGCGCCCAGCGCGACCAGCAGGAACACGAAGGCCACGCATGAAGCCTGGCGGAACGACGTGGTGCGCGCCAGCAGGTACAGCATCTGCATGGCCGGCCCTTTCCCGGCGGACGGCATCGGCGGCCGGGGAGGCTCGCGACCTGCAGCCGGCCGGCCGGGATCAGCCCAGGGCATAGCCCAGGGACCGAACGGTCTTGAGCAAGGGAAGATCGAAGCCCTTGTCGATTTTCGCGCGCAGCTTGGAAACATGGACGTCGATGAGATTGGTCTGCGGATCGAACTGCAACCCCCAGACCCGCGCCAGCAGCATGCTGCGCGGGACGGTCTGCCCGACATGCTCGGCCAGCGCGCACAGCAGCTGGAACTCCTTGTCGGTCAGGCCGATGCGCCGGCCCGCACGCGTCACCTCCCGCCTGGCGGGGTCGATGCGCAGATCGTGCACCAGCCACTGCGGCTGCGCGGGGCTGGCCTGCCGGTGGCGACGCACGAGGATCTCCATGCGCACCAGCAACTCGTCCATATCGAAAGGCTTGCCCACGTAGTCCTCGGCCCCGGCGCGCAGGCCGTCGACACGGTCGGAGGGTTGGTCGACGGTGGACAGGATCAGCACGGGCGGGTGCCGGCGGCCCCGCAGCCGCCGCAGCACCTCGATGCCATCCATGCCGGGCAGCATGCGGTCCAGGATCATGACGTCGAAGGCCTCCTCGCCGAGCGCCTCGAGCGCATCCTCGCCGTTGTCCACCAGGCGATGGCTGTGGCCGCTGGCCTGCAGCTTGCGGCCCAGCCAGTAGCTCACCTTCCCGTCATCTTCCACGACCAGCACTCTCATGCGCCCACCTCGCCCTGCACCCCGCCCGCCCAGCCGGGCTATTGCGGCCCGGAAGAAAATTCATAATAAATGGGAATCATTGCTGATTGCAAAACGTGCTGATTTGATTCACGCCGGCGGCTGCGTCGCCGCCAGCGAGGCCTGTTCGGCGGGCCGCCAGCAGGCGATGCGCACGCCGAAACTGGTCTGCGCACCTTGCGACAGCACCTGGGCCGGCGTGCCCTCGTGCGCCAGGCGGCCGCCGGCCAGGACCAGCAGGCGGTCGGCGTATTGAACCGCCAGGTTGATGTCATGCATGCTCATCACCACCGCGGCGCCGGCATCGCGTGCGAAGGCGCGCACCTGCGCGCACACCGCGTGCTGGTGCGCCGGATCCAGGCTGGCGCAGGGCTCGTCGAGCAGCAGACAGGGCGGCGCCGCCTTCCAGCCGCCAGTTGGCGCCGCCGGCCAGACCTGGGCCAGGACGCGCGCCAGATGCACGCGCGCCTGCTCCCCCCCCGACAAGGCCGGCACGACGCGGTCGGCCAGCGCCTCAGCCCCCGTGGCGCACAGGGCCGCCGCCACCACGGCATCAATGGTGGCGCGTCCCTCGTCGCGTGCCCAGCACCCCAGCCGGACCACCTCGCCCGCCAGGAAGGGCGCGTTCAAGCCGGGGCGCTGGGGCAGCATGGCACGCCGCCGCGCCAGTTCACGCGGACGCCAGGCCCGCGGCGCGCGTCCGTGCAGCAGCACCTGGCCGGCCGCTGGCGGCAAGTCTCCCGCCAGCGCGGCCAGCAGGGTGGACTTGCCCGCGCCGTTGGGGCCCATCAGCATGACCACCTCGCCCCCCCGCACGGAGAAGTCCAGGCCATGGAGCAAGACGCGCGCCGCACCGTGCCGGCCGACCGCACGCGCCAGCGACAGGCCCCGCACCCGCAGCAGCGCATCGCCGGCCGGGGCTGCCATACTCACCGGAGGCCCCGGCGGCTGCCTTGCGGCCTCACGGCAGCACCAGCCGCTGTCGGGCCTGCACCAGCAGGCCCAGGAAGAAGGGCGCACCGACCAGCGCGGTCAGCACGCCGATGGGCAGTTCCGCCGGCGCGACCAGCGTGCGCGCGAGCGTATCGGCGCCCACGGCCAGGATCGCCCCCAGGAGGGCGGCTCCGGGCAGCACCACGCGGGCATCCGGCCCCGCCAGCAGACGCATGCAGTGCGGCGCCACCAGGCCCAGGAAGCTGATCACGCCGCAAAATGCCACGGCTGCGCCCACGGCCAGGGCGCCGAACAGGACCACCAGCGCCTTGGTCCGCTCGACCGCCAGGCCCAGGTGCCGCGCCTCGGCCTCGCCCAGCGCCAGCGCGTTCAAGGCTGGCGCCAGCGCGCCCAGCCCCAGCAGGGCGGGAAGCCCCGCGAGGGCCACCAGGGCCAGCATGGGCCAGCCGGCCGAAGACAGGCTGCCCAGGCTCCAGAAGGTGAGGTTGCGCAATTGCGCGTCCGTCGCCAGGTAGCTCGCCAGGCCGATGCCGGCCAGCGCGAGCGCATTGACGGCAATGCCTCCCAACAGCATCGCCGCCGCGGACACGCCGCCGTCGGCGCGGCCCAGCAGGTAGACCAGCCAGGTGGCGGTCAGCCCGCCGGCGAAGGCGCCTGCCGGCTGCAGCGCCAGCCACTGCGCATCCGCAAGCGTGGGCCGCCACAGCGGACCGAAGACCACCAGCAGCGCCACCACCAGGGCCGCGCCGCTGGAGACGCCGATCAGGCCCGGATCGGCCAGCGGATTGCGAAACAAGCCCTGCAGCGCGGCGCCCGCCATGCCCAGCGAGGCGCCCACGGCGGCAGCCAGCAGCACGCGCGGCAGGCGCAGCGTCCAGAGCACGGCGCCCGCGGCGTCCCCATGGCCCGCGGGCCAGCCCTGCCCCAGCAAGGCCAGCACCCGCCGGGACGATATCGGATAGGCGCCCTGCCCCGCCGCGATCACCGTCAGCACAACCAAGGCCGCTGCCAGCGCCGCCAGCAGCAAAGGCGGACGCACGCGCCCGCCCGCTGGCCGCGCGCTTCGGACAGCCGGGCCCGGAATGCTCATGCCTGCAAGGCCTCATGAAGCGCCTCGACCGCCTGCGGCAACCGGGGGCCGAAGCCGAGCAGCAGCACAATGTCAAGCACGGCCACCCGCCCCTGTCGCCCGGCCGGCGTCAGCAGCAGCCCGGGCGTGGCCAGCACGGCGTCCCGGTCCTGCGGTTGGGGAGGGCCGTCACGGGTGGCGGCCACCGCCTCGGGCGCAGCCTGCACCAGCGCTTCGGGCGACAACGGCCTGAAGCCCTCGAACGCGTCGCCGAAGGCGTTGGCGACGCCCGCCATGCGCAACAGCGCGTCAGCTGACGTGCCGCGCCCGGCCGCCATCGCCGTCGTCCCATGCCGCATCAGGAAAGCCACCTTCAGGGGGCGACCGCCCGCGCCGCGCAGGGGCCGCGAGGCGATGCGCGCCTGCACCGCCCGCCATTGCCGATCGATGTCGGCCGCCAGCGTCCGCGCCCGGGGTTCGCACCCAAGCGCTCGGGCCACCGCCTGCACCCGCGCCTGCACGCCTTCCAACGAATAGTCGCCGCCTACCGGCACGACGCGCACGCCCGCCGAAGCCAGCTGCGCCAGCACGGCGGGCGGGCCGGCATCCAGGCCGGCCAGCAGCACCTGCGGCCGCAGCGACAGCACCCCTTCGGCGGACAGCGTGCGCTGGTAGCCCACCTTGGGCAGTGCGCGCGCCTCGGCGGGATGCAGGCTGCTGGTATCGACGGCCAGCAACTGGTTCTGCGCCCCCAGGGCGTAGACGATCTCGGTCACGCCCGCACCCACCGACACAGCGCGCGGCACGGCCTCGCCCAGGGCGCGCGCCGGGCCGCCCCCAGCGCACCAGGCCAGCACGGCCAGCCGCGCCATCGCCAGGCGCCGCGGGAAGCCCGGGCCCGTGGGTGGACAGACGAAGAATTTCACTCGTACCTTTTCAAGGGTTGTGCGCATTGAGCGCGGGCGGAGCGGGGCGCTCAGAACGTCAGGCTGGCGCTGAGCGACACGTTGCGGCCGGTCGCGCTGGAGCGGCTGTACAAGGTGGAGTTGGTCAGCATCCGCACCGACGAATAGTCCCAGTATTTCTTGTCCGTGAGGTTGTTGAGCGCCAGGCTCACGGTCAAGTGCTTGGTCACGTTCCAGTAGCCTGCCAGGTCGAACTTGGTGTAGCCCGGCACGCGGAAGTAGCCGCTCGTCGCGCTGCTGTCGGAGAGGTCGTCCGACGATGCCGTCTTGGGCTTGACGAAGGTGGTGGTGAAGCTCACGCCGTAGATCTGGCCCGGATCGTCGTAGGCCAGGATGAGCGACCCCTTGGCCGGGGCCACGGAGTTGATGCCGCCGGTGCTGCCGTCGCTGTCCCGGGATTCGCCGTGGGTGATGCCCGCGGCCAGGGCCGCGCTGAAGCCGCGCGCGCCGCGGATGAATTCGCCGAGGTCGAAGCGGGTGGACAGTTCCGTGCCGTAGATGGTGGCGTCGGCGATGTTCTCCATGCGGTACTCGAGCAGGGAGTAGTTCTCCGGCGTCACCGACCGCCAATCGATGAAGTTCTTGTACTTGGTGTAGAAGGCCGAGGCGTTGAGCGTCACGCCGCGCGCGACTTCGCCCTTGGTCCCGACCTCGAACGCATTGCTGGTTTCGTTCTTCAGGTTCGGGTTGCCGATGATGCCGTAGCTGTAGTAGGAGCTGCTGCTTTCATAGATGCCCGTCTTCTCGCTCGCGGTGGGCACGCGCACGCCGCGGCTGTACTGCGCGTAGGCGTCGAAGGTCGGCGTCAGCGGGTAGGTCAGGTTCAGCGTCGGGGCGATGTAGCTGGTGTGGCCGTTCTGGATCTCGCTGCGCGTGGCCGAACTGGACGATGCGTAGTTGCTCAGGTCGCCGTACGTCGTGCGGATGTACTCGCCGCGCAGGGCCGGCGTGAGGATGGCCTCGTGGCCCCAGAGGGCGAAGCGATGCTCGTCGCGCGCGTACAAGGCCAGCTTGGTGGTGTCGGAAGGCGCCATGCGGTCGTACGTGACGGGGTAGCCCGACGAAGCGGCACCGCTCGTGGTGTAGCGGTGTTCCGTCCAGGGGCGCTTCTCGTTCATCCAGCTCAGGTTCACGCCGTAGTACAGGGTGTCGCTGGGCGACAGCTGCTTCGTGGCTTCGCTGTTCAGGCCGGCGGTCTTGGTGTACAGGCCGGTGTCGATGTAGCGGGTATAGCCACGGCTGCTCAGCGACGCGACAGTGTCGTCGGTCTTCTTGCTGTCCTGGTAGTAGACCACCGTGCGCAGGCGGTCGAACGGCGCGAAGCCCCTGGTGCGGAACTGGTGGTCCAGGCTGATGCGGTTGCGCTGGGTCGTGCTGGTCTGCGTGATGCCCTCGGGATAGCTCGTGTAGACGCCGGAGCCCACGGTGCGGTTGTCGGTGCGCCGGTAGGCATCCAGCGTCAAGCCCAGCTTGTTGTCGTCGTTGGGCGTCCAGACGAAGCGCGTGAGCAGTGCATCGGAATGCCAGTGGGTCGACTCGATGTTGCTCACGTCGCCATAATTGTCGGCTTCATGGCCGTCCCGGCGCGAGTACACGGCCAGGGCCTGCAGGTTGCCCGAGCGCACGGCGCCCGTCAGCGCCTCGGCCCAGGCGTGGTCGGCCGAGGTATAGCCCGTCTTCAGGCCAAGGTAGTAGTCCCTGCCGCCCCCCAGGTAGTCTTCGGGGGTCTTGGTCATGAAGGACACCCGGCCGCCCAGTCCGCTGCCGCCGCCGCTGCCTGCCGACGGCGTGCCCGAAGCGATGCGCACCTGGCGGAAGATTTCGGGATCGACGTAGTCGCGGCCGATGCCGGTGGCGTAGTTGCTGGACGCGTCCGGCATGGAGGCCGCGTAAGGCAGTTCGATGCCATCCACATCCAGGCCGATGCGGTTGCCCTCCAGGCCGCGGATGTTGTAGCCAGTGGTGCCCGAGCCGTTCCAGATGTTGGAGCGGCCAGTCACTGCCGAAGGCGCGCTGATCAGCGGTCGGCTGCGCACGATGTCGGCCATGCTGTTGGCATTGTCGAGTTCCGTGCCATCGATGGTGGTCACATCGCCCAGCACCGGACGCTCGCGCTCGCCCTCCACGGTGATGACCCTGAGCGTCGCCACCGGCTTGGCGCCGTCGTCGTCGCCCTGGCTCTGGGCCAGGGCGGTGGTCGCCGTCAGGCTCAACAATGCGACGCGCACTGCGCAGGACAGCGCGCGCATGGCGCAGGGATTTGCAATCCTGGAGGGGGTGGAATGAACCATGGAGAAAAGCCTAAAAAGAAAAAGGAAGTCTTAAAAGACAGTGACAACGGAAATTCCGGTACGGCCCGGGACAATTGAAATTCGCAGAAAAATAAGAAATATTCGTTACGCAGCCCAATCGACCGAACCGGAAATGGCATTCAGCGCCCAGGCGATGCCGGGCGGGGCGACCCGATCCGACGCACCCGGCTGACTTGAGCTCAGAGCGTTGCAAAAATATTATTGAGAATCATTCTAATTTGTAGCATTGAATGGCTTCATTAAGATTCATTCATGCAAGGCTTCAGCGCCCCGGTGAAGCGACCCTCTTGCCCGTGATGGATCAAAGCGCCCACGCTTGCCTTGGAAGGAAGGTCTGCGGCGCTTGGTTGCGGATCGCTCTGAAAGGCCCCGGCGCCGCACTTGCGTCCGGTCACGGCCATGCCACGGCCAGAGCCGGCCTGTACGCCGAAAGCAATGGTGGGCCGAAGAGGCGGCCAAGCGGGTGCCGAACCCCGCTGTCCGGCACGCGGCTCTCTCTTGGCTTATTAAGAAACTTTAACGTGCCAAGCCCCCGGGGGGCGCGGAACAATCGAAGCCCTTTGCGACAAGCCGCCCCATATGGGCACCGACTGACCATGGCCACCGAGACCCTCGAACATCCCGCACTGTCGCAGCGCCTCAGGCACGAAACCGCCGCCCAGCACGAACGCATGCACCAGCTCATGGAACGCGCCGCGCCCTTCGCCAGCCGCGAGGCTTATGCCCGCTTCGTCCTCGCGCAGTACCTGTTCCAACGCGACGTCGAGCACCTGTTCCGGGACGCGGCGGTCAAGGCGGCCGTGCCCGACCTGGACACGCGCGGCCGCGAAAGCGCCTCGCTGGCCGACCTGCGCGACCTGGGCGTCGAAGCGCCGCGGGACGACATCGCCAGCCAGGGCGTGGCCATGCCCGAGGCCTTGGGCTGGCTGTATGTCTCGGAGGGTTCCACGCTGGGCGCCGCCTTCCTGTTCAAGGAAGCGCAGTCCCGTCTCGGCCTGTCGGCGGACTTCGGCGCACGCAACCTGGCCGCCTACCCGGAGGGCCGCGCCACCGTCTGGCGACGCTTCATCGCTTCGCTCGACAGCGAGAAGATCAGCCCCGAAACACACGATGCCGTCATCGCAGGCGCCCACGCCGCCTACGACCGCTTCGGCCAACTGCTCGCGCGCCACTTCGACCTGACGGCATGATTCCCGGTCGGCCCGTCGGCTCGGACCCCGCCGGGGTCTGCAGCCCTCCTTCGGAGCGGCGGGCCGCCCCTACCTGGCGGCCTGGTGAATGCGCGACTCCGGCACCGTCTTGAGTTCGCCCGGCAGCGCACTGATGTAGCTGGCCAGTTCCTTCAGATCGGCGTTGCTGAAGGGCTTGACCTGGGTGCCCATCACCGCGTTGGAACGACCGACGAGCGGATGGCTGTTCGACTTGTAGGACTTCAGCGCCACGAACAGGTAGTCGGCATACTGCCCGGCCAGCTTGGGCACCGTGCCGTCATTGGGCGTGTTGAAGTTGGCGCCGTGGCACTTGGTGCAGTTGTTGTCGGCGTTGCGGGCGATCAGCGCCTGCACCTTCTCGCCGGGCTGCCTGGCCGCGGCGGCCGGCGGCGCATCGCCCTCGGCCAGGCCCAGCGTGCTGTAGTAAGCCGCGATGTCGGCGATGTCCTGCTCGCTCAGCGTGTCGGCGATGGCGCGCATGGTCGGGTGCTTGCGGTCGCCTCCCTTGTAGGCCGTGAGCGCTGCGGTGATGTACGACGCGCTCTGGCCCGCGATCTTGGGCACCTTGTGGACCTCGGGAAAGCTGGCCTGGTAGCCGATGATGCCGTGGCAGCCCATGCACATCTGCACCTTGCGGGCCCCCGCCTCGGCATCGGGCGTCAGCTTCTGGGCCAGGGCGGGCGCCGTCGCACAAGCGACAACAAGGCCGGCGAGGCAAAACATCGTGGTCAACAGCTTGTTCATTTTCCGCGCACAATCCACTGAGGATGCGAGTCTTGGGACCTGCCGTTGAGTATAAAGCGGAGGGTCCGGAGCGACGATCCGACGCCCCAGGTGCGGGCAGGCCGGAACCCGGGCCGCTCACTCTTTTCTTTTCCACTCCCTTCCCATGAAATTCCAAGGCTCGCAGAACTACGTCGCCACGCAGGACCTGATGCTGGCGGTGAACGCCGCCATCACGCTCAAGCGCCCGCTGCTGGTCAAGGGCGAGCCCGGCACCGGCAAGACGATGCTGGCCGAGGAGGTCGCTTCGGCGCTCGATCTGCCGCTGCTGCAATGGCACATCAAGTCCACCACCAAGGCGCAGCAGGGCCTGTACGAGTACGACGCGGTGAGCCGGCTGCGCGACTCGCAGCTGGCGGACATCGACGGCGGGGAGCGCGTCAAGGACATCCACAACTACATCGTCAAGGGCGTGCTGTGGCAGGCCTTCACCGCCGATCAGCCGGTGGCCCTGCTGATCGACGAGATCGACAAGGCGGACATCGAATTCCCGAACGACCTGCTGCGCGAGATCGACCGCATGGAGTTCTACTGCTACGAGACGCGCGAGCTGATCAAGGCCAAGCACCGCCCGGTCGTGTTCATCACGTCGAACAACGAGAAGGAACTGCCCGACGCCTTCCTGCGCCGCTGCTTCTTCCACTACATCAAGTTTCCCGACGCCGAGACGATGAAGCGGATCGTCGAGGTGCACTTCCCCGGCCTCAAGCAGGAACTGCTGGGCGCCGCGATGAAGACCTTCTACGACGTGCGCGGCCTCCCGGGCCTGAAGAAGAAGCCCTCCACCTCCGAACTGCTGGACTGGCTCAAGCTGCTGGTGGCCGAGGACATCCCGCTGGAGGCGCTGCAAGCCAAGGACGACAAGGTCGCCGTGCCGCCGCTGGTGGGCGCGCTGCTCAAGAACGAGCAGGACGTGACGCTGTTCGAGAAGCTGGTGTTCATGCAGCGGCACAACCGCTGAGGCGCGGCCCGTGGCCTTCGTCGAGCCCGTCACGCTCTCGGACCGCGGTGTGAAGCTCGCGCCGCTGGATCCGGCGCACGAGTCCGGCCTCGCCGCCGCGGCGGCCGACGGCGAGCTGTGGAAGATCCGCGTCACCTCGGTGCCCGAGCCGGAGAACACCCGCACCTACATCGAGCAGGCGCTCAAGATGCGCGAGGAAGGCCACCGCTTCGCCTTCGCGGTGATCGAGGAGCCGACAGGCGCCGTGCTGGGCAGCACCAGCTACCACGACATCGTGCCCGCCCTGAAGCGCGTGGAGATCGGCTACACGTGGTACGCGAAGCGCGCGCAGCGCACGCACGTCAACACGACCTGCAAGCTCCTGCTGCTGCGCCATGCCTTCGAGGCGCTGCAGTGCGAGGTGGTGGGCTGGCGCGCCGACAACTTCAACTTCGCCTCGCAGCGCGCCATCGAGCGGCTGGGCGCCAGGAAGGACGGCGTGATCCGCGGCCACGCGCTGCGGCGCGACGGCACCATCCGCGACACCGTGATGTACAGCCTGCGCAGCGGCGAATGGCCCGAGGTGAAGGCGCACCTGCTCTACCTCCTGGACAAGCCACGCGGCTGAACCCGCCAACCCGAGGAGATCCGCCATGCTGATCGACTTCTTCTACACCCTGCGCGCCGCCAAGCTGCCGGTGTCGGTCAAGGAATACCTGACGCTGCTGGAGGCCCTGCAGGCCGACGTGGTCGGGCCGAACTCGGACGATGCCTTCGGCATGGACGACTTCTACTACCTGAGCCGCACCGCGCTGGTGAAGGACGAGAAGCACTTCGACAAGTTCGACCGCGCCTTCGCCGCCTACTTCAAGGGCGTGGAGATGCTGACCGACTTCACCAAGGAGGTGCCGCTGGACTGGCTGCGCAAGACGCTGGAGAAGGCGCTGACGCCCGAGGAGAAGGCCGCCATCGAGAAGATGGGCTGGGACGAGCTGATGGAGACGCTGAAGAAGCGCCTGGAGGAGCAGAAGGAGCGCCACGAGGGCGGCAGCAAGTGGATCGGCACCGGCGGCACCTCGCCCTTCGGCCACGGCGGCTACAACCCGCAGGGCATCCGCATCGGCGGCCAGGGCAAGAACCGCAGCGCCGTGAAGGTCTGGGAGCAACGCGCCTACAAGGACTACGACGACAGCCAGGAGCTGGGCACGCGCAACATCAAGATGGCGCTGCGGCGGCTGCGCCGCTTCGCGCGCGAGGGCCACGAGGACGAGCTGGACCTGGACGAGACCATCAGCAAGACCGCCGCCAACGCCGGCTACCTGGACATCAAGATGCGCCCGGAGCGGCACAACAACGTCAAGGTGCTGCTGCTGATGGACGTCGGCGGCACGATGGACGAGCACATCCAGCGGGTGGAAGAGCTGTTCTCGGCCGTCAAGACGGAATTCAAGCACCTGGAGTTCTACTACTTCCACAACTGCGTCTACGACTTCATGTGGAAGAACAACCGGCGGCGCTTCTCCGAGAAGTTCGCCACCTGGGACATCATCCGCAAGTACAACAAGGACTACAAGCTGGTCTTCGTCGGCGACGCGACCATGAGCCCCTACGAGATCCTGCAGCCCGGCGGCAGCGTGGAATACAACAACGAGGAGCCGGGCGCCGAGTGGCTCCAGCGCCTGACGCACGCCTTTCCCAAGTTCGCCTGGATCAACCCCGAGCCGCAGGGCGTGTGGCAGTACCGGCAGAGCATCGCCGTGATCCAGCAGCTGATGAGCCAGCGCATGTTCCCGCTCACGCTCAGGGGGCTGGAGGACGCGATGCGGCTGCTGTCCAGGTAGGCCGCTGCCGCGCCAGGCCCCCGGCCCTTTCCGACAGGGAAGCGGGAGCCTCGATGTCAGAATGCCCGGATGCTCAGGGTGGACGACTCCTCATCGGCGCCGGCCTGCAGGCCGGCGTTGTTTTGTGCGATCGTCCTGCTGGCCGGCCTGCTCCAGGGCTGCAGCCCGATGCCATGGAAACGCGGCCAGGCTGCGCAGGACACGCCCGCCGCCCTCCAGGGCAGCGGCAGCAAGGCGAATGGCCCGCATGGCTTCAGCGTCGAGGTGCGCGGCCCCGATGAGGTGCGCGAACTGCTCGGCAAGCACCTGGAAATCCAGCGCTACCGCGACCTCGACGACCTGGGCGCGGCCGAGATCTCGCGCCTGATGGTCGCCGCCGAGGCCAATGCGCGCGAGCTGCTGGGGACCCTCGGCTACTTCACGCCGCAGCTCACGCTGGAACTGCTGGACACGCCGCAGGAAAAGACGCCGCACGCCGTGCGCATCACCGTGGAACCCGGCCCGCGCACCACCGTGCGCCAGGTGGACATCGGCTTCGCCGGGCCGATCGCCGACGACGCCGCCACGCAGAAGCAGCGCGACGCCCTGCGCTCCGGCTGGACGCTGGGCACCGGCAAGGCCTTCAGCCAGCAGGAGTGGGACAACGCCAAGACCACGGGCCTGCGGGCCCTCACGGCACAGCGCTTTCCCACCGGCAGCGTGCAGATGAGCCGCGCCGACATCGATGCCGACGCCGGCACGGCGCGCCTGTCGGTCACCTACCAGTCCGGCCCCGCCTGGCGCTTCGGCCCGCTGCAGCTGCACGGCGCCGAACGCTACGACGCGGACGCGGCGCGTCGCATTGCCCGCGTACCGACCGGCAAGGACTACGACCAGCAGGAACTGCTGGACGCGCAGCAGCGCCTGGCCAGCAGCGGCTACTACGACTCGGTGTTCCTCACCCTCGACACCAGCCAGCCGCCGCCCCTCGCGCCGGTGATCGCGCAGCTGCGCGAGGCGCCGCTGCAGAAGGTGGTGCTGGGCGTGGGCTTCACCACCGACAGCGGACCGCGCCTGTCGGTGGACCACATCGACAACCGCCTGCCGCTGCTGGGCTGGCGCGCGGTGTCCAAGTTCTCGGTGGACGGCGACACCAAGGTGCTCCGAAGCGAATGGACCTCGATGCCCGCAGAAAGCGGCTGGCGCTGGGGCGCCCTGGGTGAGATCAAGCAGGAGCAGGCCGGCACCTACGACGTCAACAGCGGCCGGCTGCGCTACGGCCTGAACCGCGACGAAGGCCACATCACGCGCGCCTGGTTTCTGCAGTACGACCATGCCGAATATGTGGACACCCCCACGCTCTATCCCTCGGCCTCGGCGCTGAGCGCCAACTGGGCCTGGACCGCACGCTACTTCGACGACGCCGCCAACCCGCGCCGCGGCTGGGGGCTGGCGCTGGAGCTGGGCGCCGGCTACACGCTGAGCGGCGAGCGCCTGCCCTTCACCCGCGCCTACGGGCGCTGGCTGGGCATCGTGCCGCTCGGGCGCGAGCAGTCGAACGACGCGGCCGCCAACGCGCGCCGCTCGCGCCTGGCGCTGCGCGCCGAACTGGGCGCCGTCAACGCCAAGACCTCGGCGCTGATCCCCTCCACGCTGCGCTTCCTGACCGGCGGCGACACCACCGTGCGCGGCTACGCGTACCGGCAGATCGGCACCCTCGACGCCAACGGCGCCACGGTGGCCGGGCGCTTCCTCAACGTGGCCAGCGCGGAATGGCAGAAGCCCATCGTGCGCAACGGCCGGCTGACGGACTGGGAGCACACGGTCTTCGTCGACGCCGGCACGGTGGTCGACAAGGCCAGCGACCTGAGCGCCCGCTGGAAGGT
Source organism: Xenophilus sp. (assembly GCA_047607325.1). Lineage (GTDB taxonomy): Bacteria > Pseudomonadota > Gammaproteobacteria > Burkholderiales > Burkholderiaceae_C > Xenophilus. Next base: position 243 of record JASGDG010000024.1, on the reverse strand, counting down.
CGGCGTCGGCACCGGCCTGCGCTGGCGCAGCCCGGTGGGGCCGGTGCAGGCCGATCTGGCCTACGGCGTGAACGTGCACCGGTTCCGGGTGCACCTGCGGGTGGGCTACAACTTCTAGAACGCTCGACCGAACCGCATGCAGGAAGCGCACGATTCAGACACCGCAGGCACCGCACCCGCGCCGCCGCGCCGCCCGCCGCTGCGGCGCGTGCTGCGCGCCACGGCCTGGAGCGTGGCCGGGCT
>JASGDG010000023.1:0-6039 GCA_047607325.1 Xenophilus sp. | reverse complement strand
GGCGCCGCGCCGGGCGCGCTCGCCCTGACGGCCGTGCAGTCGGGCGTGGTCGTGCTCGGCTGCGGTGCGCTGGCAGGCTTTTCGGGCGCCTGGCCCGTGCTGGGCGCGCTGCCGCCGCCGGCCACGCACGGGCTGTTCTGGCTGTGCGTGGCCTACCTGGTGGTGGGCTGCACGCTGTTCGCGTTCTTCGCGCAGAACTTCGGGCTGCAGCACGGCAGCCCGACGCGGGTGTCGCTGCTGATGGGCAGCGAACCGCTGTTCGGCGCGGTGTTCGCGGCGCAGGTGCTGGGCGAGCCGGTCGGCCCGGCGGCGTGGGCGGGCGGGGCGCTGATGGTGGCGGCCGCGCTGCTGGCGACGCTGCGCATCGCCCCGTGGCCGGGCTTCAGGGCGGTCCGGGCCGGGCTTCAGTAGCGGGGCACGGAGGGGTCGACCGTGGCGGCCCACGCATCGATGCCGCCCGCCACGTTGGCCACCTGCTCGTAGCCCTGCTGCGCCAGGAACACCGCCACCTGCTGGCTGCGGCCGCCGTGGTGGCACAGGCAGGCGATGGGCCGGTCCGGCGACAGTTCCGACAGCCGTGCGGGGATCGTGTTCATCGGGATGGCGAGCACCGTGACGCCCGCGGGCGCGACGCGGGCGGTCTGCACCTCCCAGGGCTCGCGCACGTCCAGCAGCACGGGTGCGGCACCGGGCGCCTGCGCGAACCAGGCGGCCAGATCGGCGGGGCGGACCTGGTCGATCATCAGAAGCTGAAATGCGAGGGTTCGGGGAAATTCAGCAGCCGCGGCGCCACCGTGTCCCACGGCTGCGCGGTTTCCCACTGGCCTTCACCGGTGCGGGTGACGAAGTGGGCGCGCATCATGGGCTCGTCGCCGACGACGGCGAACAGGCGCCCGCCGGTATTGAGCGAACCCAGCAGGTTCTGCGGCACCTTGGCGACCGAGCCGCTGAGCACGATCACGTCGAACATCGGGCCGCTGGGCAGCGGCCTGGCGCCGTCGGCGTGGCGCACCTCGACGTTGGCCACGCCGTTGCGGCGCAGCGTCCCGGCGGCGCGGGTGGCCAGCGTCTCGTCGATCTCCAGCGTCAGCACCTGGGCGGCGCGGTGCGCCAGCAGCGCGGCCATGTAGCCGGAGCCGGTGCCGATCTCCAGCACCTTGTCGCCGGGCTTCACGCGCAGGTCCTGCAGCACGCGCGCCTCCATCTTGGGCGAAAGCATGCACTGGCCGGAGTCGCCGCCGTCCTCGCCCAGCGGGATCTCCATGTCGAAAAAGGCCAGCGCCCGGTGCGCGGCGGGCACGTAGTCCTCGCGCCGCACGACGGACAGCAGGTCCAGGACGTGGGCATCGAGCACGTTCCAGGGGCGGATCTGCTGCTCGATCATGTTGAAGCGAAGCTGTTCGGGGGTCGCGGGGGAGGTCATGCGCTTTCTGGGAAAAGGGGCGGGGACGAGGCCTTCGATTTTAGAGGCCACAATCCGGCTGTCCCTGCTTTCCGGGCGGCCCGCCGGCCGCGGCGCATCATGGCTTCCAGCACTGCATCCCCTTCTGTCGAAACCATCGTCCTCGGCGGCGGCTGCTTCTGGTGCGTGGAAGCGGTGTTCGACCGCGTGGAAGGCGTGGTCGACGTCGAGTCCGGCTATGCCAACGGGCAGGTGCCGAACCCCAGCTACGAGCAGGTCTGCAGCGGCCGCACCGGCCATGCCGAGGTGGTCAGGGTGCGGTTCGACCCGCAGCGCATCGGCCTGCGCGACATCCTGGAGATCTTCTTCGCCGTGCACGATCCCACCACCTTGAACCGCCAGGGCAACGACGTGGGCACGCAGTACCGCAGCGCCGTCTACACCACCGACGACGCCCAGCGGCAGACAGTGCGCGAGGTGATCGCCGAACTGGCCGCGCATCCGGCCCACGGCGGCGCGCCCATCGTGACCGAGGTGGCGCCGCTGGCCGGCTACTGGCCCGCGGAGGACGAGCACCAGGACTACTTCCTGAACCATCCCGGCCAGGGCTACTGCGCCTTCGTGGTCGCGCCCAAGGTGGAGAAGTTCCGCAAGACCTTCGCGCAGCGGCTGCGCAAGGACTGACCTCGGCGCACGCCGGACGGCCGCGGCTGGCACAATGCTCGGCCTCGTGACCGCCGCACCCCCGCCTTCGCCCGCGTTCCGTCCGGCTTGCGCCGGGGCGTGGGCGTGGCTGCTCGCGCTGACGCTGGTGCTGGCCTCCAGCCTGGGGCAGATTCACCGGGTGCTGCACGACCATCCGGCGCACGCGGCCGCTGCCGGGCAGGCCGCCGGCACGCCGGCGCAGGCGGACAAGGAGGTGCATGGGCTGCTGGCCCTGTTCGCCGGCCACCACGACGGCGACCTGCAGTGCCGGCTGTATGACCAGGCGGCGCACGGCAGCGCCTTGCCCTCGGTGGCGGCCGTGCTGCTGCCGGTGGTGCTGCCCACGGCCGTCTTCGACTTCATGCAGGGTGAGGCGCTGGCGCGCTGGGTCCTGCTGTTCGACGCGCGCGGCCCGCCTGCGGCCCGCTGAATCCCTTCTCTTCCTTCCCGGCCCGACCGCCGCGCAGGCGCCCGTGTGAACCACGGCGCGTGCGCGCGCCGGCGTGCCCTTTCCTCCTGGATTCAACGGGTCTTCGCATGCATCCCCACCCCTTTTCCCGCCACGCCATCGGCGCGGCTGTTCTTCTTCTGGCCGCCTCCGCCGCCTGGGCGCAGTCCGCCGACGACGCGGCGGCCGACGCGCCCGCGCTCGACACCGTCACGGTCACCGGCAATCCGCTCGGCGCCGAGCAGTCCATCGCCCCCACGCTCAGCCTGCAGGGCGACACGCTGCTCTACCGCGCCCAGTCCACGCTGGGCGAGACGCTGGAGGGCCTGCCCGGTGTGAGCAGCACCTATTTCGGCCCCAACGCCAGCCGCCCGATCATCCGCGGACAGGACGGCGACCGCATCCGCATCCTCTCCGACGGCGGCAGCTCGCTCGACGCCTCGGCGCTGAGCTACGACCACGCGGTGCCCATGGACCCGCTGGTCACCGAGCGCATCGAGGTGCTGCGCGGTCCCTCGGCCCTGCAGTACGGCGGCAGCGCGGTGGGCGGCGTGGTCAACGTGATCGACAACCGCATCCCCACCGAACCGATCGACGGCGTGGGCGGCCGCGCCGAGCTGGGCTATGCCAGCGGCAGCCGCGAGAAGAGCGGCGGCATGGTGGTGGAGGGCGGCAACGACCGCTTCGCCCTGCATGCCGACGCCTTCAGCCGCGACGCCGGCGACGTGAGCGTGCCGGTGTCGCTGACATGCACCAAGACCGGTTCGCCGTCGGTGCAGCGGCGCATCTGCAACTCGGCCGCGCACAGCGGGGGCGGGGCGCTGGGCGGCACCGTGTTCCTCGGCGGCGGCAACTGGATCGGCGCTTCGGTGAGCGAGTACCGCAGCACCTACGGCACCGTGGCCGAGGACGACGTGACCATCCGCATGCGCCAGCGCCGCTATGCGCTGGAGGGCGAGTTCAAGCCCGGCGGCTTCTTCAACAGCGTGCACGTCAAGGCCAGCCGCACCGAGTACCAGCACACCGAATACGAGGGCGGTGAGGTGGGCACCACCTTCACCAACAACGGCAACGACCTGCGCATCGAGGCGCGGCACCGGCCGGTCGAGGCGCTGGGCGGGCTGGAGGGCGTGGTCGGCCTGCAGAGCGAGCACACCCGCTTCGCGGCCGTCGGCGAGGAGGCCTTTGCCCCGTACAGCCACACGCATTCGACGGCGCTGTTCCTCTACGAGGAGCTGCCCACCTCGTGGGGCCGTTTCTCCCTCGGGGCGCGCACCGAGCAGGTGACGGTGCGCTCGCTGGGCTACCCGGACGATCCGTCGATCACCCGCTTCACGACTGGCGAGCGCAGCTTCAATCCGCACAGCGCGGCCCTCGGCACCCTGGTGAACCTGGCGCCGCAGTGGCAGCTGACCGGCAACCTGGCCTACACCGAGCGCGCGCCGAAGGACTACGAACTGTTCGCCAACGGCCCGCACGTGGCGACCGGGGCCTGGGAGGTGGGCGATCCGACGCTCAAGAACGAGGAGTCGATCGGCGCCGACCTCGGCGTGCAGTGGCGCGACGGCCCGCATCGCGCGAGCGTCAACGCCTATTGGACGCGCTTCCACAACTACATCGGCCTGACGGCGACCGGCACCGTGCGCAACGAGGAGGGCGAGATCGAGACCGAGGAGTCCGAGCTGAACGAGGACCTGCTGTCCGAATACGTCTACCGCGGCGTGCGCGCGCGCTTCACCGGCGTCGAGGCCAGCGGCAACCTGCGGCTGCTGGGCGGCGACGGCCTGCGGCAGTGGGGCGGCAACGGCACGCTGGACCTGGAGTGGCGCGGCGACCTGGTGCGCGCCACCAACCTGGACACCGGCGAGCCGCTGCCGCGCATCTCGCCGGCGCACGCGGGCGCGACGCTGGTGTGGGCCAGCGGGCCGTGGTCGGCGCGGCTGGGCTTCGACAGCTACGCCGCGCAGCACCGCGTGCCGCTGGAGGGTCAGCGCGAGACCGCGGGCTACACGCTGTGGAACACCGCGCTGGGCTACCGCATGAAGGCCGGCCGCGCCAACCTGCTGTGGTACGCCCGCATCGACAACCTGACCAACACGCTGGCCTACAGCGCCACCTCGATCCTCACCACCACCGTCTACCCCAAGGCGCCGCTGCCGGGGCGCAGCGTGAAGGTGGGGGTGCGCGTCACGTTCTGATGCGCCGGGCCGCGGCCCCGTTTCGCGGCGGGGCCGCCGTCAGGGCGCCAGGCGCTCGCGCACCCAGGCGCCGCCGTCGAGGCGGTAGCGCAGCCGGTCGTGCAGCCGGCTCCTTCGGCCCTGCCAGAACTCCCAGCGGTCGGGTGCCAGCCGCAGGCCGCCCCAGTGCGGCGGGCGCGGCGGGTTGAGCAGGAACTGCGCGCTGTACTTCGCCGCGCCGGCCACCAGCACCGAGCGGCCCCCGATCACCTGGCTCTGCGGGCTGGCCCAGGCGCCGATGCGCGAGTCCAGCGGCCGGCTGGCGAAGTAGGCGTCGCTCTCGTCCTCGCCCACCTTCTGGACCCGGCCCTCGATGCGCACCACGCGCTCCAGCTCGACCCAGTGGAACTGCAGCGCGGCATACGGGTTGCCGGCCAGTTCCAGCCCCTTGCGGCTCGCGTAGTTGGTGTACCAGACGATGCCGCGCGCGTCGTAGCCCTTGATGAGCACGATGCGGGTGGATGGGCGCAGGTCGCTGCCCACGGTGGCCAGGGTCATGGCGTTGGGTTCGGGCACCCGGGCGGCGATGGCCTCGGACAGCCAGCGCTCGAACTGGGCCAGCGGCTCGGCGGCGCTGTGGGCCTCGTCGAGCTCGGCGCGCTCGTAGCTCTTGCGCAGCGAGGCGATGGAATGCGGAAGATCGCTCATGGCGCCGGATTGTGCGCGCGTGGCGCATAACATCGCGCTCCCATGATCGTCCGTCCCCGCCTCCATGGGCTGCGCCTGCGGTTCGCGCTGGCCCGTGCGCTGCGCCACCCGCTGCGCGGCAGCGCCGCGGCGGCCGACCTGCCGCTGGACGCGATGGGCCGGGTCCTCGAAACCTCGCTGCCGGAGTCCCCCGGCGAGCGCGACTGGCCGCCGCAGCAGCAGCCGGGCGGCCACGTGCTCGCCTGAGGCGCGGCGATGGCAGGCGGTGCGCTGCCGGTGGTGCTGGTCCTCGCCTCGGGCCGGGGCGAGCGCTTCCGCGCCTCGGGCGGGCAGGTGGACAAGCTGCAGGCGCTGCTGGGCGGGCGCCCGGTGATCGGGCGCACGCTGGACGCCGTGCACGCCAGCGGCCTGCCCTGGCGCGTGGAAGACGCCGGCCACCCTGGCATGGGCGACTCGATCGCCGCCGCCGTGCGCGCCACCCGCGAGGCGCCGGGCTGGCTGGTCCTGCCTGCCGACTTGCCGCTGGTGCGGCCGCAGACGCTGCGCCGGGTGGCCGACGCACTGGCGGCCGGCGCGGGCGCCGCGCAACCGGTGCATGG
>JASGDG010000022.1:0-4685 GCA_047607325.1 Xenophilus sp. | reverse complement strand
GCGGGCGGAGGCGGCTCGACCGCCGGTGCCGGCGGCGGCTCCACCACGCCCACCGGCGTGTTGGGCGACGGCGGCAGCGGCTTGCGCTCGCGGATCGCGACCGGCCGGGGTGGGGGCGGGGCAGCCTTCGGAGGCGCGGGCGGCGGAGGTGGCGGTGGAGGCGGTGCCGGCGGCGGAGGCGGCTCGACAATCTGTGCCAGGATCTCCGCCGGGACCACAACCTCGGCCGCTCTGCGCAGCAGGCCGCTTTGCAGCGCCCACAGCGCCGCAGCGTGGAACAGGATGACGCCACCGGCGATGGCGGCGGTACGGGAGATCCCCAGCGGCGAGGAGGAGGAGGGTGAGGAGAAGCGGCTAGACACGTTCCACAGCGGTTCGCCCGGCAACGCATGACGCGCCCGGCGCAGACCGCAAGAAAAGAAGAAATCTATTTACGAAAAATCCACCAGGCCGAGCCTGCCACGAAGATCAGGCTGCCGGCGAGTGCCGCGACGAATTCCATGTGTTGCCTTGCATGAGAGGGCCTGCAAGCTGGATTGCGCGGGGCTCGAAATCGCAGCTGACGGCGGCGACCGGATGCGAAGCGCTGCATTGCGCCATGACGTCGCGCGCGCAGTCTTCGCAGCGGCCACACTGGGTGGCCACCCCGAGTTCGGACTGAACCTCGTCGAACGTCATCCCGGCGCGCGCATGTCGCGCGATCTCGCGGTCGGTCACTCGGCGACAGATGCAAACGATCATGGCGGACAGCAGACGGCTGGCGGGTTGATGCGATGCGGTGATTATAAATAAGAATTCATCGCATTTTCAATTTTTATCGCCCTGGTCTTGACGGCAAGGGCCGAGATCGATCTCAGCGCTCAGCATGGTTGCCAGACGGAATGCACGGCGGCCCGTCGCTGCCCGACAGGCTGGGGCGAAGCCGTCCACATGCCGCCCGCCATGTCCGCGCGCCGCCCACAACGGTTGGGCTGCGGCGGCAAGACGGTGGAATGGAGGCGCGGACTGCTGCAGGATGGTCCGGCGCGAGTGTGCGGCCCAGGGGCGTTTTCTGGTGGCTACCGGCCGCGTTTGACGCACGCTCCCCCGGGCGCCGGTGGCTTCTCGGTATCTGTCCGGTCGGCCGAGGCGAGGGTGTCAGTCGGCCTCGCCCATCTGGGACTGCAGGTAGTTTTGCAGGCCAACCTTGTCCACCAGGTCGATCTGCGTTTCGAGGAAGTCGATGTGCTCCTCGGTGTCTTCCAGGATCTCCTGCAGCAGGTCGCGCGAGACATAGTCCCGCACGGACTCGCAGTGAGCGATGCCCGCCTTGAGCGTGGCCTGCGAGCCCTGCTCGGACCTGAGGTCGCACGCCAGGATCTCCGGCACGTCCTCGCCCACGTGGAGCTTGGCCAGGTCCTGCAGGTTGGGCAGCCCGTCGAGCATGAAGATGCGGTCCATCAGCTTGTCGGCGTGCTTCATCTCGCCGATCGATTCCGAATATTCCTTCTTCGCCAGCCTGTCCAGGCCCCAGTGCTTGAGCATGCGGTAGTGCAGGAAGTACTGGTTGATGGCGGTGAGCTCATTCTTGAGCTGCGCCTGCAGATGGTCGATGACCGTGGGGTCGCCCTTCATGTTGTTGTCCTTCGTCGAAACAAGTGTCGGGCGCCATTGTCCCCGCCACCCCCGCCCGCTCCAAGCGAAGCCCCCGCGTTCCCGGTCTGCATGCGTTTGAGGCTGATAAACGTTCGCAGAGCGTGGGCCGCCTCATAGCCGTTGCCCGCCTCATCGATAGCTCATTTCTATTGAATGAGGAAAATCAATGCATATAATCATGGTTCACCCTGATTGTTCAACCTCCTCGAAAGAAGGAAAGCACATGTCCGTCATCAACACCGAAATCAAACCCTTCAAGGCCACCGCGTACAAGGACGGCAAGTTCGTCGACGTGTCCGATGCCGATGTGAAAGGCAAGTGGGCCGTGTTCTTCTTCTACCCGGCCGACTTCACCTTCGTGTGCCCGACCGAACTGGGCGACGTGGCCGACCACTACGCCGAGTTCCAGAAACTGGGCGTGGAGATCTACTCGGTCTCGACCGACACCCACTTCACCCACAAGGCCTGGCACGACTCGTCCGAGACCATCGGCAAGATCAAGTACACGATGCTGGGCGACCCGACCCTGGCGATCAGCCGCAACTTCGAAGTCCTGCGCGAAGACCAGGGCCTGGCCAACCGCGGCACCTTCATCGTCGATCCGCAGGGCGTGATCCAGGCGCTGGAAATCACCGCCGAGGGCATCGGCCGCGACGCCAAGGATCTGCTGCGCAAGGTCAAGGCCGCGCAGTACGTGGCTTCGCACCCTGGCGAGGTCTGCCCCGCCAAGTGGGAAGAGGGCGCCTCCACGCTCAAGCCTTCCTTCGACCTGGTCGGCAAGATCTGATCGCCCTCCCATGACCGGCCACCGGCTGGCCCGCGTGCCCTGCGCTGCGGCCCTTCGCATGCGAAGGCGGCCGGCGCTCGGCTGAACGCGCCAGCCCGGCGGCTTCGATCACGACAGCCGCCCCGAGTCCAGCCCGGGGGCACCGCACCCCCGGGCTTTTGTTTTTCCAGAACGCCAGAAAGAGAGATCTCCATGCTCGACGCCGCCACCAAGGCCCAACTCGCCAGCTACCTCGAACGCATCTCGCAGCCCATCGAGATCGTCGCCTCGCTCGACGACTCCAAGGCCTCGCAGGAGACGCGCGAACTGCTCAAGGACATCGCCGAGTCGTCGAAGCTGGTGAGCGTGGTGGAAGACACCTCCGCCGATACGCCCCACCGCACGCCCTCGTTCTCCATCAACCGCCCGGGCGAGAGCGTGGGGCCGCGCTTCGCGGGCCTGCCGATGGGCCATGAGTTCACCTCGCTGGTGCTGGCGCTGCTGCAGGTGGGCGGCTACCCGCCGAAGGTGGAGCAGGCGATCCTCGACCAGATCAAGGCGCTGGACGGCGACTTCGCGTTCGAGGTCTACGTCTCGCTCACCTGCCACAACTGTCCGGACGTGGTGCAGGCGCTGAACCTGATGGCGGTGCAGAACCCGCGCATCAGGACCACCATGATCGAAGGCGGCACCTTCCAGGACGAGATCAAGGAACGCCAGATCATGGGCGTGCCCACGGTCTTCCTCAACGGCACGCAGTTCGGCTCGGGCCGCATGACGCTGGAGGAGATCCTGGCCAAGATCGACACCAGCGGCGTGGAGCGCGAGGCGAAGAAAATTTCCGCCAAGGCGCCCTTCGACGTGCTGGTCGTCGGCGGCGGCCCCGCTGGCGCCGCCGCGGCCGTGTACGCGGCGCGCAAGGGCATCCGCACCGGCATCGCGTCGGAGCGCTTCGGCGGCCAGGTCCTGGACACGCTGGGCATCGAGAACTTCATTTCGGTCAAGGAGACCGAGGGGCCGAAGTTCGCCCTGGCGCTGGAGGAGCATGTCCGCACCTACGACGTGGACATCATGAACCTGCAGCGCGCCAAGGCGCTGGTGCCCGGCAAGGAGTTCATCGAACTGCAGACCGAGAGCGGCGCGACGCTCAAGGCCAGGACCGTCATCCTCGCCACCGGCGCGCGCTGGCGCAACATCAACGTGCCGGGCGAGAAGGAGTTCAAGAACAAGGGCGTGGCCTACTGCCCGCACTGCGATGGGCCGCTGTTCAAGGGCAAGCGCGTGGCGGTGATCGGCGGCGGCAACTCCGGCGTCGAGGCGGCCATCGACCTGGCCGGCATCGTGGGCCACGTGACGCTGATCGAGTTCGACGCCAAGCTGCGTGCCGACGAGGTGCTGCAGCGCAAGTTGCGCAGCCTGCCGAACGTGACGGTGGCGGTGAACGCGCAGACCACCGAGATCACCGGCACCGACAAGGTGAACGGCCTGAACTACAAGGACCGCGGCACCGGCGAGGCGCACCGCGTCGAGCTGGAAGGCGTGTTCGTGCAGATCGGCCTGGTGCCCAACACCGACTGGCTCAAGGGCACGGTGGAGCTGAGCCGCCACGGCGAAATCGTGGTCGACGCCAGGGGCCAGACTTCGGTGCCGGGTGTGTTCGCGGCGGGCGACTGCACCACCGTGCCGTACAAGCAGATCATCATCGCTGCCGGCGAGGGGGCGAAGGCGGCGCTGAGCGCCTTCGATCACCTGATCCGCACTTCGGCATCGGCCGGCGCCGTCGCTTGATCCTGCCGCGTCAGCGCGGCGAGATCCTGCATCAGCAGGCGCACGGTAGGCGCGATCCAGCCGGCGCCCGGCGCAGCGGCGAGCGCGGCGTGCGCATGGGTCCGCAAGGCTTCCCGATCCATCGGCCTGCCTTGTTCGAGGTGCCGCGCGGCGTCTTCCAGCGCGCCGGCCAGGGCTGCCGACAGGGCGGCGCCATCGGGCTCCGGTTCCCCCGGCCGCCGCAGGCCGGCATGGCGCGACGGCAGCGTCGCGTCGTGCAGCGTGCGCGAGACGAGGCGGGCGATGCGCTCCGGATCGCCGTGCACCGGCCGGCGGCGCAGCCAGGCGACGAGGCGGGCCTCGCGCCCGGCGCCGGCGGCCTGCACCGCGAGGGCGCGCAGCATCTGGCGCAGGGCGCCTGCCCGGGCTTCGCGCCGGGCCGCGTCCGGCGGCGGCGTCGCGAAGTCCTCGCGCACCGCGTCGGCGATCCGGCGCAGCGCCGCGGCGCAGGCCCGGC
>JASGDG010000021.1:0-9688 GCA_047607325.1 Xenophilus sp. | reverse complement strand
GCGTGCGCGGCGGCCTGCGCCGGCCGGGCGCGCTGCCGCTGCGCTGGAGGCCGGCCGCGACGGGCTGAAAATCGGCGCACGGTGGACTTCAGGAGCAACGGCATGGACTTTTTCGCCCCGGCATCGCCTGGCGCGGCGCTGGACTACCTGCTGTTCGAGGCCAGCGAGGGCGACGACGGCGTCGGCCTGTTCGAGGCCATGGCCAGCGTGGAGCCCCGCCGCGCCGCGGCGGTGGAGGCCGAGATCGCGCAGGTGCTGGCCTGGGCCGAGACCGCCTTCCCCGGCCGGCGCGCGCCGGTGGAGGCGGGCGGAGAATGGGATGCGGACCTGCGCGTCGAGGGCGAAGGCGGCTTGGCGGCGCGGCGCACCTGGACGCTGTCGCTGTGCGGTACGCCCGCCTTCTGCGAGGCCTTTCGCGAGCGCTTCGCCGGCGCGCTCTGACCGGCCGGGGCGGCGCCTACTGGAACGCCACCTCCGCGAAGCTGCGCAGCTTGCGGCTGTGCAGCCGCGTGGTGCCCTCGGCGCGCAGGATGTCGATGGCGCGCATGCCGATGCGCAGGTGCTGCTCCACCCGCTCTCGGTAGAAGTGGTTGGCCATGCCGGGCAGCTTGATCTCGCCGTGCAGCGGCTTGTCCGACACGCACAGCAGGGTGCCGTAGGGCACGCGGAAGCGGAAGCCGTTGGCGGCGATGGTGGCGCTTTCCATGTCCAGCGCCACCGCGCGGCTCTGGCTGAAGCGGCGCTGCGGCTCGTTGCCCGGCAGCAGCTCCCAGTTGCGGTTGTCGGTGCTGGCCACGGTGCCGGTGCGCATCACGGCCTTCAGCTCGGCGCCGCGGCTGCCGGTCACGTCGGCCACTGCCTGCTCCAGCGCCAGCTGGATCTCCGACAGCGCCGGGAGGGGCACCCACAGCGGCAGCTCCTCGTCCAGCACGTGGTCCTCGCGCACGTAGGCGTGGGCCAGCACGTAGTCGCCCAGCTGCTGCGTGTTGCGCAGCCCGGCGCAGTGGCCCAGCATGATCCAGGCGTGCGGGCGCAGCACCGCGACGTGGTCGGTGATGGTCTTGGCGTTGGCCGGCCCGACGCCGATGTTGACCATCGTGATGCCGCCGTAGTCGCCGCGCACCAGGTGGTAGGCCGGCATCTGCGGCAGGCGGCCGGGCGGCGTGCCCTGCATCGCGGCCAGCGCGTCGGCGAAGGCGCCGGCCTGCCCGGGCTTCAGGCCGCGCCGGTGCGTGACCACGTTGCCGGGCTCGACGAAGGCGATGTACTCGCTTGCCTCGTCGGCCATCGCCTCGTGGCCCAGCCGCACGAACTCGTCGATGTAGAACTGGTAGTTGGTGAACAGCACGAAGTTCTGGAACCAGTGTGGCGCCGTGCCGGTGTAGTGGCGCAGGCGGTGCAGCGAGTAGTCCACCCGCGCGGCGGTGAACAGGGCCAGCGGCTCGGCCTCGCCGGGGTGCGTGACGTGCGTGCCGTTGGCGATGCCGTCGTCCATCGCGGCCAGGTCGGGCAGGTCGAACACGTCGCGCATCAGCGCGCGGCGCTCGGGGCCGAGCGTGCCCTCGATGTGGTCGTTCTCGGCGAAGGAGAAGTGGATCGGGATCGGCTGCGTGCTGGTGCCCACCTCCAGCTCGGTCTGGTGGTTGGCCAGCAGCAGGCGGAACTGGGCCTCGTAGTAGCGCGCGAACAGGTCGGGGCGGGTCAGCGTGGTCTCGTAGCGGCCGGGGCCGGCGACGAAGCCGTAGCTCAGGCCGGAGGTGGCCGGCGTGGCGTGGCGGGCGCTGGTGTGCGTGTGCACCCGCACGAAGGGGTAGCAGGCGCGCACCCGGCCCGGCAGCGTCTCGCCGGCCACGAAGCGCTGCATCGAGTCGCGCAGGTGGGCCAGGCCGCCGTCGTAGATGCGCCGCACCTGCGCCAGCGCGGCGGCCGGGTCGGTGAAGCGGACGGGCGCGACGAAGGCGGGCATGTAGGGCATGGCGGCATTGTGCAATGGGCGCGATGGCGGGCGCGTGGCGGCGTCGGCCCTACAGTGGCGCCCCATGAGCAAGGACACCGCACCCCGTTCCGCCGGCCAGGCCCCGGCGCTGGCCATCGACGGCCGCGTCGCCACCATCACCCTGCGCCGCCCGGCGGTGGCCAACCGCCTGGCGGCGGGGGACCTGCCCGTGCTGCGCGCCCACGTCGACGCCGTGAACCGCGCCGAGGGCGTGCTGGCGCTGCTGCTGCGCGCCGAGGGCCGCCATTTCTGCAGCGGCTTCGACATCGCCGACATGGCCGCCAGCCAGGCGGAGGGCGCCGGCTTCGGCGACATGGTCGACGCGCTGGAGGACTGCCGCGCCGTCACCGTCGCGGCCGTGCAGGGCGGCGTGTACGGTGGCGCCACCGACATCGCGCTGGCCTGCGACTTCCGCGTCGGCAGCGAGGCGGCGCAGATGTTCATGCCGGCCGCGCGGCTGGGCCTGCACTTCTACGAGAGCGGGCTGCGCCGCTATGTCGAGCGGCTCGGGCTGGACACGGCCAAGCGGCTGTTCCTGACCGGCGAGGCGCTGGACGCGCGGTCGATGCGCGAGATCGGCTTCCTGACGCACCTGGCGGCACCGGAGGCGCTGGAGGACGCGGTGCAGGCGCTGGTCGGCCAGCTGGCCGGCATGGCGCCGCGGGCGCTGCTGGGCATGAAGCGCCACCTCAACCAGATCGCGCGCGGCACGCTGCCCGAGGGAGCGGTGCGCGAGGCGACGCTGCGCACGCTGGCGTCGGACGACCTGCGCGAGGGGCAGCTGGCGTGGAAGGAGAAGCGGCCGGCGCGCTTCACCGGGCGCTGAGCGGCCTCAGCCCGCCAGCAGCACTTCCACCACCCGCGCCAGCATCTCCCGCGCATCCGCCACCGGCACCGCCCCGGGCAGCGCCACGTCGCCGTGCATCACGAACACCGGCGTGCCCCACTTCAGGCCCAGCGCCATCTCCGACAGCGTGCCCATGTTGCCGCCGATGGCCGCCAGGCAGACGGCGCTGCGCGCCACCAGCGCGTTGCGCATCTCGCCCATGCCGGTGGCGATGGCGACGCTGAGCCATTCGTTGGCGTGGCGCTCGTCCTCTTCCGGCAGGATGCCGATGGCGATGCCGCCGCCCTCGCGCGCGCCGCGCGAGGCGGCCGCCATCACGCCGCCGCGGCCGCCGCAGACGATGGCGATGCCGGCTTGCGCCAGCGCACGCGCCACCTCGCGGGCGGCCTCGCACACCGCGGCGTCGCCGTCGCCCGGGCCGATGATGCCCACCGGCCGGCGATGGCGGCGCGGCCCGCGCTGGCGCTCGGCTAGGCGCGCCAGGGCCTGCGCCAGCGGCGCGGGGTAGTCGTCAATGCGCGGCGGGGCCGCGTTCTCTTCTGCGTGCAATCGCATCTCCCAGTCCCATGACGATGACGCACAGCGCCATCAGCAGCAGCGACAGCGCCGCCGCCACGCCGAAATCCGAGCCGCCGTCGCCCACCTGCGCGTACAGCATCAGCGGCAGGATGTTCAGCTGCGTGCCCGCCAGCGCCAGCGCGGTGCCGTAGGTGCCCATCGCGATGGCGGCCACCAGGCAGGCGTTGGACAGCACCGAGGGCGCCACCTCGGCCAGCACCGCGTCGCGGAAGGCGCGCCAGCGCGTGGCGCCCAGCGTGCGCGCCGCCAGCATCGGCCGCAGGTCGAGGTTGGCGAACACCGGGTACAGCGACAGCGCCACGCGCGGCACGAGGTAGTAGGCGTAGGCGAAGCCCAGGCCGGCGGCGCCGTAGATCCAGCCGCCCACGCGCGCCGGGTCGGCGCCCAGCATCGCCAGCAGCTGCGTGACGAAGCCGGCGCGGCCGAAGGCCAGGATGAAGCCGTAGGCGATCACCAGCCCCGAGAAGGCCAGTGGCAGGCCCAGCAGCGTCATCATCCAGCGCCGCCGGCCCTCGGGCTGGCGCGCCAGTTCGATGGCGACCGCGGTGCCCACCAGGGCCGACACGCCGCCCGCCGTGAGCCCCAGCGCCAGCGTGTTGCGCAGCGCGCCGGGCAGCAGCGGGTTGGCGAACAGGCGGGCGAAGGCGCCGCCCCCGCCGCCGAAGGCCTCGGGCACCAGCGCGCCCAGCGGCAGCGCGAAGAACAGCAGCATGAAGGCCCAGGCGGGCCAGGCGCCGAAGCGGCGGATCACGGCTACTTCGCCAGCGTGGCCTGCGCCCAGAGCTGGTCCACCTCGGCCTTGCGCGCCGAGGCCTTGACCACGTCCAGCGGGCGGATCTGCGGCGCGGCCGGCATCTTGGCCGCCACGTCGGCCGGCAACTGGATGCCCGGCACCGCGGGCCGCACATAGCCCTGCGCGAAGAGCTGCTGCCCGGCCGTGCTCATGATGAAGTTCAGCCACAGCTTGCCGGCGCTGGGGTTGGGCCCGTTCTTCACCAGGCTGATGCCGTAGGGCGCGGCCACGCTGGCCTCCCTGGGGATCAGCACCTCGCAGGCGTCGCCCATGCCGTCCACGTGCTTGGCCTTCAGGCCGTCGTTCTCGTAGCTGATCCAGACCGGGATCTCGCCCTTGAGGAACTTGGCGTAGGGCGTGGTGCCCTCCACCCGCTGCACGTTGCCGGCGGCGTGCAGGCGGCCGAGGTAGTCGGTGCCCGCCTTGACGTTGTCCACGCCGCCGCCGTTGGCGTACGCGGCGGCGAAGACCAGCACCTGCCCGACGCCGGTGCTGCGCGGGTCGAGGTAGGTGACGGCGCCCTTGTACTCGGGCTTGAGCAGGTCGGCCCAGCCGGTGGGCACGTTCTTCACCAGCTTCCTGTTGACCAGGAAGGCGATGTTGAGTGTGTGGATGGTGAACCAGCGGCCCTCGGCCTCGCGGAAGACCTCGGGCAGCTTCTCGAAGTGGACCGGCTTGAAGGGCGCGACCACGTCCTTCTTCACCGCGTCGACGGCCGAGGCGGCGAAGTAGTAGGCGGTGTCGGCCTGCGGGCGGCGGCGCATCTTCTCCAGCGCCACCACGGTGGCGGCCGAGCCCAGGTCGTTGTAGGTCAGCTCGATCTCGGGGTAGCGCTTCTTGAAGTCGCGGAAGAGGGACTTCCAGTTGGCCCACTCGGGGCCGGTGTCGAAGGAGACGCACATGCCTTCCTTCTTCGCTTCCTCGTACAGCGCCTTCTCGCCGGCATACAGCTCGGGGCCGTCGAAGGCGAAGGCGCGCCCGGCGAGCGCGGCCAGCGGCAGCGTGCCGGCGGCCTGGATCAGTTGTCTGCGTTGCATGCGAGGCTCCTTGGAGGGATGGAGAAAAGTTGCACTGACTGCTCAGCGGGCTGCAGCCCGCGAAATCCGAGGGCAGATGGGGCGAGGTCCGATGGCCGCGGAGCAGGCCATGCCAGTGCCCCCGTGGAACCGGCTTTGCCGGGCCACCGGGGGCGCCCCCTTGAGGGGGGATTCGACCGGAACGAAGTCCGGGAGAAACGGGGGTGGGCACATGTCAGTCGTCCAGCAGGCGGATGTGCTCGGGGGCGACGGCGATGGCCTGCGCGGCGGGCGCATGGCCTTCGGCGAGGAAGGGGCGCGGCGCGCCGGCCACCTCGAAGTCGTAGCGGGTGATGGAACCCAGGTAGCGCGCCGCGCCGGCGCGGCCTTGGAGCCGGTTGGGCGTGCCGGGCGCGGGGTCGGGCTGCACGTGCTCGGGCCGCACCAGCAGGTGCACGGCCTGGCCCGTCGCACGGCCTTCGGTCGGCGCGGCCAGTTCGGCGAAGCCCAGGTCCACGCGGCCGGGCGCCGAGACGCGGCCGGGCAGCAGCGTCGAGAGGCCGACGAACTCGGCCACCGCGCGCCGGGCCGGCCGCTCGTACAGCTCGCGCGGCGTCGCCATCTGCAGCAGGCGCCCGTCCTTGAGCACGGCCACGCGGTCGGCCATCGCCAGCGCCTCTTCCTGGTCGTGCGTGACCAGCAGCGTGGTGGCGCCGAAGCGCCGCTGCAGCGCGCGGATCTGGTCGCGCAGGTGGCCGCGCACGCTGGCGTCCAGCGCCGACAGCGGCTCGTCCAGCAGCAGCGCGCGCGGGTCGATGGCCAGCGCGCGGGCCAGCGCCACGCGCTGCTGCTGCCCGCCGGACAGCTGCGCGATGGCGCGCTGCGCGTAGTCGGCCAGGCCGACCACCTCCAGCAGTTCGCGGGCCCGCGCGCGGCGCTGCGCCGCCGGCTGGCCGCGCAGCGCCAGGCCGTAGGCCACGTTGTCCTGCACCGACAGGTGCGGGAACAGCGCGTAGCTCTGGAACACCATGCCGATGCCGCGCTGGTGCACCGGCGTGCCGGCCATGTCGTGCCCGCCGAGCGCGATGCGGCCGCTGTGCCCGGTCTCCAGCCCGGCCACCAGCTTGAGCAGCGTGGACTTGCCCGAGCCGCTGGGCCCGATCACGGCCACCAGCTCACCGTCGCCCACCTCGAAGGAGACGTCGTGCAGGCCCTGGCTGCTGCCGGGGTAGTGATAGCTGACGCGGTCGAAGACGAGGCTCATGAGGATTTGCGCAGGGCGGAAGAAGACAGCAGCGCCGCCAGGCAGGCCAGCAGCAGCAGCACGACGGTGGCGGCGCAGGCGAAGCCGGTGGCGCCGTAGAAGGCCTGCAGCAGCACCACCGGGTAGGTGCGGTTCTGGAAGCCCGCCAGCAGGTTGGAGAGGTTGAACTCGCCGATCGACAGGGCGGCCACCATCACCAGCCCCGACAGCAGGCTCTGCCGCAGGCTGGGCAGCACGATGCCGGTGAAGCGCTGCCATTCGGTGGCGCCCAGCGTGGCGGCGGCCTGCTCCAGCCGCTCCAGGCCCAGGTGGCGCAGGTCGGTCAGCAGCGTGTTGGTGAGGTAGGGCAGGGTGGCGATGGCGTGCGCCGCCACCAGCAGCGGCGTGCTGCCCAGCCAGGGCATCGCGTCGGTGTTGAAGACGATCATGTAGCCGAAGCCCAGCGTGATCGCCGGCACCGCCACCGGCATGGCGCTGACGATGCGCGAGGCCAGCGCGTGGCCGCGCCGGGCGCCGTGGTACAGGGCATAGGCCAGCGGCAGCGCCAGCACGGCGTCGATGGCGCAGGCGGCCAGCGCCACCGTGAGGCTGCTGACGAAGGCCTTGCGGAAGGACGGGTCGGCCCAGAGGTCGGCGTACCAGTGGCCCGTGAGGCCCGAAGGCAGCAGCGTGTTCGTCCAGCTCTGGCCGAAGCTGCCCACCACCAGCAGCGCCATCGGCAGCAGCAGGTACAGGCCGTAGACGAGGGAAATGCCGCGAACCATGTCTCCAATCCGTGTCTTGTGCGCCGCAACACTTTCCGGCAGCGACTGTGCGGGGTGCCGGCGCCGGAAAATTCTAGGAAGACATGCGCTGTCGATGCGTGAAAGTTGGATGACTTCCGTTGAGCGGATGGAAAATATCCGTCCTCTCCCGCTCAAGCCTCCGATGAAGCGCGACTGCCCCACCATCCAGGAACTGCTGGCCTTCGACGCCGTGGCGCGCTGCGACAGCCTCACCCAGGCCGCCGGCGCGCTGTGCATCACCGTCAGCGCGGTGAGCAAGCAGCTGGCGGGGCTGGAAGCTTTCCTCGGCGTCAAGCTGCTGAGCAGGCACGGGCGCGGCGTGCAGCTCACGCCGCAGGGGCGGGCCTACTGGCAGAAGATCGCGGGCAGCCTGCGCGCCATCGAGACGGCGACCTACGAGGCGCGCTCCGGTGGCGGCGACGTGGGCCTGCTGACACTGGCCAGTGTGCCGACCTTCCTGACGGGCTGGCTGATCCCGCGGCTGCCGGAGTTCCGGCGCCGGCACCCGCAGATCACGCTGAGCTTCAGCCGGCACCTCGATCCGTCCGACGGCATCCCGCCGCGCGTCGATGCGGCGATCCGCTACAGCCCCGGCGAGTGGCCGGGCGTGGTGGCCGAATACATCGCCGGGCGCGAGTTCGTGCTGATCGCCTCGGACGCGCTGGCCGGCGGCCAGCACCGCATCCGCCGGCCGGCCGACCTGCTGGGCCACACGCTGCTGCACCACGAGGAAGCCACCGCCGCCTGGCCGCAGTGGGCGGCGCAGCATGGCGTGCCCGAGGGCCAGGTCTCGGCCGGCCCGCGCTTCGCGCAGTACTCGGCGCTGATCCAGGCGGCGCGCAGCGGGCTCGGGCTGGGCCTGGTGCCGCGCGTGCTGGTGGAGGACGAACTGGCGGAAGGGGCGCTGCACAGCCCCTGCGGCGCGCCGGTGGCGGTGGACCAGGGGCACTTCCTGTGCTTCCGGCCGGACCGCATGCACCTGCCGGCGTTCGCGGCGTTCCGGGACTGGCTGCTGGCGGAGGGCGTCCGCTCGCGGGGCGCCCTGGGCTGAAGCCTCATCCCACCGTCGGCTCGCGCATCGTCACGAACTCCTCCGCCGCCGTCGGGTGGATGCCGATGGTGCTGTCGAACTGTGCCTTGGTCGCGCCGGCGCGCATCGCCACCGCGAAGCCCTGCACGATCTCGCCGGCCTCGGCGCCGACCATGTGCAGGCCCACCACGCGGTCGCTCTTCGCATCGACGACGAGCTTCATGAAGGTGCGCTCCTCGCGGCCCGAGAGCGTGTGGCGCAGCGGCTTGAAGTCGGTGGCGAAGATGCGCACCTCGCCGAACTTCGCGCGCGCCGCCGCCTCGGTGTAGCCGCAGGTGCCGACGTTGGGGTGCGTGAACACGGCGGTGGGCACGACGTCGTAGTCCATGCGCCGCCGGCCGTCGCCGAACAGGCGGTCCACCACCACCATCGCCTCGGCCAGTGCCACCGGCGTGAGCTGCAGGCGCGTGCAGACGTCGCCCACCGCGAAGACCGAGGGCAGGCTGCTGCGGTACTCGCCGTCCACCGCCACGGCGCCGCGCGCATCCAGCTTCACGCCGGCCGCCTCCAGGCCCATGCCCTCGGTGTTCGGCCGGCGGCCGGTGGCGAAGAGCACGGTGTCGGCCTCGATCTGCCGGCCGTGCTCCAGCGAGACGGTGATGCGCCCGTTCCTTTCGTTGCGCACCAGCGTTTCGGCCTGCGTGTTCATGCGCAGGTCGATGCCGGCTTTGCCCATCTCGCGCGCCAGGAACTCGCGCAGGTCCTCGTCGAAGCTGTCCAGCACGTGCGCCTTGCGCACCAGCTGCGTCACCTCGGCGCCCAGCGCGCGGAAGATCGAGGCGAACTCGCAGGCGATGTAGCCGGCGCCGATCACCACCAGGTGCTTCGGGAAGCCGGGCAGGTCGAACATCGCGTCCGACACCACGCCCAGCCCGGCCCCCGGCAGCTCGGGCACCACCGGCACGCCGCCGGTGGCCACGAGGATGTGCCTGGCCGTGTGGCGCCGGCCGTCCACCTCGACCGTGTGGCCGTCCACCAGCTGAGCCCAGCCCTGCAGCAGCGTCACGCCGGCGCTGTCGAGCAGGCCCTGGTAGACGCGGTTCAGGCGGGTGATCTCCTGCGCGCGGTTCGCCTTGAGCGAGCCCCAGTCGAAGCGCGGCGCCCCGGGCAGCGTCCAGCCGAAGCCCGGCGCCTCCTCGAAGGCCTCGGCATAGCCGGCGGCGTAGCTGTAGAGCTTCTTGGGGATGCAGCCCACGTTGACGCAGGTGCCGCCCAGCGCCGCGCATTCGGCCAGCGCCACGCGCGCCCCGCGCTGGCCGGCCATGCGTGCGGCGCGCACGCCGCCGCTGCCGCCGCCGATGACGAAGAGGTCGAAGTC
>JASGDG010000020.1:0-7494 GCA_047607325.1 Xenophilus sp. | reverse complement strand
GCCAGCGCCACCAGCACCAGCACCGGCACGCCCAGCGCCGCGGTGCAGGTGAAGAAGGTGCCGTAGCCGTAGGCATCGACGAAGGCGCCCGAATAGCCGGCCACGAACTTCGGCAGCAGGAGCATCATGGAACTGAACAGGGCGTACTGCGTGGCCGAGTAGCTGACGTTGGTGAGGCTGGACAGGTAGGCGATGAAGGCCGCCGAGGCGATGCCGCCGGCCAGGTTGTCGGCGGACACCACGGCCACCAGCGCCGTCACGTCGTGTCCGCGCGTGCCCAGCCAGGCGAACAGCAGGTTGCTGGCCGCGCTGAGCACCGCGCCCAGCATCAGCACGCGCATCACGCCCAGGCGCATCGACAGCACGCCGCCGACGAAGGCGCCGGCCAGCGTCATCACCACGCCGTAGATCTTGCTCACGGTGGCCACCTCGTCCTTGGTGAAGCCCATGTCCACGTAGAAGGGGTTGGCCATGATGCCCATCACCACGTCGCTGATGCGGTAGATGGCGATCAGCGCCAGGATCAGCGCGGCGTGCCAGCGGTAGCGGCGGATGAAGTCGGCAAAGGGCTCGACCAGCGCCGAGCGCAGCCAGTCGGCCGGGCCCTGGGCGGGCGGCAGTTCGCGCCGCGCCGGCTCGGGCGAGAGCAGCACCGTCAGCACGCCCACCGCCATCGAGGCGGCCATCGCCAGGTAGGCCATGCGCCAGCCGGTGTTCTGGTAGCCGCCCGTGGCCCTGCCTTCGGCCCAGGCCGCCACCCACAGCACGCCGGCGCCGGCCCAGATCATCGCCAGGCGGTAGCCCGTCTGGTAGGCCGCCGCCAGCGCCGCCTGCTTGCGCGCCTCGGCCGATTCGATGCGGAAGGCGTCCAGCGCGATGTCCTGCGTGGCCGAGCCGAAGGCCACCAGCAGCGCGCACCAGATCATCGGCTCCAGGCCGGCGCGGGGGTCGTTCACCGCCATGCCGGCCAGCCCGGCGATCACCATGGCCTGCGCCAGCAGCAGCCAGCCGCGCCGGCGGCCCAGCAGGGTGGTCAGCGGCGGCAGCGGCAGGCGGTCCACCAGCGGCGCCCACACCCACTTGAAGCCGTAGGCCAGGCCGACCCAGCTCAGGTAGCCGATGGTGGCCCGGTCGATGCCGGCCTCGCGCAGCCGGAAGCTCAGCGTGCCCAGCACCAGCAGCAGCGGCAGGCCGGCCGCGAAGCCGAGCGCGAACATGCGCAGCGTCGCTGGTTCGAGATAGACCTTCAGCGTCTCGCGCCAGGGCAGCGCGGCGTCTTGCGGGGCATCGGCGTTGACGTTGTCGGCGGCGGTTCGGGAAGGGGCGGGCATGGCCCGCCATTGTCCCCGAGCGCCGGTGGCGGGAAGACGGGCGCACAATTCCCGTTCCGAGTGTGAATTCGATCGCGGCGATGGTTCAGCCATGGCCCGTGCATTGCTTGACCTGCCGACCATGAACATCCGCGCCGCTGTCCGTGAACAGACCCTGGGCGAGGAAATCGCCAACGCCATCAGCCATGGGCTGGGCTTGCTGCTGGCCGTGGCTTCCCTGCCCATCCTGGTGCGCCAGGCCGCGCTGCGCGGGCAGGCGGCCGAAGTGGTGGCCGCCTGCCTGTTCGCCGGGACGGCCATCGTGCTGTACCTCACCTCCACCCTCTACCACGCCCTGCCGGCAGGGCGGACCAAGCTGTGGTTCAACCGGCTCGACCATGCATCGATCTACCTGTTCATCGCCGGCAGCTACATGCCCTTCGTGCTGGGTGTGCTGCGCGGCGCCTGGGGGTGGTCGCTGTTCGGTGTGGTGTGGGCGGCCGCCGCGCTGGGCGTCGGCGCCAAGCTGCTGAACCGGCTGCAGCACCCGCTGTGGTCCACCGGCCTGTACGTGGCGATGGGCTGGGTCGCCGTGGTGGCGGCCGTGCCGCTGGTGGAGCGCATGTCCGGCGCGGGGCTGGCGTGGCTGCTGGCGGGCGGCCTGTCGTACACCGCCGGCGCGCTCGTGTTCCTGTATGACTCGCGTGTGCGCTACGCCCATTTCGTCTGGCACCTGTTCGTGCTGGGCGGCAGCACCTGCCACTTCTTCGCGGCGCTCTGGCATTCGGCGGCCTGAGCCCAGGCCGCGCCTCAGGTGCCGCCGACGTAGGGGTTGCCCCGCCGCTCGCGGCCGAAGCTGCTCTCCGGCCCGTGGCCGGGGATGAACACCGTCGCGTCGCCCATCGGCCACAGCCGCTGCACGATGCTGTCGATCAGCTGCCGGTGGCTGCCGCCGGGGAAGTCCGTGCGGCCGATGCTGCCGGCGAACAGCACGTCGCCGACGAAGGCGCGCTGCGCGCCGGGCGCATGGAAGACCACGTGCCCCGGCGTGTGGCCCGGGCAGTGGCGCACCGCCAGCACCTCCTCGCCCACGCCGACGCTGTCCCCGTCATGCAGCCAGCGCGTGGGCGTGAAGGGTTCGGCCGGGGGGAAGCCGAACATCGCCGCCTGCTGAGGCAGGGCATCGATCCAGAACTGGTCGCCCGGGTGCGGGCCGACGACCGGCAGCGCCAGGCGCCGCGCCAGCTCGCCGGCGCCGCCCGCGTGGTCGATGTGGGCGTGGGTGAGCCAGACCGCCTCCGGCGTCACGCCCAGCGCGCGGGCCGTGTCGATGACCCGGTCCACCTCGCCGCCGGGATCGAGCACCGCCGCTTTCATCGTCCGCTCGCACCAGACGATGGAGCAGTTCTGCTGGAAGGGCGTGACGGGAAGGGTGTGGTAGCGCAGCATGGTCAGACCGTGAAGTCGTAGTCCACCGTGATCGGCGCGTGGTCGCTGAACTTGAGGGTCCTGAAGATGTGCTCGCTGCGCGCCAGCTGCGCCATCGCCGGCGTCGCCAGGTGGTAGTCCAGCCGCCAGCCCACGTTCTTGGCATAGGCCTGGCCGCGGTTGCTCCACCACGTGTAGCAGGCGTCGGTGGTGTCGGGCTGCAGCCGGCGGTACACGTCCACCAGGCCCGCGCCGTCGGCGCCGGCGTCCAGCAGGCGCGTCATCCAGGCGCGCTCCTCGGGCAGGAAGCCGCTGTTCTTCCGGTTGCCCTTCCAGTTCTTCAGGTCGGCTTCCTTGTGGGCGATGTTGATGTCGCC
Source organism: Xenophilus sp. (assembly GCA_047607325.1). GTDB lineage: Bacteria > Pseudomonadota > Gammaproteobacteria > Burkholderiales > Burkholderiaceae_C > Xenophilus. The sequence continues at coordinate 4,379 of JASGDG010000020.1, read as the reverse complement.
GCACAGGATGAACTCGCGCTGCTTCTTCAGCTGCACCAGGTGCGGGAAGAAGCCCGCCAGGAAGCGGTACTTGGCGGCCTGCCGCTCCTCGCCCGAGCTGCCGCTGGGAAAGTAGCAGCTGATGACCGAGAGCCTGCGACTGGGCGTGTCGAAGCGCAGTTCCAGATAGCGGCCCTCGGCGTCGAACTCCTCGCTGCCCCAGCCGGCCACCACCTCGCTGGGGACGTGCCGGGTGTAGATGGCGGTGCCGGCATAGCCCTTCTTCTGCGCGAAGTGGAAGTGGCCCGCCAGGCCCGCCATCCGCTCGAAGCGCCCTTCCACGTCGCTGGCCGAGACGCGGATCTCCTGCATGCAAATACAATCCGGCGCCGTTTCGGCGACCCAGTCGGCCACCCCCTTGGTGGCCGCCGAGCGCAGGCCGTTGAGATTGAGGCTGGTCAGTTTGAACACGTGCGAGGAACCCCGATGGCTGGTGCGGTGACGACAGGTGAGAACGGCGGCGCGCTGGCCCAGGACTTCGTGCAGTTCGCACTCGAATCCGGCGTGCTGCGCTTCGGCCAGTACAAGACCAAGGCCGGCCGCATGAGCCCGTATTTCTTCAATGCCGGGCTGTTCGACGACGGCGCGCGCATCGCGCGGCTGGCGGAATTCTATGCAGGCCGCATCCTGGCCTCGGGCATCGAGTTCGACATGATCTTCGGCCCGGCCTACAAGGGCATCCCCCTGGGCGCCACGGTCGCGGCCGAGCTGGCGCGCCGCGGGCGCAACGTGCCCTTCGCCTACAACCGCAAGGAAGCCAAGGACCACGGCGAGGGTGGCTCGCTGGTCGGCGCGCCGCTCAAGGGCCGCGTGCTCGTCGTCGACGACGTCATGTCCGCCGGCACCGCCGTGCGCGAGTCCATCGCCCTCATCCGGGCGGCCGGCGCCACCCCGCACGCCGTGGCCATCGCGCTGGACCGGCAGGAGAAGGCCACCGAGAACGGCGCCGACGTGCCCTACAGCGCCGTGCAATACGTCCGCAATCAGCTGGGCCTGCAGGTTGTCGCCATTGCCACGCTGGCCGACTTGCTCGACTATCTGGACCAGCGCGCCAGCGACGAACTGCGGATGCATCGCGAGAGCGTCCTGGCCTACCGCGCGCGCTACGGCGCCGCCTGAGGCCCTTTCCGAGGAACCATGACGACGTGCCGCCGACTGCCCTTCATCGCATGAGCTTGCCCGCCCGCCTGCTGGCCGTGGCCTGCTGCCTGGCCGCCGCTGCAGGCGCCCAGGCGCAGACCGACGGCAAGGGCGTGGCCAACGCCGGCAGCATCTACAGTTGCGTCGATGCCAGCGGGCGCACGCTCACTTCCGACCGGCCGATCCAGGCCTGCTTCGACCGCGAGCAGGTCGAGCTGTCGCCCTCGGGCACCGTGCGCCGGCGCATCGAGCCGCGCTACACGGCCAACGAGCGGGCCGAGATCGAGGCCCGCCAGCGCGAGGCCGAGCAGGCCGCGCTGCGCCAGCGCGAGGAGCGCCGCCGCGAGCGCGCGCTGCTGGTGCGCTACCCCAACGTCGCTACCCACGACCGCGAGCGCGCCGAGGCGCTCAAGCAGGTGGACGCCGTCATCGAGGCGGCCCGCAAGCGCCTGTCCGAGCTGGGCGAGGAGCGCCGCCGCATCGACGGCGAGATGGCGTTCTACGCCAAGGACCCGTCCAGGGCGCCTGCCTCGCTGCGCCAGCAGGTCGACGACAGCGACCAGGCGGTGAAGGTCCAGCAGCGCTTCATCGGCGAGCAGGAGGAGGAAAAGCGCCGCATCGCCAGCCGCTTCGACGAGGAGCGGGTCCGGCTGGTGCAGCTGTGGGTGCCGGAGAACGGCGGCAAGGCGCAGCGGCCGCAGCCGTAGCGCGCGGCCCGGCCGCTCAGCCCAGCCGGCCCTTCAGCAGCGCATTCACCTGCGCCGGGTTGGCCTTGCCCTGGCTGGCCTTCATCACTTGGCCGACCAGCGCGTTGAAGGCCTTGTCCTTGCCGGCGCGGTATTCGGCGATGTTCTTCTCGTTCTTCGCCAGCACCTCGTCGATGATCCGCTCCAGCGCGCCGCTGTCGCTCATCTGCCTGAGGCCCTTGGCCTCGATGAGCGCGTCCACGTCGCTGCCCTCGCCGCTCCACAGCGCCTCGAAGACCTGGCGCGCGGCGCTGTTGGAGATGGTGCCGTCGCCGATGCGGCCGATCAGCGCGGCCAGCTGCGCGGGCTTGACCGGCGCTGCCTCGATGCCGATCTCCTGCGCGTTCAGGCGCTTGGAGATCTCGCCCTGCAGCCAGTTGCTGGCCAGCTTGGGCGCGCCGCCGGCGCCCACCACCGCGTCGAAGTAGGCCGCATGCGCGGGGCTCTGCGTGAGCTGCGTGGCGTCGTAGTCCGTCAGGCCGTGCTCGCGCACGTAGCGCTCGGCCATGGCGCGCGGCAGCTCGGGCATCTCGCTTCGCACGCGCTCGATCCACTCCGGCGCGATCGCCAGCGGCGGCAGGTCCGGGTCGGGGAAGTAGCGGTAGTCGGCCGCGTCCTCCTTGGTGCGCATGGCGCGCGTCTCGCCGGTGTCGGGGTCGAACAGCACCGTCGCCTGCTGGATCGCGCGGCCGTCTTCCAGCTGCTCGATCTGCCAGCGGATCTCGTAGTCGATCGCCTGCTGCATGAAGCGGAAGCTGTTGAGGTTCTTGATCTCGCGCCGCGTGCCCAGCGGCTGGCCGGGCCGGCGCACCGACACGTTGGCGTCGCAGCGGAAGCTGCCTTCCTGCATGTTGCCGTCGCAGATGCCGATCCAGGTGACGATCTTGTGCAGCTCCTTCGCGTAGGCCACGGCCTCGGCGGTGGAGCGCATGTCGGGCTCGGTCACGATCTCCAGGAGCGGCGTACCGGCGCGGTTGAGGTCGATGCCGCTCATGCCGACGAAGTCCTCGTGCAGCGACTTGCCGGCGTCTTCCTCCAGGTGGGCGCGCACCAGGCGCACCGTCCTCGGCTCGCCGTCGAGGTAGAAGCTCACCGAGCCGCCCTGCACCACCGGGATCTCGTACTGGCTGATCTGGTAGCCCTTGGGCAGATCGGGGTAGAAGTAGTTCTTGCGCGCGAACACGCTGCGCGGCGCGATGGCGCTGCCCAGCGCCAGGCCCAGCCGGATGGCGCGCTCCACCGCGCCCCTGTTCATCACCGGCAGCGTGCCGGGCAGCGCCAGGTCGACCGCGCAGGCCTGCGTGTTGGGTTCGGCGCCGAAGGCCGTGCTGGCGCGGCTGAAGATCTTGCTCGCGGTGGACAGCTGGGCGTGCGTCTCGAAGCCGATCACGACTTCGTAGCCCTGGACGAGAGGTGCCTGGCTCATGTTCAGAAGCCCTCCGGCGTGCGCAGATGCCAATCGGTCGCCTGCTGGAAGCGGTGCGCGGCGTTCAGCAGCTTCGCCTCGCCGAAGTAATTGCCGATCAGCTGCAGGCCCACGGGCATCCGGCCGTCGAAGCCCGCGGGCACGCTCATGCCCGGAAGCCCGGCCAGCGAGGCGGGCAGGGTGAAGATGTCGGCCAGGTAGTCGGCCACGGGGTCGCCGCCGTGTTCGCCGATCTTCCAGGCCGCCGTGGGTGCCACCGGCCCGGCGATCACGTCGCAGTCCCGGAAGGCCTGGCGGAAGTCGTCGGCGATCATGCGCCGCACCTTCTGCGCCTGCAGGTAGTAGGCGTCGTAATAGCCATGGCTGAGCACGTAGGTGCCGATCATGATGCGGCGCTTGACCTCGTCGCCGAAGCCCTCCGCGCGCGTCCTGGCGTACATCCCGGCCAGGTCCTTGTAGTCTTTGGCGCGGTGGCCGAACTTCACGCCGTCGAAGCGGCTGAGGTTGGAGCTGGCCTCGGCGGCGCAGAGGACGTAGTAGACGGGGATGGAGAGTTCCGTGCGGGGCAGGCTCACCGCCACCCGCCTGGCGCCCAGCTTCTCGTACTCGGCCAGCGCGGACTCGATGGCCGTGCGCACGCCGGGCGCCACGCCCTCGCCGACGAACTCCTTCGGCACGCCGATGCGCAGCCCTTCGAGCGAGTCGCCCAGCTGGCGCGAGAAGTCCTCCGCCGGCACGTCCAGCGAGGTGGAGTCGCGGTCCGGGTCCGGCCCGCACATCGCCGACAGCAGCAGCGCGCAGTCCTCGGCGGATCGCGCCATCGGCCCCGCCTGGTCCAGGCTGGAGGCGAAGGCGATCATCCCGTAGCGCGAGGCGCGGCCGTAGGTCGGCTTGATGCCGGTGATGCCGCAGAAGCTGGCCGGCTGGCGGATCGAGCCGCCCGTATCGGTGCCGGTGGCCGCGGGCGCCAGGCCGGCCGCCACCGCCACCGCGCTGCCGCCGGAGGAGCCGCCCGGCACGCGCGCGAG
>JASGDG010000019.1:0-4584 GCA_047607325.1 Xenophilus sp. | reverse complement strand
GCCGACACCGGCCTGGACCTGAGCGCGGCCGGCGACCTCGATGCCGACAACGTGCTGGCCGACGAGGAGAGCGCCCGGGTGGTGCAGGCACCGGACTGAAGCCGCCCGGCGCGCCGGGAGGAGACTACTTGGCCCCGCCGGTGTACTTGGTCACGCTGTCGGCTGTCATGTCGTAGCCGCTGGTGCCCATCATCGAGTCGTTGCGCTGCGCCGCCAGCCGGCCCGTGACCCACACGGTGTCCATGGCGCGGAACTTCGCCGGCGTGCGCGGGCGCACGTGCAGGATCTGGTTGGCCGGCGGCGGCGGGGTGTGGATGCAGGCGCCGAAGTAGGGCACCAGCAGGAACTCGCTGACCTCGCCCTTGTTCTCCTCCAGCGGCACGATGAAGCCCGGCAGCTTGACCAGTTGCCCGTCCATCTCGGGGTTGGTGGGTGCGTTGTTCGAGACTTCTTGCATCTTCAGCAGCAGTTCGTTGGCGCGCGGATCGGCGTCATCCAGCCTGGACAGGTCGATGTCCTTGAATGCCTTGGACGGGTCCCAGTCCCTGGGCACCAGTTCTTCCCAGGTGATCTGACGCGCCTGGCCTGTTCCGGCCTTGGCTGATGCGCCCTTGCCGCCCAGCGGGTTGGCCGCCGTGGTGGCTTCGGGCGCCGGGCCGGCGGCCAGGGCGGCGGTGGCGGCGAAGGCAGCGAGCAGGGCGAGGGGATGGAAGCGGTGCATCGTCATGTCCTCGGAGAAAGGCCGTCGGCCAGCGAGAGGCGGTAGGCGCGCACGCCGGGCAGCAGGCTGGCCAGCCAGCCGGCCGCGAGCAGCGCCGCCAGCAGCAGTCCTTCGTTCAATGTCGGGGCCGACAGGTGCAGCGCCAGGCCGTAGCGCGCCTGCAGCCAGGGGCCCAGCGCGGCGACGCCGAGCGCGGCCAGCAGCGCGCCCAGCGCCACGCCCAGCTCGGTGACGATGGCCCCTTCCAGCGCCAGCAGCGCCAGCACGTGGCGCGCGCCGGCGCCCACCGCGCGCAGCACCGCCAGCTCGCGGCGGCGCTCGTTCAGCCCGGCCATCACCACCGACACCAGCCCGGCCAGGCTGACGATGCCGACCAGGCCCGACAGCGCCAGCAGCGCCTTCTCGCCCACGCCGATCACCTGCCACAGCTCGTCCAGCGCCACGCCGGGCAGGATCGCCATCAGCGGCTCCCCCGGGTAGGCCTGCACCCAGCGCTGTACCGCGAACACGGCGGCGCGGTTCTTCAGGCCCACCAGCGCCGCCGTCACGTTCTTTGGGGCGAGATCGAACTTGCGCACCTGCTCGGCGGGGATCTTCAGGCCCGGCACCGGCGCGCCGCCCACCCAGTCGAGGTGGATCGCCTCCATCGCTTCGAGGCCGATGTGCACCGTGCGGTCCACCGGCGTGCCGGTGCGCGCCAGGATGCCGACCACGGTGAAGGGCTTGTCGGCATGCTCGGGCGTGAGTTCGCCGCTGCCGTGCGAGAGGGTGATCCGCTGCCCGACGCGGTAGCCCAGCTGCTCGGCCACGTCGGCGCCGATCACGGCATCGAAAAGGTCGGAAAAGGGCCGGCCTTCCCGCACCTGGAGCGCCTGCCGGTCGCCGTAGCGGAAGCGCTCGAAGTAGGCCGGCGTGGTCGCCAGCACCGCGAAGCCGCGGTGCGAGTCGCCCAGCGACAGCGGCACCACCCAGGCCACACCCGGGTGCTGTTCCAGCGCCTGCACGCTCTTCCAGCCGATGTTGTTGGTCGCGCTGCCGATGCGGAACACCGAGTACAGCAGCAGCTGCGTGCCCCCGGTGCGCGCGCCCACGATCAGGTCGGTGCCCGAGACGGCGGAGGCGAAGTTCTCGCGCAGCTCGGTGCGGATGCGTTCCACGCCCAGCAGCAGCAGGGTGGCCAGCGCGATCGAGAACACGGTCAGGGCGAGCGTGAAGCGCCGGTTCCAGGCGCTCTTCCAGGCGATGCAGAGCAGGGCCTTCATGCCGCACTGGCCCGGGGTTGCGCGGCGCGGTTGATCTCGGGCAGCAGCACGTGGCGGCCGAAGCGCCCGGCGATGCGCCGGTCGTGGCTGACGAAGACGAGCGCGCTGCCGTGCGCCGCGCAGGCCGCCAGCAGCACGTCGAGGAAGGCCTCGCGCCGGTCCTCGTCCAGCGCCGAGGTCGGCTCGTCGGCGATCACCACCTCGGGCCGGCCGACCAGGGCGCGCGCGGCGGCCACGCGCTGCTGCTGGCCCACCGACAGCTGCAGCGCGCTGCGCGGCCACAGTGCCTCGCCGATGCCCATGCCGGCCAGCAGCGCCTCGGCCTGCGCGCGCGGGCCCTGCGCACGCCGCTGCGCCGAGAAGCGGCAGGGCAGCAGCACGTTGTCCATCACGCTCAGGTAGGGCAGCAGGTTGAACTGCTGGAAGATGTAGCCCACGTGCGCCACGCGCCGGCGGTCGCGCGCGCTGCCGCCCAGCGCGGCCCAGTCCTGGCCCAGCAGGCGCACCTGGCCGCCGTCCGCCACCAGCACGCCGGCCAGCAGCGACAGCAGCGTGCTCTTGCCGCAGCCGCTCGGCCCGTGCAGGAACACGGCTTCGCCCGCCCGCACCTCGAAGCGCGCGACGTCGATGCACGGCCCGGCCGCGCCCGGCCAGGCGAAGCGCAGTTCGCGCGCTTCGAGGACCGGGCCGAGGCCTGGGCTCACTTGCTCCATTCGATGCGGGTGGCCGGGCGCTTGAGGCTGCGCCGGAACTGGCCCTCCGGCGCCGCGATCTCGACCTCGATCTGGCGCAGGTTCGGGAAGGCCTCGAACAGTTCGGTGTCGACGGCCTTCACCTTGGCGGTGTTGGCGCAGTTGAAGGCGAAGCTGGCGTCCAGGTCGGCGTGGCCGTCCCCGGGGGCCTCGCCCTGGCCCAGCCCGATCACCGGCGAGTCCAGCTGGACCGGGCCGAGCTTGCACCCGGCGGCGGCGTCCAGCTTGAACAGGTGGTCGGCCGCGCGCAGGCGGGCCGCCAGCTGCTCGACCGAGTTCTTCTCGACGTCGGTGCGCGGCGCGCGCTCGAAGCCCAGCAGGCTGTCCAGCGGCGCTTCCAGGCCGATGGTGACCGCCGGGCCGTCGACGGCGATGCTCAGTTCGGCCTTGCCATGCACGTGCGCGTGCTGGGCGGGGGCCTGGGCGAGGACCGTGGGCGCAACCAGCGCCAGCGCGGCCGCGGTCAGCAATGAAGGAAAGGTGTTGCGAAAGAGGGTGCGTGTCATGCGATGGTGGTGACTGGCTGTGGACTCAAGGTTCGGCCCCCTGGCGGGCCGGCAGCCCCGGTGTGTTGCTCCATTCACTCCAACTGCCCGCGTACAGGCCGGTTCCGCCCAGGCCGGCGATGCGCATGGCCAGGAGGTTGGGCACCGCGCTCACGCCGCTGCCGCAGTGGTGGACCACGGTGGCGGGATCGCGTCCGCCCAGCAGCGCCTCGAATTCGGCGCGCAGCTGCGCGGCCGGCTTGAAGCGCCCGCCGGGCGCGAGGTTGTCGGAGAAGGGGCGGTTCAGCGCCCCGGGGATGTGACCGGCGATCGGGTCCAGAGGTTCCACCTCGCCGCGGTAGCGGGGGGCGGCGCGGGCGTCGATCAGCGTCTGCGCCGGATCCTGAAGCCGGGCGGCGACGGTGACCGTGTCCACCAGCGCCACGCGCGGCGGGCCGGGCACGAAGTGGGCCTGGAAGTGCGCCGGCTCCTCGCCGGCGGCCAGCGGAGCTCCCGCGGCCTGCCAGGCCTGCAGGCCGCCGTCGAGCACCGCGGCGGCCTCGTGGCCCATCCATTGCAGCATCCACCACAGGCGCCCGCAGTAGTTGGCGCCATTGCGGTCGTACACCACGGCCTGCATGTCGTTGGCGAAGCCGATGGCGGACAGCCAGGCCGCGAACTTCTCGCGGCTGGGCAGCGGGTGGCGTCCGCCGGAGGCGGGACGGTCGGCCTCCTGCGCCACGATCACCCGGCCGTCCGGGCCGGGCGCGCCGTGCTTTGCGCTCAGGTCGGTGTCGAGGTGCGCGTACACCGCGCCGGGAAGGTGCGCCTCGCGGTACTGCGCGGCGCCGGCTTCGGGCTTCATCAGGTCGAAGCTGCAGTCGAACACCATCAGCTTGGCTTTGTCGCCGAGCAGGGCCTGGAGTTCGTCGACGGTGATCAGTGTGCTGTAGGTCGTCATGGAAGGTCGTGCTGCGCCATGAAGGCATGGCCGGCCGCCCATTGTGCGGGCACCCGGATCATTCTGCCCAGCCAGCCTGCTCGCGGGCTGACCTGCCCGTCGGCGGAGGGCGGGTTCCAGCGCCGGACCCGGGGGCACGGCCGCCGGGTGCTGCCTCACTCCCCGGCGTGCGCCAGGCGTTCCCGCGCATCCCCGCACCACCCTGCCGCGGCCATGTCAGTGGTCCATGGCGCAGCACGCCACCTGCAGGACATGAAACGGCGCCCGGCAGGCAGCGATGCCGAAGGCCGCGGAGCAGGCCAGGCGGGAACATCCGCGGAACCGGCTTGGCCGGGCCGCAGGATGTGCCCCCTCGAGGGGGTTGGCGGAGCGGAACGCAGTCCGCGAAGACTGGGGGTGTTTC
>JASGDG010000018.1:0-21168 GCA_047607325.1 Xenophilus sp. | reverse complement strand
GGGCCGCCGCGTGCGCCAGGGCCAGGGCGCGGCAGCGGCGCCGGCACCCAGCCGCACCGACAGGCCGCTGACCGCAAGCAACGGCGGCGCCTTGCGGTCGACCCGTGCAGGCGGCATGGGCTCGCTGAGGAAGGCGGCATCGATCAGCGCGCGCGTGTACGGGTGCGCAGGCGCGTGCAGCACCGCCTGTGCCGTGCCTTGCTCGATGATGCGGCCTTGCCGCATCACGGCCACGCGGTCGGCCACCTCGGCGACCACGCCGAAGTCGTGCGTGACGAACAGCACCGCCATGCCCATGCGCCGCTGCAGACCACGCAGCAGCGCGAGGATCTGGGCCTGAGTCGTCACGTCCAGCGCGGTGGTCGGTTCGTCGGCGATCAGCAGCACGGGCTCGAGCGCGAGCGCCATCGCGATCACGACGCGCTGGCGCTGGCCGCCCGAGAGCTCGAAGGGCAGGCGCCGGCGCAGGCCGTCCGGATCGGGCAGGCCGACCTGCGCGAGCAGTGCGAGCACGCGCGCCTCGATGGCGCCGCGGTCCCGTGCGCCATGCACCTGCAGCACCTCGCCGACCTGGTCGCCCACCGGCATCAGCGGGTTGAGCGCGGACATCGGTTCCTGGAACACCATCGCCACGCGGCGGCCGCGTAGCGCGCGCAGCTCCTGCGGGCCGAGTCCCGCGAGGTCGACGCCTTCCAGCAGCACCCGGCCCGAGCGCCGCTGCAGCGTGGGCGGCAGCAGCCCCAGCGCCGCATGGGCGCAGACGGTCTTGCCGCTGCCCGATTCGCCGACCAGGCAAAGCACCTCGCTCGCCGCGATCGACAGCTCGACGCCGTCGACCGCCCAGGCCCGGTCCGCGCCTGCCGGCAATGCGATACGCAAGTCCTGGATGTGCAGTACCGGTGCACATTCCCTGTGCGGCCGCGCTGCGGCCGCTTCGTCCGGCGCGTTGCCATGGCGAGCGCGGCCGGATTGCGATGCGGTGTTCATGCCGTACGTCCTCCGCCCTGCTGTGGCGTGAATGCGGCGGTGCCGGGATGCAGCGCGCGGTGCAGCGCCTCGGTCGCGACGTTGATCGACAGCACGGTGGCCGCCAGCGCGAGGCCCGGCCAGACGCAGAGCCACCAGGCCTCGCGCATCACGGTGCGGCCGGCGCCGAGCATGAAGCCCCAGCTCATCAGTTTCGGATCGCCGAGCCCGAGGAAGGCGAGCGCCGACTCGGTGAGCATCGCGGTCGCGACCATGAACGAGGCGCACACGGCGATCGGCGACATCGCGTTGGGCAGGATCTGCCCGCACAGGATGCGCCATGAGCGTTCGCCCGCGATGCGTGCGGCGGCGACGAAGTCGCGTTCGCGCAGGCTCATGATCTCTGTGCGCACCAGCCGCGCGACCGGCGGCCAGGACACCAGCGCGATCGCGCCGATGATGGTCGGCAGCGCCGGCCCGGCGATCGCCACCAGCACCACGGCCATCGCGAACTGGGGCACGGCCTGGAAGCATTCGATGGCGGCCGACAGCACGCGGTCGGTTCGGCCGCCCGCGTAGCCCGCCAGCGCACCGGCCGGCACGCCGATCATCAGCGCGAGCCCGGTCGACACCAGCCCGGCCAGCAGCGAGGCGCGCGCGCCGTGCACCACGCCGGCGGCGATGTCGCGGCCCAGCATGTCGCTACCGAGCGGAAGTGCCCACTGCTGCAGCGGCGGCAACAGCGGCGCTGCCGTCATGCGCCAGGGCGAACGAGCATAGAGCCAGGGGGCCGCCACGGCGAGTGCGGCCACCGCCGTGAAGAACAGCAGCGCGGGCAGCGCGCCGGGCTGGCACACGAAGCGGCGCCACAGCGTGGGGGCAGTCAAAGGCATCGGGTCAGCGGTGCTGGCGGGCGATGCGGGGATCGGCCACGCGGGACAGCACGTCGGTCAGCAGGTTGAACAGGATCACCAGCACGGCGGTCGTCAGGAAGCTGCCCAGCAGCAGGGGATAGTCGCGCTGCGTGACCGCATCGAACATGAGGCGACCGATGCCGGGCCAGGCGAAGACGGTCTCGATCAGGATCGCGCCGCCGGCGAGCTGGCCGAGCTGCACGCCGGCCATACCGAGCACGGGCAGCAGCGCGTTGCGCAGCACGTGCACCCGCATCACGCGCGCGGCCGGCACGCCCTTGGCATGCGCCGTGCGCACGAAATCGAGGTGCATCACATCCAGCATCGCGGCGCGCGTGAGCTGCATGTACACCGCCATGTAGAGGCTGCCGAGGGCGACGGTGGGCAGCACCATGTGCCGCGCGACATCGAGCGCGCCGCGCCAGCCGTCGGGGGCGCCGCCGCCTTCCATGGCATGCATGCCGAAGGCGGGCAGCCAGTCGAGCGCCACGGAGAAGACGATCACCAGCATCAGGGACAGCCAGAAGGTCGGCGTGGCGTAGAGCAGCATCGAGGCACCGAAGATCGTGCCGTCGAGCCAGCGCGTGCGCCGCGCCTGTCGCGCCCAGGCGGCCCAGGCGCCGAGCGCGATGCCCGCGAACGCCGAGAACGAGAAGGCGCTCGCCAGCAGCAGCAGCGTGGCGGGCAGCCGATCGGCGATCAGCGCGGCGACGCCCTCGTGGTTGCGCAGCGAATGTCCCAGGTCGCCGCGCATCACGCCGCCCAGGTAGCGGGCCAGTTGCAGTGGCAGCGGCTGGTCGAGCCCGAGCTGGGTGCGCAGTTGCGCGAGGTAGGCGGGATCGTCCGACTGCACCTCGCCCGCGATGACGAGCGCCGGGTCGCCCGGCGCCAGCCGGATCAGGAAGAAGTTGGCCACGAGCACGACCAGCAGCACCAGCGCGCCGCGGGCCGCGCGGGCGGCCAGGAAGTTCAGCCAGCCCATGCGTCGGCGGGCTCAGCGCGGGTCGATCCAGACGTTGTCGAAGGACTCGTTCAGGCCGATGGCCGTGGTCACGAGGTTCTTCACCTGCCGCCGGTACAGCGTCGGATTCTCGATCTCGAACAGGTTGGCCACCGCGACGTCGTTGGCGATGATCCGCTGCAGTGCCGTGTAGGCTTGGCGCCGCCTGGTCGGGTCGCTCGTGCTGCCGCCCTCGGTCCACAGCGCGTCGGCGGCGGGGTTGCTGTAACCCTCGATGTTGCCGAAGATCGTTCCCTTCACGATGTTGGAGGACAGGTAGAGCGGTGCCACGCCGAGTTCGGGGTCGCCCTGCTGGTAGTGGAAGTTCAGTGCGAGGTCGAAGTCCCAGTCGCTCGCGCGCTTGTACCAGCCGGCCGGGTCGAGCTGCACCACGTTGACCTGGAAGCCGATTTCCTCGAGCTGCTGCTTCGTGTATTCGATCAGCCGAACCCAGGCACCGCCATAGGCTGCGCCGAGCAGGTTCAGCGGCCGCTTGCCCACGTCCACGCCTGATTCCTTGATCAGCTGGCGCGCCTTGTCCAGGCTGTAGTCGTAGGCAGGCAACACCGAGGCGTCGTGGTAGAGCGTGCTCGAGGCGAAGGGCCCGGTGGTGGGTTTGCCGAAGCCGAAGAAGATGTTGTCGATGATGAAGCGGCGGTCGAGCGCATGCTGGATCGCCTGGCGCACCTTCACGTTGTCCAGCGGCGCATTGCGCAGGTTCGGCTGGAGGAAGAGCACCGAGCCGAATTTTTCCCAGCCCCGCGTCGTGAACTCCACGCCGGGCAGCGCACGCAGGCGCTTGATGTCGACGTTGTCGACGTCGCCGCTGCGCAGCGCCTGTACCTGGCCCTTCTCGAACGCGATCGCGCGCGAGGCCGCGTCGGGGATCACGTGGAAGACCACCTCGTCGAGATAGGGCTGGCCCTTGCGCCAGTAGTCCGGGTTCCGGACCAGGCGGATGTACGAGCCCTTCTTCCATTCCTTGAACACGAACGGACCGGTGCCGATCGGCGTCTGGTTCGCCGGGTTGCTGCGGTAGTCGGTGCCTTCGTAGATGTGGCGTGGCAGGATCGGCAGCGTGCCGACGTCGAAGACCAGCAGGAAGGCGGGGAAGGGCGCCTTGAGCTTCACCTCGACCTGGTCGTCGCCGATCGCACGCAGGCTCTCGATGTGCTGTTCCTTCACCAGCCGGACCCGGCCGCTGAGCGCCGGCAGCGCAGTGCCGAGCGTGAACACGACATCGGCCGCGGTGAAGGGCTTGCCGTCGTGCCAGCGCACGCCTTTCTCCAGCTCGAAGGTGTAGGTGCGGCCGTCGGCCGAGACCTTCCAGCTGTGCGCGAGTTCGGGCAGGGGCTTCAGGTCCGGCGAGAAGCGCAGCAATCCTTGGTAGATCTTGCCCGCGACGTATTGCGTCGGGCCGAGCGACTGGATCGCGCTCACCAGCAGCGGCGGCTCGGGTTGCACGATCAGGTTCAGCGTGCCCCCGCGGGTCTGGGCGGGCGTGGCAAGGCACAGCCCGGCGGTGAGCGAGAGCGTAAGTGCCGCGGCGCGCAGCAGCCGCGGCAGGGAATGCAGGGAGATCATGGAGAAGGGGAGCGGAACGCGGGAGATGCCGGCGCCGGCAGGCGGTGTCGAGTCGAGGTGGCGTGTCAGTCCAGCGTGAAGCCGACCTTCAGCGAGACCTGCCAGTGCACGACGTTGCCGTCGACCACGTGGCCGCGCGTCTCGGTGATGTGGAACCAGTGGATGTTGCGCACGGTCTCGTGGGCCTTGTGGATCGCGGTCTGCACGGCGTCCTCGATGCTGTTCGGCGACGAGCCTGTGAGCTCCAGGAGCTTGTAGACGTGGTTGGACATGGAATGCTTTACCCGGGAGTAGAGGACGTCGGCCAATGTAGTGGGCCGGGACTGGGTCGCTTCGACGCATTTCGTCTATGCATAGTCGCCCGGCGCGCTGGTTCGCACGGCGGCCAGCGCCGCATATCGAAGCTCGGATTCCGCGTTGGCGCGTGCACGGTGCGCGACCTAGCATGGCCTTTCCTTCTTCCACCTGCCAGGAGTCCTTCCATGAATTCAGCGGTACTGTCCAGGCCCGGCGTCGCACAGGCGGCTGGCGGCGCGCCGGCGCCCGTGCTGAGCCAGGCCTTGCTCGACCGCATCGCCGCCCGTGCGCCGGCCTACGATCGCGACAACGCCTTCTTCCACGAGGACCTCGACGAATTGCGCGAGGCTGGCTACCTGCTGCTGTGGGTGCCGAAGGAGTTCGGCGGGCTCGGGTTGGACCTGCCGCAGGTGGTCCGTGAGCAGACGCGGCTCGCCTACCACGCACCGGCCACTGCGCTGGCCATCAACATGCACCTTTACTGGAGCGGTACCGCGACGCACCTCTGGAAGCGCGGCGACGCCTCCACCGACTGGATCCTCGAGGAGATCGCAGCGGGCAGGATCTTCGCGGCAGGCCACGGCGAACCCGGCAACGACCTCGGGCTCGCGGGTTCGGGCACGGTGGCGGAGCCGCTGGCCGGCGGCGCCTACCGGTTCACCGGGCGCAAGGTCTTCACCTCGCTGTCCCCGGTCTGGGACTGGCTCGGAATCCATGCGCTCGACAAGTCCGACCCGGCGCGGCCGCGCATCGTCCATGCGTTCATCCACCGGCAGGATCCGGGCCACCGCAGCGAGCTCACCTGGGACGCGCACGGCGTGCGTGCCACGCGCAGCGACGACACCGTGCTCGAAGGCGTCGTCGTGCAGGCCGAACGCGTCACGCGCGTGCTGCCTGCGGGTCCGCCGAAAGACGCGTTCACCGACGGCATCTTCGGCGCCGCGATCCTGCCGATCGCCGCCGTCTATTACGGGATCGCGCGCCGCGCGTTCGACATCGCGATCGAGTCCGCGCGCAAGCGCAGTTCGCCCGCGCTCGGCGGCCTCAGCCAGGCACACCATCCGATCGCGCAATTCAATGTCTCGAAGGCCGCGATCGAACTCGACTCGATCGGCGCCTTGCTCGACACCGTGGCCCGCGCCTGGGCGGCCGGCGTGGACCATGGCGCGCTGTGGCCGGCCAAGCTGCTCGCCGCGAAGCAGCACGCGGTCGATGGCGCCAGACGTGTCGTCGACCTCGCCACCGACGTGGTGGGCGCGTCCTCGCTGTTTCGCCGCAATGAACTGGAGCGGCTCACCCGCGACGTGCGCTCGGGCCCCTTCCATCCGCCGAACGCGGTGGCGAGCCACGACGTGATCGGCAAGAGCCATTTGGGAGTGCTGGCGCCGGCGGCCTGAGGGCGCGTGCGCGCGCCCGGGTGCGGCCGGTGGTGGCCGAGGCGCAGCGGGCGTCGCCGGCGCTTGTCCGCCCTGTAGTCGCCGGGCGAAGCAGGCCTGGCGTCCGGCGCGAGCCTGAAGACGCCTTCGACGTAGGGCCGGACGTCTTCCCATGCCGCGCGATCCTCGTAGAACTGTACGAGCACCCGGCCGATGTCGACGGCCGTCGGTGCGCCGGAAGACCAATGGACGGAGAAGGCCGCGCGCACGCCGGCTGTCGAGTGCTTGTCGGCATCCTGGTAGGAGTGGAATTCCCTGATGCGCCCGGGCGCTGCGAAGTTGCTCGCGCCATCGGGGCATTTGGCCCCGCGCACCGCCGGCTCGCGCTCGACGTGCGCGTGGGAGAACGAGTCCTGCATGGTATGGAGAAGGCTGCCGAATGCCACGGCGCCCAGGTAGGCGGGCTTCCGGATGTTCGGATTGCCCAGTGCGAAGAGCGACTGGACGTTCCATCCATTGGTTCCGAAGATGTCCTTGATGCCTTCGATCTTCTGGTCCGCGCCGATCGCATCGGCCGCGATGTTCTGCGTGGCGACGCCCCAGATGAACTCCGACCACATGAGGAGCCGGGCATAGGTCAGTCCCGGCGCTTCGCCATCCGATGCGCCCATCGCATGCAGGAACTGCATGTCGCCGAAGTGGGAGCGCACCAGCAGCGGCGCATTCCTTGCACCGAGGGATTCGCCCGCGGATGCCCGCTTCTTTCCGGTTCGAAGGCGCCGGCAGGCGTGGAGATCATGAAAAGGGCGAGGGCACGCGCTCGTCGTCGATCGTGCGCGCAGGCCCAGGGCGAACATCGTCATACAGCCCCGCAATGCGCCGCTCAATGAAGCGTGTTCGTCACTTGCCCACGGTGGCCTTGGTTATCCCAAAACGCTTGGCGATGGCGTTGTTGGGCTCGCCATCGGCACTGGCCAGCATCAGGCGCGCGCGACTGCACAACGCCGCCGGCCACGAACGACTACGCGCGAAGGACTGAAGCTGCAAACGTTCCTCGTCCGACAGCACCAACTCGGCCTTCGGTCTGCCTGTTCTCATCGCGGTATCTCCATCCCAAAGATACCGCGAAGATACGCACAATTAATGCCAGCTAACCACGGAAAGCACACTAGAAGTAGAAGCACGCAGCCTTCACAGCACCGGCTCGGCGCCGCTGGGCGCCACGCCCACGGCGTGGGTCTGCAGCCGCGCATAGAGCCCGTCGGCCGCCATCAGCTGGGCGTGGCTGCCCTGCTCGACGATGCGGCCGCGGTCCATGACGACGATGCGGTCGGCGTGCTGGATGGTCGACAGGCGGTGCGCCACGATCAGCGTGGTGCGGCCCCGCATCAGGCGCTGCAGCGCCTCCTGCACCAGGCGCTCGGACTCGGTGTCGAGCGCGGAGGTGGCCTCGTCCAGCAACAGCACCGGCGCATCGCGGTACAGCGCCCGCGCGATCGCCAGGCGCTGGCGCTGGCCGCCCGAGAGCTGCGTCGCGTTGTGGCCCAGCACGGTGTCGATGCCCTGGGGCAGGGCGGCCACGTGCGGCGCCAGGTTGGCGGCCTCGACGCAGCGCTGCACGCGTTCGCGGTCGATGGCCTGGCCCAGAGCGACGTTGGCCGCCAGGCTGTCGTTGAGCATCACCACGTCCTGGCTCACCAGCGCGAACTGCGCGCGCAGGCTGGCGAGCGTCCAGCCGGCCACGTCGGTGCCGTCCAGCAGCACCTGCCCGGCCGAGGGCAGCACGAAGCGCGGCAGCAGGTTCACCAGCGTGGTCTTGCCCGAGCCGGAGGGCCCCACCAGCGCCACCACCTCGCCGGGGCGGATGGCGAGGTTCAGCCCGTCGAGCGCGCTGGCGCCCTCGTCGCGGTAGCGCACGCACACGTCGCGCAGCTCGATGCCGCCGCGGGCGCGGGCCTGTTCGAAGTGCCCACCGGCTTCCGACGGCGTGCCGTCGATCAGCCCGAGCCCGCGCTCCAGCGCCGCCAGGCCGCGGGTGATCGGGTTGGCCATGTCGGCCAGCCGGCGGATCGGCGCGATCAGCATCAGCATCGCCGTGATGTAGGCCACGAAGCCGCCCACCGTCAGCCCCTGCTTGCCGGATTGCCACAGCGCGATCATCACCACCATCGACACCGCCACGGCGGCGAAGAGCTGGGTGAGCGGCGTCATCGCGGCCGAGGCGATGGTGGACTTGACCGCCAGCCGGTTGAGCTGGTGCGACAGGCGCTCGAAGCGCCGCGCCTGCGCCTCCTGCGCGCCGTGCAGGCGCACCATGCGGTGGGCCAGCACGTTCTCTTCGACCACGTAGGCCAGTTCGTCGGTGGCCTGCTGCCCGAGCCGGGTCAGGTGGTACAGGCGCCGCGAGAGCTGTTTCATGATCCAGGCCACGCCCGGCACCAGCACCGCCACCGCCAGCGTCAGCTTCCAGTTCAGGTAGACCAGGTAGAACAGCAGCGCCACCACGGTGAAGCCGTCGCGCGACACGCTCAGCAGCGCCTGCACCAGCAGCACGCCGCCGGTCTGCACCTCGTAGACCACGGTGTTCGAGAGGGCGCTGGCGGACTGGCGCGAGAACAGCCCCATCTCGGCCGACAGCAGGCGCTCGAACAGCACGCTGCGCAGGCGCTGCATGCCCTCGTTGGCGATGCGCGCCAGCGCGTACTGCGAGGCGAACTGCGCCGTGCCGCGAACGGCGAAGAGCACGATGAAGGCCGCCGGCACCATCCACAGGGCCAGCCGGCCCTGGGTGAAGCCGCGGTCCAGCAGCGGCTTCATCAGCGCCGGCATGAGGGGTTCGGTGAGGGCGGCCACCATCGCGCAGGCGGTGCCGATGATCCACCACGAGCGCGACGCGCCGAACCAGGTCATCAGCCGGCGCAGGCGGCGCGTCAACGGAGGGCGCTCGCTCGGCGCGGCGGGGGAAGGCTGCATGGCGGGGATTCTATGCAGCCCCCTTGACGGTCCCTGGCGAGACGCGGCAGCGGCCAGCGCGATCCGGCGCGGTATGGCACCATGGACGCCGGCCGGCCGCGATGGCCCGGCTGCATGGCCCGGCCGCTGGCGGGGGCCGAATCGTCCCCAGGAGTCCCCGCCCCATGCCCGCATCCACCACGCCTGCCCAGCCCACTGGAGAGGCGGTCCACGCGCAGCGCATCGCCTGGGTGGTTGCCGGTGCGTTCTTCATGGAAACGCTGGACGGCACCGTGATCGCCACGGCGCTGCCGGCCATCGCGCACAGCTTCGGCATCCAGCCCTTGGACGCCAGCCTGGGCATCACCGTCTACCTGGTCGCCATGGCCGCCGGCGTGGTCGCCTCGGGGTGGCTGGCCCAGCGCTGGGGCGCCCGGCGGATCTTCGTGCTGGCGCTGGGGCTGTTCTCCCTGTCGTCGCTGCTGTGCGCCCTCGCGCCCGGCTTCGGCGCCTTTGCCGGCGCGCGGCTGACGCAGGGGCTGGCGGCGGCCTTCATGTCGCCGGTGGGCCGCCTGGTCGTCCTGCGCGAGACGCCCAAGCCCAGGATCATCGAGGCCCTGGCACTCATCACCTGGCCGGGCCTGATCGCGCCAGTCGTGGGGCCGCCGCTGGGCGGCCTGATCACGACCTATGCATCGTGGCGCTGGATCTTCCTGATCAACGTGCCGCTGGGCGTGCTGGCCATCGGCCTGGTGCTCCTGCTGTTCCCCGCGCGGACGGCCGAGCGGCCAGATGCGCCGCTGGACGCCTGGGGCCTGGTCCTGACCTCGTTGTCGGTCGCGGCGGTGGTGCTCGGGCTGAGCCTGCTGGCCGAAGGCCAGGTGGCGCCCGCGTGGAGCGCCTCGGTGATCGTGATGGGCTGCCTGACAGGCGCCGCGGCGGTGCGCCACAGCCGCCTGCGGGCCGACCCGATTCTCGATCTGCGCCCGCTGAGCCATCCCACGTACGCCCTGGCGACGGCCAGCGCCGGGCTGCTCTCCAGGATCGCGATCAACGCCTCGCCCTTCCTGCTGCCCCTGATGTTCCAGATGGGCTTCGGCTGGAGTGCGATGCGGGCCGGCTCCATGGTGTTCCCCTACATGCTGGGGAACCTGGCGATGAAGGCGGTGACCACGCCGGTGCTGCGCCGCTTCGGCTTTCGCCGCACGCTGATCTGGAACGGCTGGCTGTGCGCGGCGAGCCTGCTGGCCATCGCGTCCATTCCGGCATCCCTGCCGGCGGCCGCCATCGCGGTGCTGCTGGTCGTCGCGGGCATGACGCGCTCGATGAATTTCACGGCCGTCAACACCCTGGCCTTCGCCGACGTGCCCGACGCCCTGCGGGCCCATGCCAGTGCCCTGGCGACCCTGTGCCAGCAGGTGTCCATCGTGCTGGGCGTGGCGGTCGGCGTGCTGGTGCTCGGGCTGGCGCGCAACCTGCGCGGGACCGGGGCGCTTGCCCTGGGCGACTTCCGCTGGGCCTGGGCTGCCGTCGGCCTGCTGATGAGCGTGGCGGTGCTGCTGCTGTACCGCCTGCCCAGGGACACCGGCAGCGCGCTCGCGGCGGGCGGGCCGCAGCCGGCGCATGCCGGGCGGCGCGGCGCTACCTGACCTGCTGCTTGCCCAGCTTGCGCGTCAGCGTGCGCCGGTGCATGCCCAGGCGCCGCGCGGTTTCGGAGATGTTGAAGCCGGTCTCGGCCAGGGTCTGGTGGATGCGCTCCCACTCCAGCGTCTTGATCGAGGTGGCGCGCTGGGTCAGCGCCACGTCCACCGTGCCTTCGGCGCGGCCGAAGGCCGCCTCGATGTCGTCGGTGTTGGAGGGCTTGGCCAGGTAGTGGCTGGCGCCGAGCTTGATGGCCTCCACGGCGGTGGCGATGCTGGCGAAGCCGGTGAGCACGACGATCAGCATCTCTTTGTCGTGTGCATGCAGCGACTGCACGCAGGCCAGGCCCGAGGCTTCGCCCTGCAGCTTGAGGTCGACCACGGCATGCGTGGGTGCGAAGTCGCTCAGCGCCGCCTGCATGGCCTCCAGGCCGGCGGCCGCGCGGACCTGGTAGCCGCGCCGCTCGAAGGAGCGGGCCAGGGTGCGCGCGAAGGCATCGTCGTCCTCGACGAGGAGCAGGCGGCGGGGTGGGGTGTCTTCAGCCGGCATCGCCCATCTCTTCCTTCGGCAGCGCGATCGCCGTCAGCGGCAGGGTGATCAGCACCTCGGCGCCGCCTTCGGCGCGGTTGCGGGCCGTCACGCTGCCGCCCAGGGTGCGCGCCACGTTGACCACCAGGAACAGGCCGAGCCCGCCGCCCGGGCGGCCCTTGCTCGACTGGTAGGGCTTACCGACGAACTGGAGCATCGCCGGCGCGAAGCCGGGCCCCTGGTCGCGCACCGCCAGCAGCAGGGCGTCGTCGCCGCGCGCGGCCTCGAACTCCTGCGCGGCGGGCGAGGCCTCGAAGGCGTTGTCCAGCACATTGCCGATCATCTGCCGGAGCGCGGAATCCGAGACCATGGGCAGATCCTGCCCGAAATGGTTGAGGTAGCGCAGCCGGTTGCCGGGCCGCCGGCCGCGCCAGTCGGCCACCACCTCGTCGAGGAAGGCGCCGACCGTGGTGGCGCGGGGCGATTCGCCGCGCGCCTCGCCGGCCGAGAGCAGGATGCCGCTGACGATGGACTTGCAGCGCTGCACCTGGGTCTGCATCTCGGCGACGTCCTGGGCCAGTTCGGGGTCGGAGCTGAAGCTCGGCAGGTGCTGCCAGTCTCCCAGGATCACGTCCAGCGTGGCCAGCGGCGTGCCCAGCTCGTGCGCCGCGCCGGAGGCCAGCAGGCCCATGCGCACGATGTGCTCCTCCTCGGCGGCGCGCTGGCGCAGCGCGGCCAGCCGCGTGTCACGCTCGCGCAGGTTGGCGACGATGCGCGTGATGAAGGTCACCAGCAGGGCGGCGTTGAGCGCCAGGCACACCAGCATGCCCAGCAGGTAGGGGCTGGCCAGGCCGCGGCTGTGGTCCAGGCGCAGCGGCAGCGGCTGGGCGAGCAGCGCCAGTCCGGCGAAGCAGCCGAGGGTGACGGCCACCATGGTCCAGGTCGCCCAGGCCGGCAGCAGCACCGCGCCGAGAATCACCTGCAGCAGGTACAGGAAGACGAAGGGGTTGGCGGCGCCGCCGCTCAGATACAGCTGGGCGGTGAGCATGCCCACGTCCACCAGCAGGGCGAACAGCAGTTCGGCACTCGTCACCTCGCGCCGGGTGTGCCAGCGCAGCAGGCTGGCGGCGTTGAACGCCACCAGCGCGGCCAGCACGGCCAGCATGCTTCTGATCGGGATGTCGATGCCCAGGCCGTAATGGACGACCTCGATGGTGACGATCTGGCCGAAGACGGCGATCCAGCGCAGCTGGATGAGCTGCTGGAGGTTCTTGAGCCCGGTGGCCGCCGCGAGCCCCGAGGCGGCCCGCGTGGCGGGCGCGGGCAGGGCGTCGGTGGCAGGCACCGCGGGTGAGTTCATCGGCATGGGCTGGGAGGTCGGGCGGCCATTGTCCATGGCCCGCGCCGCCGCTCACATCTTCCCGGTTCGCAGCAGGTGCACAGTCGCCCCCAGCAGCAGCAGGGCCATGCCGTACCAGGTGATGGCGTAGGCGAGGTGGCTGTTCGGGAAGCGCACCACCGTCAGGCCCGCCGCCGGCCAGGTGCCGGCGGGCGTGCCGGCGAGGGCCTGCGCATCGATGAAGTAGGGTGCCGTGCGCTTCGCCGGCAGGCCGCGCGCGGACGAGAGGGCGGCCACGTCGCGCGAGAACCAGCGGTCGGCCGCCGGGTCGTTGTCGCGCAGGAAGCCGCCCCCGGGCTCGCTGATGCGCAGCAGCCCCTCCACCTGCACGTCGCCTTCCGGTGCGGGCCGTCCGCGCCGGGCCGGATCGCGCGCCTCGGGGGGCACGAAGCCGCGGTTGATCCACACCAGCGTGCCGTCGCGCGTCTGCAGGGGCGTCAGCACCCAGTAGCCCGACCCCAGCTCGGTGCTGGCTTGCACCAGCGCCTCCCTGCCGTGCAGGTAGCGCCCGTCGGCGCGCACGCGCAGGTACTCGTGCCGGGCACGGCCGATGCCTGGCCATTCTGCGGGGCCCGGCGCCGGAACCGGCGCCGCATGGACGCGCGCGCCGACGCGGGCGATCAGGTCGCGTTTCCAGGCCAGGCGCTGCACCTGCCAGGTACCCAGCAGTGAGAAGCCGGCGACGAGCACGGCCACGCCGCCCAGCAGGACCGCACGGCGCGGCATGCGGTCAGGAGGTCTCGCCGGCCTGATGCACCTGCCCGTCGTGGCCGGGCATCATGTTGGCGTTCATGTGGAACATCACCCACAGCGTGCCGGCGATGCCGATGACCACGAAGACGATGGTGAAGATCGTGGACAGCATGGTCCAGCCGCCCTCGACCTTGCCGTTCATGTGCAGGAAGCAGACCATGTGCACCAGGATCTGCACCACCGCCAGGCCGCCGAGCACCAGCACGGCCGTCGTGCGGCTGCCGATCACGTTGTTCATCACCAGCCAGAAGGGAATGGCGGTGAGGATGACGGACAGCACGAAGCCGATCATGTAGCCGGAGAAGCTGCTGTGCGGCCCCACGTCGTGATCATGGCCGTGGCCGTGATCGCCGGCGTGGTGCCCGCCGGCATGCATCGCGTCGTGCGCGCTCATCTCACAGCACTCCCATCAGGTAGACAAAGGTGAAGACGCCGATCCAGACCACGTCCAGGAAGTGCCAGAACATCGACAGGCACATCAGGCGGCGCTGGTTCTCGTGGATCAGCCCGTGCTTGGCCGTCTGGACCATCAGCACCACCAGCCAGATGGAGCCGAAGGTCACGTGCAGGCCGTGCGTGCCGACCAGCGTGAAGAAGGCCGACAGGAAGGCGCTGCGCCAGGGGCCGTTGCCTTCGTGGATCAGGTGGTGGAACTCGTACAGCTCCAGCCCGAGGAAGCACAGGCCGAAGGCCAGGGTGACGACCAGCCAGCCCAGCGTGCCGCCGACCTTGCCCTGCTGTTTCTGCAGCATGGCGAAGCCGAAGGTGATGGACGACAGCAGCAGGAAGGCGGTGTTGATCGCCACCAGCTTCAGGTCGAACAGCTCGCCGCCGGTGGGGCCGCCCGCGTAGCTGCGGCTGAACACGCCGAAAGTGGCGAACAGCGCGGCGAAGATGAGGCAGTCGCTCATCAGGTACATCCAGAAGCCCAGCGCGGTGCCGTTCTCCGGGTGCGGTTCGTGCGCGAGGTGGTACTCGCGCGGGGCGGTGTGGGCGATCTCAGACATGGCGGGCCAGCAGTCGGGTGCGCGCCTCTTCCGTGGCTGCCACTTCGGCCGCCGGGATGTGGTAGTCGCGCTTGTAGTTGAAGGTGTGGACGATGGCGCACAGCACGGTGCCGGCGAAGGAGGCCGCCGCCAGCGGCCACATGTGCCAGATCAGCGCGAAGCCGAAGACCAGGGCGAAGCCCGAGATCACCACGCCCGAGGCGGTGTTGGCCGGCATGTGGATCGGCTGGAAGCCCTGCAGGGGGCGCTTGTAGCCGTGCTGCTTCATGTCCCACCAGGCGTCCACGTCGTGCACCACCGGCGTGAAGGCGAAGTTGTACTGCGGCGGCGGCGAGGAGGTGGCCCATTCGAGCGTGCGGCCGTTCCACGGATCGCCCGTCGTGTCGCGCAGTTGCTCGCGCTTCATGAAGCTCACGATCAGCTGGATCAGGAAGCAGCCGATGCCCACGGCGATCAGCGCCGCGCCGAAGGCGGCGACCTGGAACCAGATCTGCAGCGAGGTGTCGTCGAAATGATTGGCCCGGCGCGTCACGCCCATCAGCCCCAGCACGTACAGCGGCATGAAGGCGACGTAGAAGCCCACCAGCCAGAACCAGAACGAGCAGCGGCCCCAGAAGTCCACCAGCCGGTAGCCGAAGGCCTTGGGGAACCAGTAGTTGATGGCAGCGAAGACGGCGAACACCACGCCGCCGATGATGACGTTGTGGAAGTGCGCGATCAGGAACAGGCTGTTGTGCAGCACGAAGTCGGCCGGCGGCACCGCCAGCAGCACGCCCGTCATGCCGCCGATGACGAAGGTGACCATGAAGCCCACCGTCCACAGCATCGGCACCTCGAAGCGGATGCGTCCGCGGTACATGGTGAACAGCCAGTTGAAGATCTTCGCGCCGGTCGGGATCGAGATGATCATGGTCGTGATCCCGAAGAAGGAGTTCACGCTGGCGCCCGAGCCCATGGTGAAGAAGTGGTGCAGCCACACCAGGTACGACAGGATGGTGATGCACACCGTGGCGTAGACCATCGAGGTGTAGCCGAACAGCCGCTTGCCGCAGAAGGTGGACACCACCTCGGAGTACACGCCGAAGGCGGGCAGCACCAGGATGTAGACCTCGGGGTGGCCCCAGATCCAGATCAGGTTCACGTACAGCATCGGGTTGCCGCCGTGCAGATTGGAGAAGAACTGCGTGCCCAGGTAGCGGTCCAGCGACATCAGCACCAGCGCCGCCGTCAG
The DNA here is from genome assembly GCA_047607325.1 of Xenophilus sp. Lineage (GTDB taxonomy): Bacteria > Pseudomonadota > Gammaproteobacteria > Burkholderiales > Burkholderiaceae_C > Xenophilus. Next base: position 5,520 of record JASGDG010000018.1, on the reverse strand, counting down.
GACCGGGAAGGTCGCCACGATCAGCACGTTGGTGCACAGCGCCGTCCAGGTGAACACCGGCATCCTCATCATGGCCATGCCCGGCGCGCGCATCTTGACGATGGTCACCAGCAGGTTGATGCCCGAGAGCGTGGTGCCCACCCCCGCGATCTGCAGCGACCAGATGTAGTAGTCCAGTCCCACGCCGGGATTCTGGTTGCCCAGGTTCGACAGCGCCAGCCAGCCCGAGGTGGAGAACTCGCCCAGGAACAGCGAGAGCATCACCAGCACCGCGCCGGCGGTGGTCATCCAGAAGCTGAAGTTGTTCAGGAAGGGGAAGGAGACATCGCGCGCGCCGATCTGCAGCGGCACCACATAGTTCATCAGGCCGGTGACGAAGGGCATGGCCACGAAGAAGATCATGATCACGCCGTGGGCGGTGAAGACCTGGTCGTAGTGGTGCGGCGGCAGGTAGCCCAGGTTGTCGCCGAAGGCCAGCGCCTGCTGCAGCCGCATCATGATGGCGTCGGAGAAGCCGCGCAGCAGCATCACCACGCCCAGCACCATGTACATGATGCCGATCTTCTTGTGGTCGATGCTGCAGAACCAGTCGCGCCACAGGGGGGCCCACAGCCGCAGGCGGGTGATCAGGGCCAGCACGGCGATGCCGCCCAGCACCACGGCCACGAAGGTCCACAGCACGATGGGCTCGTGCGCCATGGGCACCGAGTCCCAGGTCAGCCGGCCGAGGAGCCAGTGGGTTGCCGAAGAAGGTTCAGACATAGGGTTCTAGTCGCTCACACTCAGAGGGGGGCGGGGCCGCAGGACGGCGGGGCGCACGCGTCAGTTGTCCGCCAGGTCGACCGGCGCGCCGGGCGTGCAGATGGATTGCGCCGAGGCCTTGGCCAGCAGGGCTTCGGTGGTGCGGGCGCGGGCGCGCCGCGCGTCGGCGGCCATCTGCTCGTGCATGCAGCGCTGGCCGTCCTCGACGCACAGGTTCAGCACGCGCTCGTAGAGGCCGGGCTCGACCGAGGCGAAGCGCTCGACCGGATGGCGTTCGCTGGGCTGGGCCAGCTCCCGGTAGGCGGCGAGGGTCAGCGGCCTGCCTGCGGCCTTGGCCCGGGCCACCCACTGCTCGAAGTCCTGATCGCTTAGGCCGAGGAACTTGAAGTGCATGCCCGAGAAGCCCGCGCCGCTGTAGTGGGCCGACAGGCCCCGGTACTCGCCCGGCTTGTTGATGACGGCGTTCAGCTCGGTCTGCATGCCCGGCATGGTGTAGATCATGCCGGCCAGGTCGGGAACGTAGAACGCATTCATGGTGCTGCTGGAAGTCAGCTTGAAGCGGATCGGCCGGTCCACCGGCGCCGCCAGCTCGTTGACCGTGGCGATGCCCTGCTCGGGCAGGACGAACAGCCACTTCCAGTCCAGCGACACCACCTCGACCACCAGCGGCTTGACATGCTCCGGCACGGGTCTGCCGGCGGCGATGCGGTCCAGCGGGCGGTAGGGATCGAGCTTGTGGGTGCCGATCCAGGTCAGCGCGCCCAGCGCGATGATGATCATCAGCGGCGCCGCCCAGATCACCAGCTCGAGCTTGGTCGAGTGGTCCCAGTCGGGTGCGTAGTCGGTCTCGGCATGCTTGCTGCCCTGCCGGTAGCGCCAGGCGAACAGCAGGGTCAGGCAGATCACCGGCACGATGATCAGCAGCATGAGCACGGTGGCGATGACGACCATCTTCCCCTGCTGGGCCGCGACGTCGCCGGCGGGGTGGAGCACGACCAGGTTGCAGCCGGCCAGCAGGCCGGCCGCCGCGAGCACGGACAGCGCTCGGAGGGAGTGGAGAGGACGCATGCGGGTGGGCACGGCGGTGGCGGCGCGGGGGTCGCCCCGGGTTTGTATGGGTTGCAGAACCATGAAAATCTACTTTGAAAATGCCCCGGGCGCGATAGGACGTTTTGTCCCACGCCGACGCCGGCGCGGCCGGGGCGAGGCATGGGTGCAAGGGTTTATAGTGCCGCTGGCGGGCTCCGTCCAGAGCCGGCGCGCACGCAGGAGACCATCCGATGTCCAGCATCACCTACACCCCTCACCTCGGTTCGGCGCCCGGCGGCGCCCCGGCGCACAGCGGCGGCCACGACGATCACAGCGTCCCGCCGGGCGACATCGCCGTCGGCGTGGTGATCGGCCGGGCCTCGGAGTACTTCGACTTCTTCGTCTACGGCATCGCCTCGGTGCTGGTGTTCCCGCATCTGTTCTTCCCGCTGGAGCAGCGCCTGGAGGGCGTGCTCTACGCCTTCACCATCTTCGCCTTCGCCTTCATCGCCCGGCCGATCGGCACCGCCGTCTCGATGGCGATCCAGCGCCGCTGGGGGCGCGCGACCAAGCTGACCCTCTCCCTGTTCCTGCTGGGCACCTGCACGGTGGGCATCGCCTTCCTGCCCGGCTACGACACGCTGGGCAGGCATGCCGCGCTGCTGCTGGCGGTGCTGCGCCTGGGGCAGGGGCTGGCGCTGGGCGGCTCGTGGGACGGGCTGCCCTCGCTGCTGGCGCTGAGCGCGCCGCCCCACCGCCGCGGCTGGTACGCCATGCTGGGCCAGCTCGGCGCGCCGGTGGGCTTCATCCTGGCCAGCGCGCTGTTCGCCTTCGTCTACGGCAGCCTGTCGCAGGAGGATTTTCTTGCCTGGGGCTGGCGCTATCCCTTCTTCGTCGCCTTCGCCATCAACGTGGTGGCACTGTTCGCGCGCCTGCGGCTGGTGGTGACGCCGGAGTACGAGCGCCTGCTGGAGCGCGCCGAACTGGAGCCGGTCTCCGCCACCGAACTGGTGCGCGAGCAGGGCGGCAACCTCGCCATCGGCGCCTTCGCCGCGCTGGCCAGCTATGCACTGTTCCACCTGGTGACGGTGTTCCCCCTGTCGTGGATCCACCTTTATACCGAGCAGTCGATCACCGGCTTCCTGGGCGTGCAGATCGTCGGCGGCTTCCTGGTCGCGCTGGGCGTGGTCGTTTCCGGCTGGGTGGCCGACCGCTACGGGCGGCGCCGCACGCTGGGCACCCTGGCGGCGGCGATCGCGGTCTTCAGCGGCTTCGCGCCCACGCTGATCAACGGCGGCACGCTGGGGCAGGACGTGTTCATCCTGCTGGGCTGCACGCTGCTGGGCCTGTCGTACGGGCAGGCGGCCGGCGCGGTCACGTCCAACTTCACGCCGCGCTTCCGCTATACCGGCGCGGCGCTGACGCAGGACTTGGCCTGGCTGATCGGCGCTGCCTTCGCCCCGGTGGTGGCGCTGGGCCTGTCGGCCCACTTCGGGCTGGGCTACCTGAGCCTGTACCTGCTCTCGGGCGCGGTCTGCACACTGGCGGCGCTGGGGCTGAACAAGGCGCTGGTGGCGAAGGACTGACCGCCGTTCAGGCGCCAGCGGTGCGCGCCGCCACCGCCTGCGCCAGCGCCATCACGCTCAGCGGTGCCGAGCCCTCGGCCTTGTTGTTGATCGCCACGTAGGCCGGCTGCCCGGCGCCGACGGTACCGGCGATCACCCGGGCCAGCGCCTCGCGGGTGTGCGGGTCGGGGTCCACCAGCTTGTCGAAGGGTTCGTACAGGCCCTTGGCCGTCTCGTAACCATAGGCGCCGTGGCGCCGGTGCAGGCTCCAGCGGCACACCAGTGGACCGGGCCACAGGGCGCGCAGCAGGGGCAGCTGCGCCTCGATCGGCGGCATCTTGGCATGCAGGCCCAGGCAGTAGGCGGTGCCGGTGCTGCGCAGCACCCCGGCGAAGGCGGGCGTCAGGAACTCGGGGTTGCGCACCTCGACGGCCGCCACCCCGTCCGGCGCCCGGGGCTTCAGCGGGGGCAGGGCGGCGAGCAGGGTGCGCAGCCGCTCCAGCACCTGCGGCAGGCGGGCGACCAGCGAAGCCGGCAGCGGGCTGAGCTGGAACACCAGTGCGCCGATGCGCCCGCCCAGCCCCTCCAGCGCCGGGCGGACGAACTGCTCGACCGCCAGCGTGGGGTCGAGGAAAGCCGGATTGAACTGCTGGCCGCGCCCGTCTTCGGAACGCACCAGCGCATCGGCGACCAGGCCCGGCGCCTTGACGATGAAGCGGAAATCCGGCGGCACCTGTGCCGCATAGGCCGCGTACTGGGCGGCGGACAGCGGCCGGTAGAAGCCGCGGTCCAGGCTCACGCCGCGCAGCAGCGGGTGCTGCGCATAGGCGCCCAGGCCGTGGCGCGACAGGGCGGGCTGCGCATGCCCACCCTCCCACACCAGCCCGGCCCAGCCGGGGAAGTGCCACGACGAGGTGCCCAGGTGCAGCGGCGACGGCAGCCGTGCCGCGAGCATGCGAATCTCGTCGCTCACCGGGGCCGGCGCCACGGCCTGTCCCGCCTTTCGGGGCGGCGCCTTCCTTGCCGCGGGCGGGCGGCGCGCGGGTTCGGGCGGCGGATCGTCGAAAAGAGCATCCTGCATGGCTTCGGTCCTGCGGGCATTCTCCGGCATGGCAAGCGGTGCGGGAGAATGGCGCGATGCCTCCCTCCCCCGACGACGAGCGCTGGATGGCCCTGGCGCTGGCCCAGGCCCGGGACGCCGGCCGCGCCGGTGAGGTGCCGGTGGGCGCGGTCGTCGTCCGGGATGGCAGGCTGGTCGCCGCCGGCCGCAACAGCCCCATCGCCAGCCGCGACCCCAGCGCGCATGCCGAGATCAACGCGCTGCGCGCGGCGGCGCAGGCGCTGGGCAACTACCGCCTGGACGGCTGCCAGCTCTTCGTGACCCTCGAGCCCTGCCCGATGTGCGCCGGGGCCATGCTGCATGCGCGCCTGGCGCGGGTGGTATTCGGCGCCGCCGATCCCCGCACCGGCGCCGCCGGCTCGGTGACCGACCTGTTCGCGCAGCCGCTGCTCAACCATCACACCGAAGCGACGGGCGGCGTGTGCGCCGCGGAGTGCGGGGCCCTGCTGCAGGACTTCTTTCGCGACCGGCGGCAGGCGGCGCGCGCCGGCGCCGAGCCCTTGCGCGATGACGCCCTGCGCACGCCGGACGGCCGCTTCGAGCCCTTCGCTCCGGCGCTGCCGCCGCCGCGGTACGTGTCCGGCCTGCCGGCCCTGGACGGATGGCGGCTGGCCTGGGTCGAGTCCGCGCCGGGCGGTCCGGTGCACGAGCGGGAGCCGCTGCTCTGCCTGCATGGGCCCGGCCAATGGGGCTACCTGTTCCGCGAGCTGCCGCCGCTGCTTCCGGCGCGCCGGATGCTGGTGCCCGACCTGATCGGCTGCGGCCGCAGCGACAAGCCCAAGCGCCCGGACCGGCTGGCAGCGGCCTGGCAGGCCGCGGGGCTGGCGCAATGGCTGGCCTCGCTGGGGGTCACGCAGATCGAACTGCTGCACCATCCGGGCAGCCAGGCGGTGGCGGATGCGCTGGCCCGTCAGCCGGGCCTGCGCGTCCTGCGTGCCTGCACGTTCACGCCGGAAGCCGCCTCCGTGCAGACGCAGGCCGCGTGGCGCGCGCCCTTTCCCGACCGTGGCCACGAAGCGATCCTGCGCGCCCTCGGCCGGCGCG
>JASGDG010000017.1:0-10501 GCA_047607325.1 Xenophilus sp. | reverse complement strand
TGGGACGGCCAGGCGCTGTTCTGCGAGGCCGGCGAGATGCTGGCCGAGAGCGAGCGCTTCGCCAACGCCTCGCACATCGTGTATGCCGACGTCGACCTGGAACGCCTGTCGCGCGAGCGCATGCGGCAGAACAGCTTCGGCACTTCCATGCAGCGCCACAGGGCGCAGCTGGCCGAGTGGCGCAGCGTCGCGTTCGACCTGGCCCCGCCGGCGCAGGCACCCGGCGGCCTGAGGCGGGTGGTGGAGCGCTTCCCCTACGTGCCGTCCGACCCCGCCACGCTGGACGAGCGCTGCTACGAGGTCTTCAACATCCAGGTGCAGTCGCTGGTGCAGCGGCTGGAGGCGGCGCGCATCGGCAAGGTGGTGATCGGCGTCTCGGGCGGCCTGGACTCGACCCACGCGCTGCTGGTGCTGGCCCAGGCGATGGACCGGCTGGGCCGGCCGCGCAGCGACATCCTGGCCTACACCATGCCCGGCTTCGCCACCACCGGCCGCACCCTGCAGCAGGCCCACGCGCTGATGAAGGCCGTGGGCTGCAGCGCGCAGGAGATCGACATCCGCCCGAGCTGCCGCCAGATGCTGGCCGACCTGGGCCACCCCTTCGCGCGGGGCGAACCGGTGTACGACATCACCTTCGAGAACGTGCAGGCCGGCGAGCGCACCAGCCACCTGTTCCGCCTGGCCAACCTGCACGGCGCCATCGTCGCCGGCACCGGCGACCTGAGCGAGCTGGCGCTGGGCTGGTGCACCTACGGCGTGGGCGACCACATGTCGCACTACAACGTGAACGCCAGCGTGCCCAAGACGCTGATCAAGCATCTGGTGCACTGGGTGGCCGACAAGAAGCTGCTGGGCGAGGAGGGCAGCCGCGTGCTGCGCGCCATCGTCGCCACCGAGGTCAGCCCCGAACTGGTGCCGGGGCGGGACGGGGCGGAGCAGCCCGGCCAGCGCACCGAGGACACGGTCGGCCCCTACGAGCTGCAGGACTTCCATCTCTACTACGTCCTGCGCTACGGCTTCGCGCCGAGCAAGGTGGCCTTTCTCGCGCACGCCGCCTGGCACGACCGCGCGCAGGGCCGCTGGCCGCCGACGCTGGAGGGCGCGCGCAACCAGTACACGCTGGCCGAGATCAAGAAGCACCTGGGCACCTTCCTGTGGCGCTTCTTCCAGACCAGCCAGTTCAAGCGCAGCTGCGTGCCCAATGCGCCCAAGGTGGGCTCGGGCGGTTCGCTCTCGCCGCGCGGCGACTGGCGCGCGCCGAGCGATGCCGAATCGAAGGCGTGGCTGGACGAACTGGCCGGCGTGCCGGACGAGGTCGGCTGACGGCGATCCCTTCGCGCGTCAGCCACCGGCGAGAAAGGCCTCGATCAGCGCCGCCACCCGCTCCGGCTGGTCGTGGTGCAGCATGTGGCCGGCGTCCTCCACGCGGGCCAGCCGCAGGTCGCGCACCGAACGCAGGCGCTCGTGGAACTCCTCCTGCGTGTAGCGCTGCTGCCACCAGCCGGCGAGGCTGTCGTCGCCGGCCACCACCGCCAGCACCGGGGCCTCGATCGCGGCGTACAGCGCCAGCGCCTCGTCCACGCGGAAGATGCTGGCGTGCGTCACCTTGTGCGCGGGGTCGCCCAGGATGTCCCAGCGCTCGCTGCCGTCCGCCTGGCGCGAGGGGCGCGCCCACTGGCGGGCCAGCCAGCCGGCCTTGTCCTGCGTGAGGCGTGGGTTGGTCTTCATCAGCCGCCGCGCCACGCCGTCGGCGGCCGGATAGTGGGCCAGCGCCATGCCGCCGGCGTGCAGGCGCTTGTTCTCGTCGATCCAGCGCGCGTAGCGGGCCGGGGCCTCGTCGGCGCGGAAGGCCGGCATGCCGAAACCCTCCAGGTTGACGATGCGGCGCACCCGCCGTGGCCGCACGCCGCCGTAATGCATGACCACGTTGCCGCCCATGCTGTGGCCCACCAGGTCCACCGGTTGCTCGCCGGCGTAGTGGTCCAGCAGCCAGTCCAGGTCGGCCAGGTAGTCGGGCATCCAGTAGTTGTCCACGCCGCCGCCGTCGGTCAGGCCGAAGCCGCGCCAGTCGGGGGCGACAATGAAGCGGTCCTGCCGCATCGCATCGACCACGAACTGCCACGAGGCGCCCACGTCCATCCAGCCGTGCAGCAGCACCAGCGGCGGCCGTGCGGCGCCGGGTTCGCCCCAGGTCAGGACGTGGTAGCGCAGGTTGCGCACGGGGATGGACTCGGAGCGGGCAGGGCGGCGGAGCGGGTACATGGCGCGCGATGTTAGGCAGCGGCGGGGCACCGGCCGGTCGTATGCAGGACAGGGACTCTCCTTCCTTCATTTTTTGTCCAAAATTGCGCGCTAGCATTGATCGATGCGACTGCCCTCAGTCACCCTCGGCCGCAGCGAGCTGCGCGTCACGCCCATCTGCCTGGGCACCATGACCTTCGGCGAGCAGGTGGACGAGCCCACCGCCCACGCCATCCTCAGCCGCGCGCTGGAGCGCGGCGTCGACTTCATCGATACCGCCGAGATGTACGCCGTGCCGGCGCGCAGGGAAACCTACGGCGCCACCGAGGCCATCATCGGCCGCTGGTTCAAGGCTCACCCGGGCGCGCGCGGCAGGCTCACGCTGGCGACCAAGGTGGCGGGCCCCTCGCGCGGCATGCCGTGGGTGCGCGAGGGCCTGGGCATGACGCCGGCCGACATCGTCGCCTCCTGCGAGGGCAGCCTGCGCCGCCTGCAGACCGAGGTGATCGACCTCTACCAGATCCACTGGCCGGAGCGCCACGTGCCGGCCTTCGGCGGCATCTACTACGACCCCGCCCAGGAGAAGTCGCAGACCTCCATCCACGCGCAGCTGGAGGCCCTCGCCGGGCTGGTGAAGGCCGGCAAGGTGCGCTGCATCGGCCTGTCGAACGAGACGCCCTATGGCGTGCACGAGTTCGTGCGCCTGGCCGAAGCGCACGGCCTGCCGCGCGTGGCCACGGTGCAGAACGTCTACTGCCTGATCAGCCGCGCGCTGGAGAACGGCCTGGACGAAACCATGCACCGGCTCGGCGTCTCGCTGCTGGCCTACTCGCCGCTGGGCTTCGGCCTGCTGACGGGCAAGTACGACGCCGGCGGGGTCGAGGGGCCGGACGCGCCCCGGGACGCGCGCATCGCCCGCTTCGAGTCGGTGCGCAGGCAGCGCTGGGGCCGTCCGGACGCGCTGGCCGCCGCGCGCCGCTACAACCAGCTCGCGCGCGACCATGGCCTGACGCCGGCGCAGATGGCCCTGGCCTTCTGCTACACCAAGTGGCAGGTCGCCAGCACCATCATCGGCGTGACCTCGCTGGCGCAGCTCGACGAGAACCTGGACGCCTGGGGCACGGTGCTCCCGCCCGATCTGCTGGCCGAGATCGACCGCATCCGATGGGAACTGCGCGACCCCGCGGCCTGATCGGCCCCGAATGGGGGCGCTCCCCGTGCTTTCGCGCGGACGCGCGGCAGAGCCACGGCACGGGGAGCGCCGAACTGCCGCCCGGCGGGCGCACGCCGGCGCTGGATGAGGTCACGGCCATCATCGTGAGCTACAACAGCGCGCACTGCGCCGGGACGCTGGGTGCCCTGATGCGCGACTGGCCCCACGTGATCGTGGTGGACAACGGCAGCGAAGACGGCACGCCCGCCTGCATGCGCGAGGCCATGCCCCGCGCCCGGATCGTGGAACTGGGCGAGAACCTGGGCTTTGGCCGCGCCAACAACGCCGCGCTGGCGTGGGTGACGACGCCCTACGCCCTGCTGGTCAACCCCGATTGCGAGGTCACGGCCGAGGCCGCGCGGGCGCTGCTGGCGTCGATGGCGCAATGGCCGCGGGCGGCCGTCATGGTGCCGCAGCTGCTGGGGCGCGACGGCACGCCGCAGGTCAATTACGGCTGGGTCCGCCACCGCGGGGGGCGGGGAGCCAAAAGCCCGGCGGCGGCGGGCGTCACCTCCGTGGGCAATGCCTGCGGCGCCGTCATGCTGCTGCGCCTGTCGGCCCTGCCCACGCGTGAGTGGTTCGATCCCCGGTTCTTCCTCTACTACGAGGATGAGGACCTGTGCCTGCGCCTGATGGAGGCGGGCAATCCCGTGCTGGTGGAGCCCGCCGTGCGCGTGAAGCATGTCAACCGCGGCTCGGTGCGCGGACGCCATCCCTGGCGGGTCGAATATGGCCGCGGCTACCACCATGCGCGCTCGAAGATCCTGTTCTTCGCCAAGCACCTGGGGCCGGCGCGGGCCGCATGCCAGCGCCGGCTTGCGCTGCTGGGCGCGCTGGGGATGCTGCTGCTGTGGGTGTTCGCGCCATCGCCCAGGCACGTCTCGCGGCTGTGGGGGCGCATCGTGGGGCTGGGCTCGGCGCCGGTGCGGTATTGAGACGCCCGGACGCGGGACGGGGTGCGATGATGCAGGTCGTCCCGCCCGCCATGCCGCATCGATGAACAGGAAGAGCCACGTCAGCGAAACCCCCGCCACCGCCGCGCTGCGGGCGGCGAAGGTCGAGTTCACCGAGCACCCCTACGAGTACCTGGACCACGGCGGCGCCCGGCACAGCGCGCAGGCGCTGGGCCTGGACCCGTCCGCCGTGGTGAAGACGCTGGTGATGCAGGACCAGGACGCCAGGCCGCTCATCGTGCTGATGCACGGCAACCGCACCGTCTCGACCAAGAACCTGGCGCGGCAGATCGGCGCCAAGTCGGTCGAGCCCTGCAGGCCCGAGGTGGCGCAGCGCCATTCCGGCTACCAGGTGGGCGGCACCTCGCCCTTCGGCACGCGGCGGGCGATGCCGGTGTACGTCGAGTCCACCCTCCTCGACCTGCCGCGCATCGCCATCAACGGCGGCCGGCGCGGCTACCTGGTGGGCATCGATCCGCAGGTGTGCGTGCGGCTGCTGGGCGCGACGCCGGTGTGCTGCGCGCTGGCGGACGCATGACGGTCCGGGCCGCGGGGCGCTGGCACAATGCCGCACCCGTCCCGGAGACATCCTGTTGAATCTGCCCGCCGTCGCCGCCGTCGCCGCCGTCGCTGCCGCCTACCTGATCGGCTCCCTGTCCTTCGCCGTCATCGTCAGCCGCGTGCTGGGCATGTCCGACCCGCGCAGCTACGGCAGCGGCAACCCGGGCGCCACCAATGTGCTGCGCTCCGGCCGAAAGGGCGCGGCGCTGGCCACGCTGGTGCTGGACGCGCTCAAGGGCTGGCTGCCGGTGTGGGCCGTCCACCAGTGGGGCGGCGCCTGGGGGCTGGGCGACGGCACGGCGGCGCTGGCCGGTCTGGCGGCCTTCCTGGGCCACCTGTACCCGGTGTTCTTCCGCTTCCTGGGCGGCAAGGGCGTGGCCACGGCGGCGGGCGTGCTGCTCGGCATCGACTGGCGGCTGGGCCTGGGCGCGGGCGCGGCCTGGCTGATCATCGCCCTCTTCTTCCGCTATTCCTCGCTCGCCTCGCTGGTCGCGGCCCTGTTCGCGCCGGCCTGGTACCTGCTGGGCGCGCAGATCGCCTGGCCGCTGCACCGCACGGTGCTGGCGGCCCTCGTCGTCATGAGCCTGCTGCTGGTCTGGCGCCACCGCGAGAACATCCGCCGGCTGCTGGCCGGCACCGAGTCCAGGCTCGGCGGCCAGGGCAGGGCGCCGGCGGCCGACGACAAGACATCCTGAGAGAGAGCCCTCCACCATGTCCCAGCTCACCCGCTTCCACGTCGGCCCCCGCCTGTCGGAGATGGCCGTGCACCACGGTACCGTCTATTTGGCCGGCCAGGTGCCCGACGACACCACGCAGGACATCCGCGGCCAGACGGCGCAGGTGCTGGCGATGGTCGACAGGCTGCTGGCCGAGGCCGGCACCGACAAGTCGCGCATCCTGATGGCGCAGATCTTCCTGGCCGACATCGGCGAGATCGCGGCGATGAACGCGGTATGGGACGCCTGGGTCCCCGCCGGCCACACGCCGCCGCGCGCCACCGTGCAGGCCGCGCTGGCCGACGCGGGCTACGGGATCGAGGTCGTCGTCACGGCGGCGCTGCCCTGAGCCGCCGCCCCGGCGGGGGCCTCAGCCCACCTCGGCCAGCGCCTCGCCCAGCGCGTTGACGAGACGGTCGATCTCGGCCTTCTCGCTGATGAAGGGCGGGGCGAGTTGGAGGGTGTCGGCGCCGTAGCGCACGTAGAAGCCCTTCTTCCAGCAGGCCATGGCGATCTCGAAGGGGCGCTTGGCGGGCTCGCCCGGCAGCGGGTCGATGGTGATGCCGGCGGCCAGGCCGTAGTTGCGGATGTCCAGCACGTGCCTCGCGCCCTTCAGGCTGTGCACCGCCGCCTCGAAGTGCGGGGCCAGCGCCCTGACGCGGCCGGGGCCGTCCTCGGCCACCAGCAGGTCCAGCGCGGCGACGCCGGCGGCGCAGGCCACCGGGTGCGCGGAGTAGGTGTAGCCGTGCGGGAACTCGACCAGGTACTCCGGCCCGCCGGCGGCCATGAAGGTGTCGTAGATCTCCTTCGTGGCGACCACGCCGCCCAGCGGCTGCGCGCCGTTGGTCACCTGCTTGGCGAAGTTGAGCAGGTCGGGCACCACGCCGAAGGCCTCGGCGCCGGTCATCGCGCCGCAGCGGCCGAAGCCGGTGATGACCTCGTCGAAGATCAGCAGGATGTTGTTCTGCGTGCAGATCTCGCGCAGGCGCTTGAGGTAGCCCACCGGCGGGATCACCACGCCGGCCGAGCCGGAGAAGGGCTCGACGATCACCGCCGCGATGTTGCTCGCGTCGTGCAGCGCGATCAGGTCCAGCAGCCGGTTGGCCAGCGCCTCGCCGCCCTCGGCCGGCATGCCCTTGACGAAGGAGCCCAGCGCCGGCTGCGTGTGCGGCAGGTGGTCGGCCTCCACGCCCTGGCCGAAGGTCTTGCGGTTGCCGCCGATGCCGCCCACCGAGATGCCGCCGAAGTTGACGCCGTGGTAGCCCTTCTCGCGGCCGATCAGGCGCGTCTTGGTGCCCTGGCCCTTGGCGCGCCAGTAGGCGCGGGCGAGCTTCAGCGAGGTGTCGGCCGACTCGGAGCCGGAATCGGTGAAGAAGACGTGGTCCAGGCCCGCCGGCATCAGGTCCTTGAGCTTGTTGGCCAGCTCGAAGGCCAGCGGGTGGCCGAACTGGAAGGCCGGCGAGTAGTCCAGCCTGGCGACCTGGCGCGCCACGGCCTCGCTGATCTCGCTGCGGCAGTGGCCCAGGCCGGTGCACCACAGGCCCGAGAGGCCGTCGAAGATCCTGCGGCCATCGGCGTCGATGAACCAGGCGCCCTTGCCCTCCACGACGATGCGCGGGTCGGCCTTGAATTGGCGGTTGCCGGTGAAGGGCATCCAGTGGGCTTCGAGCCAGGTGGCGTCGGTGCGGACGGCGGCGGGCGGGGCGGAGGCGAGGGCGGAGGTGTTCATCCCGCCATTGTTGGCCGGCGCAATGCTCGCGAGAATGGTCGTCTTTCACTGTTCACTTGCCGATCCATGCAAGTAAATCCCCGGGCCGCGGAGGTCCCAACCACCGCCCGCCGCGCCGTGCTCGGCCAGCTCAGCGACATGGACCTGCGCCTGCTGCGCGTGTTCAAGGCGGTGGCCGAATGCGGCGGCATGACGGCGGCCGAGCTGGAGCTGAACATCGGCACCTCCACCGTCAGCCGCCACGTCAAGGACCTGGAGACGCGCCTGGGCCTCACGCTGTGCCGGCGCGGCCGGGCCGGCTTCGCGCTCACCGCCGAGGGCCAGCGCGTGTACGAGGAGACGCTGCGCCTGCTGGCCTCGGTGGACGCCTTCCGCAGCGGCATCGACGAGATCCACGGCCGCATGGGCGGCGAGCTGGAGCTGGCGCTGTTCGACAAGACGGCCAGCAACCCGCAGGCGCACATCGGCGCGGCCATCGCGCGCTTCGGCGCGCAGGCGCCGGGCGTGGCGCTGAACGTGCACGTGGCCTCGATCAACGCCATCGAGCGCGGCATCATCGACGGGCGCTTCCACGTCGGCGTGATCCCCACGCACCGCAGCTCGCAAAGCCTCGCCTACGCGGACCTGTTCGGCGAGACGATGCGGCTGTACGCCGGCCGCGCGCACCCGCTCTTCGGCGCGGACCACCGCAAGCTGGCCTGGGCCGACCTGCGCCGCCACGACTTCGCGGGGCTGGGCTACCACTCGCCCAACATGGAGTTCAGCCACCGCGAGCGCCTGGCGCGCCGCGCCACGGCCGACGACCAGGAGGCGATCGCGCTGCTCATCCTCTCGGGGCGCTACCTGGGCTTCCTGCCCGACCACTACGCCGCCCCCTTCGTGCAGGCCGGGCAACTGGTGGCGGTGGCGCCGAAGCGCTTCTTCTACCGCTGCCGCTTCGCCGCCATCTGGCGCCGCTCGCCGCAGCCGGGGCGGGCGACGGCGCTGTTCGCGCAGTGCCTGGCCGAGGCGCACGGCGTCCCCTCGTGAGCGGCGTGCGCGCGGCGCTTGACGTGGGTCAAGCGCTCGTATCAAGACGTTGCATAGAGTCGCGGCTTCCCGCCATTTCCTTCCCGGAGGCCCCGTGCCGGTCGAGCTCTACCGCGATCCAGACCATGCCTGCATCATGTTTTCCGACCTGGTGGAGGAGGACGGCGGCGTGGTGCAGGCCAACCAGTTCCTGGTGGTGGACCACGGGCAGGGGGCGCTCATCGATCCGGGCGGGAACATGGCGTTCAACGAACTGTTCCTTGGCATGTCGCGGCACTTCACGCCGAGCCGGCTGACCTGGCTGCTGGCGTCGCACGCGGACCCGGACATCATCGCCTCGCTCGACCGCTGGCTCACCTCCACGCAGGCCCGGCTGGTGATCTCGCGCGTGTGGGAGCGCTTCGTGCCGCACTTCGCCAAGAGCGGCAAGACGCTGCGGCGGGTGGTCGGCGTGCCCGACGCCGGCGGCGTCCTGCCGCTGGGCGACGGCACGCTGCACCTGCTGCCGGCGCACTTCCTGCACTCCGAGGGCAACTTCCACTTCTACGACCCGGTCAGCCGCATCCTCTTCACCGGCGACCTGGGCGTGTCGTTCGTCAGTGGCATCGAGGCGCGCCAGCCGGTGCGCGAACTGGCGCCGCACATCCGGCGCATGGAGGGCTTCCAGCGCCGCTACATGGTGTCGAACAAGATCCTGCGGCTGTGGGCGCGCATGGCGCGGCAGCTGGACATCGCCATGCTGGTGCCGCAGCACGGCGCGCCCATCGAGGGCCGGCAGGCGATCGAGGACTTCTTCGACTGGGTCGAGTCGCTGCAGTGCGGCATCGACCTCCTCGACCAGGGGCACTACCGGCCGTCGGACACGGTCATCGCGGCTGAGGCCTGACGCCGCCTCATTCCGCCGGGCGGATCCGCCCGGCCTCGACGTACTGGTCGTACTGGATGCGTGGCATGGCGGTGGAGCCCACGACGCCCTTGGCCTGCTCCCAGCCGAGGATCACGCTGTCCTCGGTTTCCTCGATTTCGATCGGGCCCTCGGGGATCACGATCGGCACGCCGTCGCCAGGCGTGAAGGTGACTTGGCCGTAAATGGTCGCAATGCGCTTCATGCAGATCTCCTGTGGCGCACCGCCGCCCGCGTGCGATGCTGCGTCGCAGCGTAAGCGCAGCCGGTGCCCGGCGGCGTGAAAAACTGCGTGCGAAGCGGGGGCTTGTTCAGGCGCCGCCGAAGGTGGGCCGGATTTGTGCCAGGGGTTCCGTCCCGTGGGCGGCCCCGGCCGGGTTCGGCGCGCTGCAGGTGTCTTGCTGCAACTGTCCGCGGGAACGGGCGCGCTCAGATGAACAGCGCCGGGTCCACCATCGTGCGGTTGAGCATCACGCCCCAATGCAGGTGCGGGCCGGTCGCGCGGCCGGTCGCGCCGACGGCGCAGAAGGGCGCGCCGGCGCGCACGGCGTCGCCCACCTGGCAGTCGATGCGGCTGAGGTGGCAGTACAGGGTCAGCAGGCCGCCGCCATGGTCCAGCCAGACGGTGCCGCCGTTGAAGAAGTAGTCGCCGGTGTCGATGACCCGCCCGGCCAGCGGCGCGCGCACCGGGGTGCCGGCGGCGGCGGCGATGTCCATGCCGCTGTGCGGATTGCGCGGCTGGCCGTTGAACACGCGCCGCAGGCCGAAGGAGCTGGAGCGCCGCCCCGGCACCGGCACCTGCAGGCGCGGCACCTCGGCCGGCGGTTCGCTCCAGACGGCCATCACCTGCGCCTGGTGGTCGCGTTCGCGCTCATAGCGCGTCTGGTCCCCGGGCGAGAGCTCCACCGTGCGCGGCGCGACCGTCAGGCGCTGCTCGCGGTAGCGCTTGGGCGCGATGGCGTAGCGCAGGGTGCGCGTGCCGCCGCCGGGCGCGGCCACGGTGATCCGCGCCTCGCCCGGCGCTGCGGACAGCGGGATGCCGACCAGGGCCGTCCACGCGATGGCATCGCCCACCACCAGCAGCGGCACCTGGTCCCCGGTGTGCGCGGAGGGCCGCCCGGCCGCGGGCCCGAGCGACAGGCGCGCCACGCCGCC
>JASGDG010000016.1:0-8516 GCA_047607325.1 Xenophilus sp. | reverse complement strand
GTGCTGGTGCTGGGGGCGCTGGCCGGCGCAAGCTACCACCTGGTCAAGCGGCCGGCGGCCGAGGGGCGCGACGGCTTCGCCGGCGGTCCCGGGGGCGGCCTCGGCCCGGTGACGGTCGGCCACGCGACGGCGGCGCAGGCCGGGATTCCCATCGCCATCGATGCGCTGGGCACGGTGACGCCGCTGGCCACCGTCACGCTCAAGGCCCAGGTGGGCGGTGTGCTGACCGAGGTGCTGTTCACCGAGGGCCAGATGGTGAAGAAGGGCCAGCTGCTGGCGCGCATCGACCCGCGCCCCTACGAGCAGGCGCTGGAGCAGGCTAGGGGCGCGCGCCTGCGCGACGAGGCGCAGCTGGAGGCGGCCCGCGTCATGCTGGCGCGCTACCGCACGCTGCTCGGGCAGGACTCCATCGCCCGCCAGGACGTGGACACCCAGGCCGCGCTGGTCAAGCAGCTGGAAGGCACGGTGACCGCCGACCGCGCCTCGGAGGGCGCGGCGAAGGTCAACCTGGATTTCACCCGCATCACCGCGCCGGTGGCGGGCCGCATCGGCCTGCGCACGGTGGACCCGGGCAACACCGTGACGGCCGGCAGCACCACCGGCATCGCGGTCATCACCCAGATCCACCCGATCGACGTGCAGTTCGCGGTGCCGCAGGACCGCATCCCCGACATCCAGGCGCAGGCGGCCGCTGGCGCCCGGCTGCCGGTGGTGGCGCTGGACCGCACCCGCAGCGGCGTGCTGGACAGCGGCGTGTTCTCCACCCTCGACAACGTGGTGGACACCACCACCGGCACCGTCAAGGCCAAGGCGCGCTTCGACAACGCGGCGGGCCTGCTCTTTCCCAGCCAGTTCGTCAACGTGCGGCTGACGCTGCGCACGGTGAACGCGCTGGTGGTGCCGGTGACGGCGGTGCGCAACGGCCCCGACGGGCCCTACGTCTACGTGATCGCCCTCGACCACACCGTCGCCATGCGCCCCGTCAAGCGCGGCGAGTCGACGGTGGACGTGGTCGAGATCACCGAGGGCCTGAAGGCCGGCGAGCGGGTCGTGACCGAAGGCGGCGACCGGCTCAGCGAGGGCTCGGCCGTGCAGCTGCAGGGCGAGCGCCCGGCCGCTCCGCCCACCGCCGAGCAGCGCCGGCGCATGCAGCAGCACCAGCGCGAAGGCGGCGGCAGGCCGGGCGGCCGCCCCGGCGCCTGAGCGGGGGCGCGGCCGTGAGTCCGTCCCGCCCCTTCATCGAGCGGCCGGTCGCCACCGGCCTGCTGATGGTGGCTGTCGTGCTGGCCGGCCTGGTCGGCCTGCGCTTCCTGCCGCTGGCGGCGCTGCCGCAGGTGGACTACCCGACCATCCAGGTGCAGACGCTGTACCCCGGCGGCAGCCCGGAGGTGATGAGCCGCACCGTCACCGCGCCGCTGGAGCGCCAGTTCGGCCAGATGGCGGGGCTGAACCGGATGAGCTCGGTCAGCGCCGCCGGCGTGTCGATCGTCACCCTGCAGTTCGACCTGGACCAGACGCTGGACGTGGCCGAGCAGCAGGTGCAGGCCGCCATCAATGCCGGCGGCTCGTACCTGCCGGCCGACCTGCCGGCGCCGCCGGTCTACGCCAAGGTCAATCCGGCCGATTCGCCCATCCTCACCCTGGCCGTGAGCAGCGACACCATGCCGCTGACGGAGGTGCAGAACCTGGTCAACACGCGCCTGGCGCAGAAGATGAGCCAGGTCGGCGGCGTCGGGCTGGTCACGCTCTCGGGCGGGCAGCGGCCGGCGGTGCGCATCCAGGCCGACACCCGCGCGCTGGCTTCGGTGGGCATCGGCATCGACACGCTGCGCAGCGCGATCAGCGCGGCCAACGCCAACGGTGCCAAGGGCAGCTTCGACGGGCCGAAGCGCTCCTACACCATCAACGCCAACGACCAGCTGCTCGCGGCGGCGGACTACGAGAACCTCATCGTCGCCTGGAAGAACGGCGCCCCGGTGCGCATGCGCGACGTGGCGCGGGTGGCCGACAGCGCCGAGAACAACCAGCTCGGCGCCTGGGCCGCGCTCAAGGCCGACGCCGACGCGCAGGCCGGGACGATCAAAGGCGCCGACGGCACGCTGCGGGCGGCCGTCATCCTGAACGTGCAGCGCCAGCCGGGCGCCAACGTGATCGCCACGGTCGACGCCCTCAAGCAGCAGCTGCCCGAGCTGGAGGCCTCGCTGCCCGGCGCGGTGCGCATGCAGGTCCTGTCGGACCGCACCACCGGCATCCGCGCCTCGGTGCACCACGTCCAGGTCGAGCTGGTGCTGGCGGTGGTGCTGGTGGTGCTGGTGATCTTCTTCTTCCTGCACAGCCTGCGCGCCACCGTCATCGCCAGCATCGCGGTGCCGATCTCGCTCATCGGCACCTGCGCCCTGATGTACCTGCTGGGCTACTCGCTCAACAACCTGAGCCTGATGGCGCTGACGATCGCCACCGGCTTCGTGGTGGACGACGCGATCGTGATGATCGAGAACATCGCCCGCTACCTGGAGGAGGGCGAGCAGCCCTTCGCCGCCGCGCTCAAGGGCGCCACGCAGATCGGCTTCACCATCATCTCGCTCACCGTGTCGCTGATCGCGGTGCTGATCCCGCTGCTGTTCATGCGGGACGTGGTGGGGCGCCTGTTCCGCGAGTTCGCGGTCACGCTGGCCATCACCATCCTGATCTCGGCCATCGTCTCGCTCACGCTGGTGCCCATGATGTCGGCCCGATGGCTCAAGCCCGAGGCGGAGCAGGGCGGCCGGTTCGGGCGCAGGGTGCAGGCCTTCTTCGACCGCGTGATCGCGAAGTACGACGTCGGCCTGCGGTGGGTGCTGCGCCACCAGCCGCTGACGCTGCTGGCGGCGCTGGCCACGCTGGCGCTGACGGTGCTGCTGTACGCGGCCATCCCCAAGGGCCTGTTCCCGACGCAGGACACGGGCCAGCTCAAGGCCCGCATCGAGGCGGCGCAGGACGTCTCGTACACGCGCATGGCCGGGCTGCAGAAGGCGGCGGCGCAGGCCATCCTGGCCGACCCCGACGTGCAGAGCATCAGCTCCGTGGTGGGGGTGGACGCGGCCAACAACACCATGCTCCACACCGGCAGCCTGCTGATCAACCTGCGCGCCGGCCGCGGCGACCCGCAGGCCACCATGCAGCGCCTGCGCGAGCGCGTGCGCGCCGAGGCGGCCGGCGTCACGCTCTACCTGCAGCCGACGCAGGACCTGACCATCGACGCCGAGACAGGCCCCACCGAATACCGCCTCTCGCTGGAGGGCGTGGACACGCAGGCGGTGAACGGCTGGGCGCGCAGGCTGGTCGAGAAGCTGCGCACCGCCGACCTGTCGGCCAGCGTGCGCAACCCCACCACCGACGCCGGCGCGCAGGGCCTGGCCGCCTACGTGGACATCGACCGCGCCACCGCCTCGCGCCTGTCGGTGACGGCCAGCTCGATCGACGACGCGCTCTACAGCGCCTTCGGCCAGCGCATCGTCTCCACCATCTTCACCGAGACCGACCAGTACCGCGTGATCCTGGAGGCGCAGCGCGACGGGCTCGAATCCATCCAGGGCCTGGGCACGCTGCAGATGAAGACGGGCAACAGCACGGTCACGCCGCTGTCCTCCTTCGCCACCGTGCGCGAGCAGCTGGCGCCGCTGCAGGTCACGCGCGTGGCGCAGTACCCCGCCGCCACGGTGGGCTTCGACACGGCGCCCGGCGTGGCGCTGGGCCAGTCGGTCGGCGCCATCCGCGCCGCGGCGAAGGACATCGGCCTGCCCTCCGGCATCTCGATGAAGTTCCTCGGCGCGGCCGGCACCTACGAGACCTCGCTGGCCAGCCAGCTGTGGCTGATCCTGGCCGCGGTGGTGTGCGTCTACATCGTGCTGGGCGTGCTGTACGAGAGCTACGTGCACCCGCTGACCATCCTCTCGACGCTGCCCTCGGCCGGCGTCGGCGCGCTGCTGGCGCTGATGCTGACCGGCAACGACCTGGGCGTGATCGGCATCATCGGCATCATCCTGCTGATCGGCATCGTCAAGAAGAACGCGATCATGATGATCGACTTCGCCATCGACGCCGAGCGCCGCCAGGGCAAGTCCCCCGTCGAGGCGATCCGCCAGGCCGCGCTGCTGCGCTTCCGGCCGATCCTGATGACCACGCTGGCCGCGCTGTTCGCCGCCGTGCCGCTGATGTTCGGCTGGGGCGAGGGGGCCGAGCTGCGCCGGCCGCTGGGCCTGGCGATCTTCGGCGGCCTGGTGGTGTCGCAGGTGCTCACGCTGTTCACCACGCCGGTGATCTACCTGGCCTTCGACCGCCTGGGCCGGCGGCTGGCGCGCCGGCGCGCGCAGGCCGAAGGGGCCGGGGAGGCCGGCGCGTGAACCTCTCGCGCATCTTCATCGAGCGGCCGGTCGCCACCGTGCTGCTGACGATCGGCGTGGCGCTGGCCGGCGTCATGGCCTTCCTCGTGCTGCCGGTGTCGCCGCTGCCGCAGGTGGACTATCCGGTCATCTCGGTGTCGGCCACGCTGGCGGGCGCCAGCCCCTCGACCATGGCCTCCAGCGTGGCCACGCCGCTGGAGCGGCGGCTGGGCATCATCCCCGGCGTCAACGAGATGACGTCGAACAGCTCGACCGGCACCACGCGCGTCACCCTGCAGTTCGACCTGAACCGCGACATCGACGCCGCCGCGCGCGAGGTGCAGGCCGCCATCAACGCCGCCCGCGCCGACCTGCCCAGCACGCTGCGCAGCAACCCGACCTACCGCAAGGCCAACCCGACGGCCGCGCCGGTGGTCATCCTGGCGCTCACATCGAAGACGCGCACGCCCGGCCAGATCTACGACGCGGTGTCGAACATCGTGAGCCAGCGCCTGTCGCAAGTCGAGGGCGTGGGCGAGGTGGAGATCGGCGGCGGCTCGCTGCCGGCGGTGCGGGTGGAGCTGGAGCCCTATGCGCTCAACCGCATGGGCATCAGCACCGAGGACGTGCGCGCCGCCATCCAGGCCAACAACGCCAACCGGCCCAAGGGCAGCATCGAGGGCGCGGGCCGGCGCCTGCAGGTCTACACCCCGGCGCCGGGCCTGCGCGCCGCCGACTACCGCGACCTGGTGATCGCCTGGCGCAACGGCGCGCCGGTCAGGCTCTCCGACGTGGCCAGCGTGGCCGACGGCGTGGAGAACACGCGCACCGTGGGCCTGTTCAACGGCCGGCCGGCGGTGATCGTGCTGGTGACGCAGGAGCCGGGCGCCAACATCATCGAGACGGTGGACGGCGTGCGCCGGCTGCTGCCCGGGCTGCGCGCCCAGCTGCCGCAGGACATCGACGTGCAGGTCGCCTCCGACCGCACCAACTCCATCCGCGCCTCGCTGCGCGAGGTGGAGGTGACGCTGATGATCTCGGTGGCGCTGGTGGTGTTCGTGGTCGGCGTGTTCCTGCGCCGGGCGCGCGCCACCATCATCCCGGCGGTGGCCACGGTGGTCTCGCTGCTGGGCACCTTCGGTGTGATGCACCTGCTGGGCTTCTCGCTCAACAACCTGTCGCTGATGGCGCTCACCGTGGCCACCGGCTTCGTGGTGGACGACGCCATCGTGGTGCTGGAGAACACCCAGCGCCACATCGAGGCCGGCATGGGCCGCCTGCAGGCGGCGCTGCAGGGCGCGCGCGAGGTCGGCTTCACCGTGCTGTCGATCAGCCTGTCGCTGGTGGCGGTGTTCATCCCGCTGCTGTTCATGGGCGGGCAGGTGGGACGGTTGTTCAAGGAGTTCGCGGTCACGCTGTCGGCGTCGGTGCTGATCTCGCTGGTCCTCTCGCTGACCACCACGCCCATGATGTGCGCCGCGCTGCTGCGCGCCGAGGCGTACGACGGCCGCCGCCGGCCGGGACGCATCAGCGGCCCTTTCCTGCGCGCCACGGAGCGGCTGTGGCAGTGGAGCCTGAACACTTACGCCCACAGCCTGGACTGGGCGCTGGCCAGCAAGACGCTGGTGATGCTCTCGCTGGCCGTGGTGGTGGGGCTGAACGCCTACCTCTTCGCGCACATCCCCAAGGGCTATTTCCCGCCGCAGGACAACGGCCAGCTCAACGGCGGCATCCGCGCCGACCAGAGCATTTCCTCCGAGGCGCTGACCACCAGGCTCAGACAGGCGGTGGACATCATCCACGCCGACCCGGCGGTGGACACGGTGGTGGCCTTCGGCGGCGGCTCGCGCGCCGGCGGCGGCTTCATGTTCGTCAACCTCAAGCCCTACGGCAGCGCGCGCCGGGAGAAGACGCAGGCCGTGGTCGATCGCCTGCGCCCGCAGCTCAACCGGCTCACAGGCCTGCGCGTGTTCCTCGGGCCGGTGCAGGACCTGCGCATGGGCGGGCGGCAGAGCAATTCCGCCTACCAGTACACGCTCAAGAGCGACTCGCTGGCGGACCTGCGCGCCTGGTCGAAGAAGCTCTCGGACCGCATGGCCGAGATCCCGCAGCTGACCGACGTGGACGGCGAGTCCTCCGACAACGGCGTCGAGACCTACGTGGAGGTGGACCGCGACGCCGCCGCGCGCCTGGGCGTGAGCGCCAGCGCGCTCGACGCGGCGATGTACAACGCCTTCGGCCAGCGCTCCGTCGCCACCATCTACAACGAGCTGAACCAGTACTCGGTGATCATGGAGTGGGCGCCGCGCTTCCAGCGTTCGCCCATCGTGCTGGCCGACCTGTACGTGCCCTCGACGACGACCACCACCACCGACAGCAGCACCGGCCAGACCACCGCCAGCACCCTGCAGGCCGACACCGACAGCAGCACCGGCACCTCGACCGCCACCTCGGCCAACCCCGGCGCGCGCAATTCCTCGGCCGGCCAGGCGCTGGCCACCAGCACCACCCTCATGGTGCCGATGTCGGCCTTCTCGCGGTTCAGGGAGCGCGCCGTGCCCAGCGCCATCAGCCACGACGACGGGGAACTGTCGAGCACCGTCTCGTTCAGCCTGGCCGACGGGGTGGCGCTGGCCGACGCGCAGCGGCTCGTGAAGCAGGCCGAGAACGACATCGGCATGCCGGTCAACGTGCGGGGCAGCTTCGCCGGCACCGCGCGGGCGGCGCAGCAGCAGAACGCGCAGCAGGCGGTGCTGATCGTCGCCGCCATCGTGGTGATCTACATCGTGCTGGGCATCCTGTACGAGAGCCTGATCCACCCCGTCACCGTGCTCAGCACGCTGCCCTCGGCCGGCGTGGGCGCGGTGCTGGCGCTGCTGCTGCTGCGCATGGAGCTGTCCATCATCGCCCTGATCGGCCTGTTCCTGCTGATCGGCATCGTCAAGAAGAACGCCATCATGATCATCGACTTCGCGCTGGAGGCGCAGCGCGCGCGCGGGCTCACGGCCGCGCAGGCGGTGCGTGAAGCCAGTCTGCAGCGCTTCCGCCCGATCCTCATGACCACGTTGGCCGCGGCGCTGGGCGCGCTGCCGCTGGCCATCGGCTTCGGCCAGGGTGCGCAGCTGCGCCAGCCATTGGGCGTGGCCATCATCGGCGGCCTGATCGCCAGCCAGCTGCTCACGCTGCTGACCGTGCCGGTGGTCTACGTGCTGCTGGACACGCTGCGCCGCCGGGCGCCCGACGAGTGGATGCCGGCGCGTTCCACCCGAGAGCCATGACGCTTTCCCTCCCAAGACTGAAACCCCGTCGCCCCCTGCTGCCGGCGGTGCCGGTGCTGGCCCTTCTGCTGGCCGGCTGCGCCGTCGGCCCGCGCTACGAGCGCCCGGCCCTCGATGCGCCCGCTGCCTTCAAGGAGGCGCCGGCCGCCGAAGGCTGGGTGCCCGCGCAGCCCGGCGATGCGCTGGACCGCGGCGAGTGGTGGAAGCGCTTCGGCGATCCACAGCTGGACGCGCTGGCCGCGCGCGTGCAGGTCTCCAACCAGAACATCGCCGCCGCCGTGGCCGCCTACACGCAGGCCCGGGCGCTGGTGCGCGAGGACCGCGCCGCACTGTTCCCCAGCGTCGCCCTCGGCGGCAGCGGCAGCCGCAGCGGGGCGGTGCGCCGCCACGGGGGCACCGCGCCGGCCGGCAGCTACGCGGCCACGCTGGAGGCCGATTGGTCGCCCGACCTGTGGGGCAAGCTGCGCGCGACGGTGAGCAGCGCCCAGGCCGGCGCCCAGGCCAGCGAGGCGGACCTCGCCTCGGCGCGCCTGTCGGCCATCGGCGACCTGGTCGCCGACTACTTCTCGCTGCGCGAGGCTGACGCCGAGCTGAAGCTGCTGGATGAGACCATCGACGGCTACGAGCGCGCGCTGGCCATCACCCGCAACCGCTACGCGGCCGGCATCGCCGCGCAGACCGACGTGCTGCAGGCGCAGACCACGCTGGTCAGCGCGCAGGCCGAGCGCGTGGCGCTGCGCCGCACGCGCGCCGCCTGCGAACACGCCATCGCTGTGCTGGTGGGCGCGGCGCCGGCGCAGTTCGCCGTCGCGCCCGCCGCATGGACGCCCACCGTGCCGGGGGTGCCCGCCGGCGTGCCCTCGCAGCTGCTGCAGCG
>JASGDG010000015.1:0-22524 GCA_047607325.1 Xenophilus sp. | reverse complement strand
GTGCTCGCTGGCCTTGGCGCGGGGCCGGCCGCGGCGGCGGCGCGCAGCGCCGTGCAGGCCGCGTTCCAGCAGATCAAGGGAGCGGACCCGAGGCGCGTGGTGCTGGTGTGGACGGACGGGCCGGAGTCGGCGGCGCTCCAGGCCGCCGTCATTGCGCTGGCGGATGCGAGCTACGTCTACACCCTCACCATGTCGAAGGCGCAGCCGCGCTCGCTGCGGCAGGTGGTCGTGGGCGCATCGCAGTCGGCGGCCCACAGGACGGCGCTTGCCGAAGCGGTCGCCACCGTGCATGGCGTGGAGTTCGCCAAGGAATGGGGCAACCGGCCGGGCAACCACTGCACGCCGACGATGCTGGCCGAGGCCGCGCGCTCGCTGGCCAAGGCGCCGAAGATCAAGTGCGAGGTGCTGGGCCCGAAGGAAGTGGCCGCCCTGAAGATGGGAGCCTTCATGGCCGTCGCGCAGGGCTCGGCCGAGCCGCTGCGCTTCATCGTGCTGCGCTACCAGGGCGCGGGCAAGGCCGACGCGCCGCAGGTGCTGGTAGGCAAGGGCATCACCTTCGACACTGGCGGCGTGTCGCTCAAGCCCGCCGCCGAGATGGACGAAATGAAGTTCGACATGTGCGGCGCCGCCTCGGTGCTGGGCGTGTTCCGCGCGCTGGGCGAACTGCAGCCGGCCGTCAACGTGATCGGCCTCATCCCGACCTGCGAGAACATGAACGACGGCCGCGCGCTCAAGCCTGGCGACGTCGTCACCAGCCTGAGCGGCCAGACCATCGAGGTGCTCAACACCGACGCCGAAGGCCGCCTGATCCTGTGCGATGCGCTGGCCTATGCGGCGCGCTTCAAGCCCGCCGCGGTGGTCGACATCGCCACGCTCACGGGCGCCTGCGTGGTCGCCCTGGGCAGCGTGCGCAGCGGCCTGTTCGCCACCGACGACGGCCTGGCTGGCGCGCTGAGCGCCGCCGGCGAGGCCGCGCAGGACCGCTGCTGGCGCATGCCGCTGGACGACGAATACGCCGAGGGGCTGAAGACCTCCTTTGCCGACGTGGCCAACATTGCCGGACGCGCCGCCGGCGCGGTCACGGCGGCGAAGTTCCTGCAGCGCTTTGCCGGCCAGACGCCCTGGGCGCACCTGGACATCGCGGGGACCGCCTGGAAGAGCGGGGCGGCCAAGGGCGCCACGGGACGTCCCGTCGGGCTGCTGCTGCGCTACCTGCTGGAGCGCGCGTCTGCTTCCAGCGCGGCACCCCGCAAAGCGCCGCGGCGCGTCCAGCCTGCTGCCGCATGACGGAGATCGACGTCCACTACAACGCGGCGGACAAGCTGCACCATGCCTGCCGGCTCCTGCGCAAGGCGTCGGTGGCGGCCGGCGCGCGGGTGGTGGTGGTCGGCGAGGCGCAGCAGCTTGATGCGCTCGATGCGGCGCTGTGGGGCATGTCGCCGACGGACTTCGTGGCCCATTGCCGCCACGATGCGCCCGAATGGATGCTGGCCCGCACGCCGGTTGTCATCTGGCCGGCGCGCCATGAGGCCGCGCCGCCGCACCGCGAGATCATCGTGAATCTTGGCACCGGCCTGCCTGCCGGCTTCGAGCGCTTCGAGCGCCTGATCGACCTGGTTGGCGAGGATGAGGAGGAACGGCGCTCCGGCCGCCTGCGATGGCGCCATTACGCCGACCGCGGCTATGCCATCACGCGTCACGACGTGGGCTGCGGGCGCTGAGGCATGGACGGCTCGGCCCGCGTTCCTCCCCGCTTCGTCCCCACGCTGACCGCGGTGGTGGATGAAGAGGCCGCCGTGCCGCGGGCAGCGCTGGCTGCACCCGGAGTCGGGCCTGCCGCGGCAGGTGAGTCCGAACCGGCCTCCATGGTCGCGCTGGGCGAGGCGGATGCATTCCGGCTGGAAGAGGAGATCTTGCACCGCGTGCTTCAGCGCATCGACTTTTCGCTGGAGGAACGCCTGACCGAAGTCGTTTCGGCGGCCGTGCAGCGCCAGCTCGACGCCATGGTGCCGCAGTTGCGGGGCGAGATCGAGACGGTTCTGCGGGCCCTGGTGGTCGAGGCTCTGGCGCGGGAACTCCCGGGAAACACCGAGTCCCACCCCCGTTTCTGACGCACCACGGTGGGCTAAACTGCTCTGCAGGTCAACCACCGGACCGGCGCGGAAATTGCTCGGCGAAGGCGCCCGGATCGAACGACCGGTTCATCAACTCCTATTCCTCAAATCCCTGGAGGTTCCCATGCAATTGAAATGGACTGCGGTCGCCCTGGCTGTACTCTCTGTCGTGGCCTGCGGCAAGAAGGAAGAGGCGGCTGCGCCTGCTCCGGCGCCCGCACCCACTGCAGCAGCGCCTGCCTCGGCCGCGCCTCCACCTGCCGGCGAAACGCTGGTGGTGAAGATCGGTCACGTCGGCCCCACCAGCGGCGCCATCGCCCACCTTGGCAAGGACAACGAGCTGGGTGCCAAGATGGCCATCGAGGATCTGAATGCCAAGCAGCTCAAGATCGGCGACAAAATCGCCAAATTCGAACTGGTGGCCGAGGACGACGCCGCCGACCCGAAGCAGGGCACGGCCGTCGCCCAGAAGCTGGTGGATGAGAAGGTCAACGGCGTGGTGGGCCACCTGAACTCGGGCACCACCATCCCGGCTTCCAAGATCTACAGCGACGCCGGCATTCCGCAGATCTCGCCCTCGGCAACCAACCCCAAGTACACCCGCCAGGGCTTCAAGACCACCTTCCGCGTGGTGGCCGACGACACCCAACTCGGCGGCACGCTCGGCAAGTACGCCGTCGAGACGCTCAAGGGCAAGAACATTGCCGTGATCGACGACCGCACGGCCTACGGCCAGGGCGTCGCCGAGGAATTCGAGAAGGCGGCCAAGGCCGCCGGCGGCACCATCGTGGGCCACGAGTTCACCACCGACAAGTCCACCGACTTCAACGCCATCCTGACCAAGCTCAAGGGCGCCAAGCCCGACATCCTGTTCTTCGGCGGGATGGACGCGGTGGGCGGACCCATGCTCAAGCAGGTCAAGCAACTGGGCCTGAACGTCAAGTTCATGGGCGGCGACGGCCTGTGCACGGGCGAACTGGCCAAGCTGGCCGGTGACGCCGTGGGCGAGGACGTGGTCTACTGCGCCGAGGCGGGCGGCGTGGACGGCGAGTTCAAGGAACCTCTGGAGAAGTTCAAGGCCGACTTCAAGGCCAAGAACGGCGTCGATGTGCAGATCTATGCGCCCTACGTCTACGATGCGGTGGAAGTGCTGGCCGATTCCATGGTGCGTGCAGGCTCGGCCGATCCCGAGAAGTACCTGCCAGAGGTCGGCAAGACCAGCTACAAGGGCGTGACCGGCCCGATCGCCTTCGACGAGAAGGGCGACATCAAGAACGGCGCCCTGACGCTCTATACCTACAGGGGCGGTCAGCGCACCCAGATCGCGGTGGTCCGCTGAACGTTTGTGTGTCGGCGATATGAAAAAAGGGGGCCTTGGCCCCCTTTTTTTTGTAATTGAGTACTTCGGATGTATTGTTGTGGGCAAGTCCGGGGCGTATTCTGAATGTATCAATATGTGCGAGACAACTGCCATGATCAGAACCCTTGCGCTCCTGGCCGGTCCGGCGCTTTCGATTGCACTGGTCATGCTGTTCGGCATTGAGGTGCTGCTCGGCTGTTTTGCCCTGGTGCTCCTCATGGCGCTGCTCTCCTGTGCCAGTCCCCGCGTCGAGCAGGCGTCGCGCGCCGTCGACGATGCGGCGCACACGCTGATCTGATCTCGCCACGGCAGTGACCTCGGGCTGTGGGCGAGCCATGCGAGCCTGAGATCGGCGCGTCTCGTCTTCGAGGCCCCCTCATGGAAAGCCCCGCTGGACGGGGCTTTGACGTTTCATCGTCTCCGGCGGGGGTGGATGCACTTGATGTGCATCGCGTCCTGTTCGAGGCCCCGCGAAACGGGCTGGGTTGCGCTGGCCGGCGGCACTGGTGGCGCAGGGCTGCCAAAGTATGGGCCTCGCGCCGGATCGTCTGGATGTGGTCGAAGATGTCGAAGCGGTGATCAAACTAGAAAGCCCCGCAGACCATCATTGATCTACGGGGCTTTTTGAGGGGTCGCCTTGAACGTTGGCGGAGAGGGCGGGATTCGAACCCGCGGTGGGGTATTAGCCCACACACGCTTTCCAGGCGTGCGACTTAAACCGCTCATCCACCTCTCCGCGAAGCCCATCATTCTAACCTGCGGACGCGGAGCTTTTGCCGGCCCGCACCATCCGCATCGCGGATGGCGATCCGCGATGCGGTTGGGTGACGACGACGATGCCGCTGTCGCAACTGGGGCGCACCGGGTCGGTGGCTTGCATTCGCCATGACGTCTCCTCTCTCGACAGGAGCCGCTATCCCGGGACGAAACGCCCAGCGCAGCGTCACTTGAATTCCTTACACTTCGCGCCTTCTTCGCGCAGCCGCCATCGGAGCCGCCTTCCATGAAATTCCGCTTTCCCATCGTCATCATCGACGAGGATTTCCGCTCCGAGAACACCTCGGGCCTGGGCATCCGCGCGCTGGCGCAGGCCATCGAGAGCGAGGGCTTCGAGGTGCTGGGCGCGACCAGCTACGGCGACCTGAGCCAGTTCGCGCAGCAGCAGAGCCGGGCCAGCGCCTTCATCCTCTCGATCGACGACGAGGAGTTCGGCATCGACGGTGCGGGCGCAGGGGGCGCCGAGGAGGTGGAGGCGGTGCGCAACCTGCGCGCCTTCATCGGCGAGGTGCGGCGCCGCAACCCCGAGGTGCCGATCTACGTCTATGGCGAGACCAAGACGTCGCGCCACCTGCCGAACGACATCCTGCGCGAGTTGCACGGCTTCATCCACATGTTCGAGGACACGCCCGAGTTCGTGGCGCGCCACATCATCCGCGAGGCCAAGAATTACCTCGAAGGCGTGCAGCCGCCCTTCTTCAAGGAACTGATCGACTACGCCGAGGACGGCTCCTACTCGTGGCACTGCCCGGGCCACTCCGGCGGCGTGGCTTTCCTCAAGAGCCCGGTCGGCCAGATGTTCCACCAGTTCTTCGGCGAGAACATGCTGCGCGCCGACGTGTGCAACGCGGTGGAGGAACTGGGCCAGTTGCTGGACCACACCGGCCCGGTGGCGGCCAGCGAGCGCAACGCGGCGCGCATCTTCAACGCCGACCACTGCTTCTTCGTCACCAACGGCACCAGCACCAGCAACAAGATGGTGTGGCACCACACGGTGGCGCCGGGCGATGTGGTGGTGGTGGACCGCAACTGCCACAAGTCCAACCTGCACGCGATCATCATGACCGGCGCGATCCCGGTCTTCCTGAAGCCGACGCGCAACCACTTCGGCATCATCGGCCCGATTCCGAAGAGCGAGTTCGAACCCGAGGCCATCCGAGCCAAGATCCACGCCAACCCGTTGCTGAAGGATGTGGACGCGGACACGGTGAAGCCGCGCATCCTCACGCTCACGCAATCGACCTACGACGGCGTGATCTACAACACCGAGACCATCAAGGGCATGCTCGACGGCTACGTCGATACGCTGCACTTCGACGAGGCCTGGCTGCCGCACGCGGCCTTCCATCCGTTCTACGGGCCCTATCACGCGATGGGCCGCAAGCGCGCGCGGCCCAAGGAGTCGCTGGTGTTCTCGACCCAGTCGACGCACAAGCTGCTGGCCGGCATCAGCCAGGCCAGCCATGTGCTGGTGCAGGATTCGCAGAACCGCCAGCTGGACCGCGACCTGTTCAACGAGGCCTACCTGATGCACACCTCGACCAGCCCGCAGTACGCCATCATTGCCAGCTGCGACGTGGCGGCCGCGATGATGGAACCGCCGGGAGGCACCGCGCTGGTGGAGGAGAGCCTCCTCGAGGCGCTGGACTTCCGCCGTGCCATGCGCAAGGTGGAGGCCGAGTTCGGCAAGGACGAGTGGTGGTTCAAGGTCTGGGGCCCGGAAAAGCTGGTCGAGGAAGGCATCGGCCGCGCCGACGACTGGATCCTCAGGGGAGAGCACCGCCTGAAGAAGAACGGCGACGTGGCGGCCCACAGCTGGCACGGCTTCGGCGAACTGGCCGACGGCTTCAACATGCTGGACCCGATCAAGTCCACCATCGTCACCCCGGGGCTGGACCTGAACGGCAAGTTCGCTCCCACCGGCATCCCGGCCAGCATCGTCACCAAGTTCCTGGCCGAGCACGGCGTGATCGTGGAGAAGACGGGCCTGTACAGCTTCTTCATCATGTTCACCATCGGGATCACCAAGGGCCGCTGGAACACGCTGCTGACGGCCTTGCAGCAGTTCAAGGACGACTACGGCCGCAACCAGCCGCTGTGGCGCATCATGCCGGAGTTCTGCCAGAAGCACCCCGGCTACGAGCGCATGGGTCTGCGCGACCTGTGCCAGCGCGTGCATGAACTCTATGCCAGGTATGACGTGGCGCGGCTGACCACCGAGATGTACCTGTCGGACCTGGAGCCGGCCATGAAGCCGAGCGACGCCTTCGCCCACATCGCGCACCGCAAGACGGAGCGGGTGGAGATCGACCGCCTGGAAGGCCGCATCACCACCAGCCTGATCACGCCGTATCCGCCGGGCATTCCGCTGCTGATCCCCGGCGAGGTGTTCAACCGGAAGATCGTCGACTACCTCAAGTTCGCACGCCAGTTCAACCTGGAGTGCCCTGGTTTCGAAACCGACATCCACGGGCTGGTGGCGCGGGTGGACGAGCAGGGCGTCAGGCGCTATTACGCCGACTGCGTGAGAGCCTGAAGGCGCTTCAGCCGAAGCGCAGCGTCATCACCCCGGCCAGCACGGCCAGGGTGCCCAGCAAGCGCTGCAGGCCGAAGCGCTCGCGCAGCCACAGCGTGCCGATCAGCGCGGCGAAGAGCACCGAGGTCTCGCGCAACGCCGCCACCACGGCCACCGGCGCGCGGGTCATCGCCCACAACGCGATGCCGTAGCTGCCCAATGAAGCAGCCGTGCCCAGCCAGGCCACGCGGGCGCGGCCAGCCATGTAGGCCAGGGCCGCCGGCCGGTGTACCGGTCCGCGGCGCCACAGCACCAGGATGAGGAAGGGCAGGCCGTCGAAGACGAACAGCAGCGCCACGTAGGCCGCTGCGTTGCCGCTGACGCGCACGCCGAGCCCGTCGATGACGGTGTAGAGGGCAATGATGCAGGCATTGGCCAGCGCGAAGCCCAGCGCCTTGCCGCGGTGGCCGCCGGCGGCCTGCCTGCGCGCCGGCGCCAAGCCCAGCAGCAGCACACCGACGCACACGCCCGCCACGCCCAGCCAGGCGCCGGTGGAAAGGACTTCGCCCATCAACGCATGGCTGCCCAGCGCCACCAGCAGCGGCGCGCTGCCGCGCATCACCGGGTAGGCCTGGCTCAGGTCACCATGCTTGTAGGCGCCGGCCAGGGCGACGTAGTAGCCGATGTGGACGAGGATCGACGCGGCCACGTAGGGCCAGGACGCTGCCGTGGGCAGCCCGGTGAGGGCGAGCATCGGCAGCGCGATGAACACGCCCAGGCTGTGGATCAGCGCGGTGTCGAGCGACTTGTCGGCGGACGACTTGATCAGGCCATTCCAGCTCGCGTGCAGCAGGGCGCCGAACAGCACCGCGAGCGCGACGGGGCCGCTGAGCGTCACCCGCCGCCCCGCACGCGCAGGAAGCGCGCGAAGCGCGGCACGCCCTGCGCGCTCAGCCCGTTGTATCGATAGGTGATGGTGCTGCCCACCGGCGGCGGGTCGCGCCGCTGGGCGTCGGTGAAGCCGCCGCCGATGCGCAGCAGCCGGCCTTCCGGCGTGCGCACCACCAGGGCGCCCAGGCGCCCCGCATGGCGGCCTTTGCCGGGCAGGTGTCCGACGACGACGGCCTCCGCGTCGTCATGCGGCTTGACCTTGAGCAGATCGGCGCTGCGGCCGGCGCGGTAGGGCGCGCTGCCCCGATGCAGCATCAGGCCCTCGCCGCCCCGTCGCACGGTCCGGTCCAGCAGCGCCTTCAGTTCCTGCTCGCTGGTGGCGCGCTGCTGGGGCACCGGCACCAGCCAGGGCAGGGCCGGCAGGGGCAGCAGCCGGCGCAGGGTGGCGAGGCGCGCGTCGAAGTCGCCCGGCTGCGCGGGCAGGTCGAAGACCATGAAGCGCATGTCGCGCCAGACCGTGTCGTCGGGCGGCTGGCTGCGCACGGTCGAAGCCGCGAATTCGAAGCGCCCGCGGCCGGCCCACAGCTCGCCGTCCATCGGCTGGGCAGGCCATCCGGCGGTGAACCAGGCCGGCGCGAAGACGCGCTCGCCGCCGCGCGTCCAGAGCCGGCGGCCGTCCCACCAGCCGCGCACGCCGTCGTACTTCTCGCTGACCCAGTAGCCGGCCAGCGGCATGCCGGGGCGCCAGGTTTCGGCCAGGATCAGGGCCGGCGCGGAGGCGTGCGAAGGCCGGCACGGCAGGGCAGCCGTCCCGAGGACCACCCACAGCCATTGCCGGCGGGTGATGCGCATCGGGTTTGCCGGGGCCGGATTCAGCCTTCGGCCGGCTCGTCCATGCCGCCGACCACGTTGCTGAAGCCGCCGTCCACGTAGGTGATCTCGGCGGTCACGCCGCCCGCCAGGTCCGACAGCAGGAAGGCGGCCACGTTGCCCACGTCCTCGATGGTCACGTTGCGGCGGATGGGCGACATTTCGGCCGACGCCGCGATCATCTTGCCGATGCCCTTGATGCCGCTGGCCGCCAGCGTCTTGATCGGGCCGGCACTGATGCCGTTGACGCGGATGCCCTTCGGGCCCAGGTTGGCCGCTAGGTAGCGCACCGAGGCCTCCAGGCTGGCCTTGGCCAGGCCCATGGTGTTGTAGTTGGGCAGCGCGCGCACGGCGCCCAGGTAGGTCAGCGTGAGCAGCGCCGACTTGTCGTTCAGGTAGGGCAGGGCCGACTTGGCCAGCGCCGGGAACGAATAGGCGCTGATGTCGTGCGCCATGCGGAAGGCCTCGCGCGAGATGCCTCCCAGAAAGTCGCCCGCGATGGCCTCGCGCGGCGCGTTGCCGATGCTGTGCACGAAGCCGTCGAACCTGGGCCAGGTTTGCGCCAGATCGGCGAAGAGCCTGTCGATCTGCGCGTCGTCACCCACGTCGCAGTCGAACACCAGCGTGGAGCCGAAGTCGGCGGCGAATTCGGTGATGCGGTCCTTGAAGCGCTCGCCCACGTAGCTGAAGGCCAGCTCCGCCCCCTGCGCGTGGCAGGCCTTGGCGATGCCGTAGGCGATGGAGCGGTTGGAGAGCACGCCGGTGATCAGAAGTTTCTTGCCGCTGAGAAAGCCCATGGATCTGCCTCTTGTCTGACTCGGTGAAAAAATTGTGCAGAATTCTCGCATGCGGGTCTGGCTGCTCATGGCGTTGACGTTCCTCGCGGCCCCCGCCGGCAGCGCGTGGGCCGCGCATGCCTATGCGCAGTTCGGCGACGTCAAGTACCCGCCGGGCTTCACGCACTTCGACTACGTGAACCCCGATGCGCCCAAGGGCGGGGAGATCCGGCTGGTGCCGCCCGTTGCGGTCACGCAGTTCGACAAGTTCAACCCGTTCACGCTCAAGGGCACACCGCCCGCGGGCCTGACGGAACTGGTGTTCGAGACCCTGCTGATCGGCAATCTGGAAGAGCCCAGCACCGCCTATGGCCTGCTGGCCGAGGACGTGGCGGTGGCGCCCGATCGCCGCTCCGCCACCTTTCGCCTGCGCGCCGACGCCCGCTTCAGCGACGGCAGCCCGGTGCTGGCGGCCGACGTCGTGCACTCATACGAGACGCTGATCAGCCCCCAGGCCTCGCCCCAGTTCAAGACCCTGCTGGCGGGCATCACCCATGCCGTGGCGGTGGACCCCCACACCGTGCGCTTCGATTTCGCCGGCGATGACCGCGAACTGCCGCTGCTGGCCGGCGGCATCCCGGTCTTCAGCCGGCGCTGGGGCCAAGGCAAACCCTTCGACCAGGTGAGCACCGATCTGCCCATTGCCTCCGGCCCCTATCAGCCCGAGAGCGCACGGCTGGGCCGCGACATCACCTACGTGCGCGACAAGCACTACTGGGGGCGCGATCTGCCGGTGCGGCGTGGACAGTTCAATTTCGACCGCGTGTCCTACAAGCTCTATCTGGACGATACGGCGCGCTTCGAAGGCCTGAAAGCGGGCGAGTTCGACCTGATGCGCGAATTCATCTCGCGCAATTGGGCGCGCCAGTACCGCGGCCGCGCATTCGATCGTGGCGAGGTCAGGAAGCAGGTGTTCCCGAACAAGAGCGCCGGCGATTTCCAGGGCTACATCTTCAATCTGCGCAAGCCGCAGTTCCAGGACGTCCGCGTGCGGCAGGCGCTGGGCCTGACGCTGGACTTCGAGTGGTTGAACCGGCAGATGTTCTATGGCCTGTACACGCGGGTGCAAGGCTGGTTTCCCAGCAGCGAATTCCACGCCGAGGGGCTGCCCAAGCCGGACGAGCTGGCACTGCTGGAACCGCTGCGCGACCGGCTGCGGCCCGAAGTCTTCGGGCCGGCGCCGACGTCGCCCAGCACCGCGCCGCCCGGCAGCCTGCGCGACAACCTGCGCCGGGCGCGCGAGCTGCTGGCGCAGGCTGGCTGGACCTACCGTGACGGCGCGTTGCGCAACGCCAGGGGCGAGCCCTTCGAGATCGAATACCTCAACGCGCAACCCTCGGGCGTGCGGCTGGTGCTGCCCATGCAGGTGGCCATGGCCAAGCTGGGCATCAAGCTGACGATCCGCAACGTGGACGGAGCGCTGTACCAGCAGCGCATGGACGACTTCGATTTCGAGCTGGGCAGCATCCGCATTCCGGCGCGTACCACACCCGGTACGGAACTGCTCGAATACTTCGGCTCGAAGGCCGCCAGCACGCACGGCTCCGCCAACTACTGGGGCATCGCCGATCCGTCCGTGGACGCCCTGATCGCCCACGCGCTGAGGGCCACCACGCGCGAGCAGCTGGGCACGGCCATGCGCGCACTGGACCGGGTGCTGACCACGGGCCATTACGCCATTCCGCAGTGGTACAGCAACACCTTCCTGGTGGGCTACCGGCCGGCGAACTTCGTGCTGCCGCCGACCGTGCCCCGGTACTACGAACCCGACACCTGGGCTGCCACCACCTGGTGGGCCGCACCAGGAAATCGCTGAACCATGGGTGCCTACATCCTCAAGCGCCTGCTGCTCATGGTGCCCACGCTGCTGGGCGTGCTGCTGGTGAGTTTCGCGGTCATCCAGTTCGTTCCCGGCGGGCCGGTGGAACAGATGGTTTCCCAGTTGCAGGGGCGCGTCGCCGGCGGCGAGGGCGCGAGCGCATCCGCTTCCGGCTACAGGGGACGGCAGGGGCTCAGTCCCCAGCAGGTGGACGAGATCAAGGCGCTGTACGGCTTCGACAAGCCGGCGCACGAGCGCTTCTGGCAGATGCTCACGTCCTTCGCCAGGCTGGACCTGGGCCAGAGCTTCTACCAGCGCAAGAGCGTGTGGGAACTGGTCAAGGAAAAGCTGCCCGTCTCCATCAGCCTGGGCCTGTGGACCTTCTTCCTCAGCTACCTGATCGCCGTGCCGCTGGGCGTGGC
This sequence comes from Xenophilus sp., assembly GCA_047607325.1. Taxonomy (GTDB): domain Bacteria; phylum Pseudomonadota; class Gammaproteobacteria; order Burkholderiales; family Burkholderiaceae_C; genus Xenophilus. The sequence continues at coordinate 10,920 of JASGDG010000015.1, read as the reverse complement.
CAAGGCGGTGCGCTCCGGCTCCCGCTTCGACTTCGTGACCACGCTGCTCGTGCTGGTCGGCTACGCCATCCCGGGCTTCGTGCTGGGCGTGGCGCTGTTGGTGGTCTTCGGCGGCCAGCTGCAATGGTTCCCGCTGCGCGGGCTGACCTCGTCCAACTGGGCGCAGCTGGGCTGGGGCGCGCGCATCGTCGACTACCTGTGGCACATCGCGCTGCCCGTCACCGCCATGGTGCTGGGCAGTTTCGCGGTGACGGCGATGCTGACCAAGAACGCCTTCCTGGAGGAGATCCGCAAGCAGTACGTGCTGACGGCCCGCGCCAAGGGCCTGCCGGAAAAGCAGGTGCTGTGGAAGCACATCTTCCGCAACGCGCTGATTCCCATCATCACGGGCTTCCCGGCGGCCTTCATCGGCGCCTTCTTCACCGGCTCGCTGCTGATCGAAACGCTGTTCTCGCTCGATGGCCTGGGCCTGCTGAGCTACGAGAGCGTGATCCGGCGCGACTACCCCGTGGTGCTGGGCACGCTCTATCTGTTCACGCTGATCGGCCTCGTCACCAAGCTGCTCAGCGACCTGTGCTACGTCTGGGTGGACCCGAGGGTCAAGTTCGATTGATCCCTCGGACCGGGGTTGTCATACAATGCATGACATTCATCTCTCCAAGGGAGCCGCCATGCGGGTCAACGCGCGTTTCGAAGGCGAAGCCGAGCAGCAGCTCAACTACCTGGCCGAAGTCACCGGCCTGGGGGTGAGCGAGGTGCTGCGAACCAGCGTGCAGCACTACTACGATCAGATACGGGCGCGGCGCGGCGGGCTGGCGCACTTCTCGGCCTTCGTCGGCCGGGGCCGCAGCGGTCGCGCCGACGCGGCCGGCCGCTACAAGGCGCTGCTGGCCGAAGGCTGGGGTGCAAAGCACCAGGGCGGCGCGTGATCATCGCCGACGCCGGCTTCTTCTACGCCCTGGCCGACGCCGGCGACGTCTGGCATGCCCGCGCGACGCAGGCGCTGCACACGCAGGACGAAGGCTGGATCACCACCTGGCCGGTGCTGACCGAGGCCACGCACCTGCTCACGCGCTGGATCGGCACCGACGCCGCGCAGGCCCTGCTACACGACGTGGCGGCGGGCGGCATCGCCGTCTGGCAGTGGGCGGCCCCGCAGACCGAGCGGCTGGCGCATCTGATGGGGCGCTACGCCAGCCTGTCGATGGACCTGGCCGACGGCTCGCTGGTGCTGCTGGCCGAGCACCTGGGCCACGGCCGCATCCTGACCACCGACGAGCGCGCTTTCGGCGCCTACCGCTTCAAGAGCCGCGAGCCCTTCCGCAACCTGCTGGCGCCGGTGCATGGCTGACGCTTCCGCCGCGCCCGGCCTGTCGCCCGCGCGCCGCGCCTGGCGGCGCTTCCGCCGCAACCGGCTGGGTTTCTGCAGCCTGCTGCTGTTCTGCGCCCTGGTGCTGCTGAGCCTGTTCGCCGAAGTGCTCTCCACCGACCGGCCGCTGGCCGTGCGCTACCAGGGCCAGACCTACTGGCCCGTCTTCAAGGACTATTCGGAGAAGGTCTTCGGCGGCGACTTCGAGACGCCGGCGGACTACCTCGACCCCTTCATCCGCCAGCGCATCACCGGCGGCGGCAACTGGGCGGTCTACGCCCCCAACCCGTACGGCCCGCGCACGCTGAACTACTTCGCCAGCCAGCCCAACCCCGCCGCGCCCTCGCGCGAGAACCTGCTGGGCACCGACGACCGCGGCCGCGACCTGCTGGCGCAGCTGATCTACGGTTTTCGCGTGAGCGTGCTGTTCGCGCTGGCGCTCACCGCCATCGGCGTGGTGCTGGGCATCGCCACCGGCGCCATCCAGGGCTTCTTCGGCGGCAAGACCGACCTGGCCTTCCAGCGCTTCATCGAGATCTGGGGCTCGATGCCGGAGCTGTACCTGCTGATCATCTTCAGCGCCCTCTTCGCGCCCAGCGTGGCGCTGCTGCTGATCCTGCTCTCGCTGTTCGGCTGGATGGGCCTGTCGGACTACGTGCGCGCCGAGTTCCTGCGCAACCGCCAGATGGACTACGTGCGCGCCGCCCGCGCGCTGGGCGTGGGCAACCTGGCGATCATGGGGCGCCACATCCTGCCCAACAGCATGGTGCCGGTCGTCACTTTCCTGCCCTTCCGCATGAGCGCGGCGATCCTGGCGCTGACCTCGCTGGACTTCCTCGGCTTGGGCGTGCCGCCGGGCACCCCCTCGCTGGGCGAACTGCTCAATCAGGGCAAGGCCAACATCGACGCCTGGTGGATCTCCCTGTCCACCTTCGGCGTGCTGGTCGTCACGCTGATGCTGCTGACCTTCATGGGCGATGCGCTGCGCGATGCGATGGACCCGAGGAAGGAGCAGAAGTGATGGCTCCTGCGCGGCGCCCGGACCGGTCGCGCCAAGGGTGGTGAAGCCGAAGAAAGCCCGCCGGCGGCGTGCGCGGCGGGCCTTGCCGCAGGGGAGGGCGGGACTCAGTTCTTGGGCCGGATCGCGTCGGCGGTGCCCTGGATGAAGGCCTTGATCGCCTCCACGTCATCGTTGCTCAGCTTGCCGGTGAAGTCGGGCATGCCGCGCGCCATGGCGGGCCCTTTGAAGAGGAAGGTACCCAGGTTGTCGATGAACGCGGCGCTGATGTAGCCCAGGTTGGGGATGTTGCCGCCCCGGTCCACGCCCGGCACGCCGTGGCAGAACACGCAGTTGGCCACGTACAGGCCGGTGCCGGCCTGTACCTTGGCCGGGTCGTACTTCACGCCCTGCAGCAGCTTGCCCAGGCGGTATTCCACGAAGTCGGGCATCCTGGCCGTGCCGCCCACCGCGAAGGTGTAGACCGTGCCGGGGCCCTGGCGCTCGGTGGCGCGCTGCGCCAGGCCGTACACGCCGCCCCAGCCGACGGCGACGGAAACGTACTGCTTGCCATCCACCACGTAGGTGGACGGCGCCGCCACCACACCGGTGCCGGTGGGCGTTTCCCACAGCTTGGCGCCGTTGCGCGCATCGTAGGCCACCAGCCGGCCGTCGGCCGTGCCCTGGAACACCAGGTCGCCCGCCGTGGTGAGCGTGCCGCCGTTCCAGGGCGAGACGTGATCGACGCCCCAGGCCTCCTTCTGCGCCACCGGGTCCCAGGCCACCAGGCGGCCCATCGGCTTGCTCTTGGGCGGCTCTGGATTGAGGAACTTGGCGGTGTTCCAGCCGAGGTCGGAATGTGGCCGCAGCGGCGCGCTTTCGTTGAACTTCCAGTCCTTGTCGTCCAGCAGCGTCAAGGGCACGTGCTGCGCCGGCAGATAGACCAGTCCGGTTTTCGGGTTGAACGACATCGGGTGCCAGTTGTGCGCGCCGAACGGGCCGGGGATGGCGTCGTAGGGCTTGCTGCCGTCGCGCGCGGCCGCGACCTCGATCGGCCGGCCGTTCTTGTCGTAGCCGGTGGCCCAGTTCACCTCGACGAAGTTCTTGGCCGAGATGAACTTGCCGTTGGTGCGGTCGATGACGAAGAAGAAGCCGTTCTTGGGCGCGTGCAGGATCACCTTGCGCGGTTTGCCGCCCACCTCGATGTCGGCCAGGATCATCGGCTGGGTGGAGGTGTAGTCCCAGTTGTCGCCCGGCGTTTCCTGGTAGTGCCACTTGTACTTGCCGGTGTCGGGGTCGAGCGCGACGATGGAGGCCAGGTACAGGTTGTCGCCGCCCTTGGGGCTGCGCTTGCCGCGCGCCCAGGGCGAGCCGTTGCCGGTGCCGATGTACATCAGGTTCAGCTCGGGGTCGAAGGCCATCGTGTCCCACGGCGTGCCGCCGCCGCCGGCCTCCCACCACTTGCCGTCCGGATCCCAGGTCTTGGCGGCCCGCTGCATCGACTCGTCCTCGAACGGCTTGGACGGGTCGCCCGGCACGGTGAACCAGCGCCACTTCTGCGCGCCCGTCTCGGCGTCGTAGGCGGTGACGTAGCCGCGCACGCCGTACTCGGCGCCGCCGTTGCCGATGATCACCTTGCCCTTGAACACGCGCGGCGCGCCGGTGATGGTGTAGGAGCCGCGCTGCCCCTCGATGGTGTTCTTCTCCCACAGCTTGCGGCCGGTGGCGGCATCCAGCGCGATCAGCCGGCCGTCGTAGGCGCCCACGTAGACCTTGCCCTTCCACAGCGCTACGCCGCGATTCACCACGTCGCAGCAGCCGCGAAAGCCCTTGGAGCGATCCACCCCGGGGTCGAAGCTCCACAGCCGCTGGCCGGTGCGCGCGTCGATGGCGTGCACCACGCTCCACGACGCGGTGACGTACATCACCCCATCGACCACCAGCGGCGTGGCCTCCACGCCCCGTGTGCTTTCGAGGTTGTACGACCAGGCCAGTCCGAGCTGGCTGACATTGGACGTGTTGATCTGGTCGAGCCGGCTGTAGCGCGTCTCGGCGTAGTCCAGCCCGATGCTGGGCCAGTCGGGCGTCGTGCCGGCGGCGTTGGCGCGGATGAAGGCGCCATCGACCCGGCTGGCGGGGGTGGGGGCGGCGGCTGCGGCCAGGCCGGCCAGCGACAGGGCCGCGGCCAGCAGGGCGCACACGGCCAGCGGCGCTGGCCGATGGCGATGGAACGATGCGTTCATGGGGCTTGTCTCCTCGTTGGAATGACCTCGGGCATTGCCTTGGCGAGGCAAGCATCGGCGTGCCGCCGGACGAGTTCATCCTGGGAAATACCCAGGGATTTTTTGTTCCGTCACGGCACAGTCGCCGCCGGGCATCGCGTTCAGCGGGGCGCGCCCGATTCCTCGCGCAGGTGCCGGTACAGCAGGCCTCTGGAAACCTTGAGCAGCCGCGCGGCCCTGGAGACGTTGCCGCCGCACAGCACCAGGGTGTGTTCGATCAACTGGCGGTTCAATTGCGCCAGCGTGTGCCCCTCGGCGGCGGCGAGCGGCTTCTCGTGGATGACGGCATCGGCCCCGTCCATGCCGGCATCCGCCGGACCCGGAGGCCCGCTGTCGGCCACGTCGGGTTCGCTCCCCGCCGCGCCGCCCCGCTGCCGGAAATGCGCCGCCAGCCAGACCGTCAATCCGTTCGGCAGGAGCAGCGGCTGCGGACGCCGGGCCGCGCACAGGGTCAGCACCTGTTCCAGGCCAATGCCCAGCACCGGCTCGCAATGACGGGTGCCCTCGCGGCGCGTGTGCGCGCCGGTCAGCGCCTCGGCCTGGTCGTTCATCCATCCGACGCGGCCCGACCCGTCCACCGCCATCAGGCCGGCCATCGGGCTGTCAAGCAGCGCCGGCGACAACTGCATCCGCAGCAGCACCTGCTGGCGCGTCTGGGCCACGCGCAGCTTGTTCTCGATGGCGCTGGCGTAGCTGCCGACCAGCCAGGCGGCGTTGAATCCGAAGGGCCGGTTCTCGACCGTCAGGTCGAGCACGCCGACCACGGTGCCCCGTCGATCGCGAATGGGGGCGGCGACGCAGCGGATGCTGCGCAGCATGTCGTAAAAGTGTTCGCCCGTGTCGATCTGGCAGGACACTCCCGCGCGCGCCGTCAGTGCCGGAGCGTTCGTGCCCACCAGCGGCTCGCTCAGGTCCACGCCTGGGCGGCAGGCGGATTTCAGCAGCGCGCTGTCCGCGGCGTCATGCGGCGTGGTGCGCAGCAGCACGCCATGCCGGTCGGTCAGCATCACCTTGCAGTGGCTGCGCGCCAGCGAAGCCTGCAACTCCTCGAACAGGCCACTGGCCACTCCGAGCAGTGCCTGGTCGCGCCCTTCCAGATAGCTGATCTTGTGGCGCAGCACGGGCGCGAAGACCGGCTTGGCCTCGGGTTTCATGCCGGCCATCTGGCAGCGCCGCCACGAGTCGAGCACCTCGCTGCTGATCAGTCCCGACAGCACCCGGCCCTCGCTGAACAGCGCGTGCCGCGCCATCGCAGCGCGGGACGAAACGTCCGCCGGCGAAAACGCCGAACTGCCCGCCATCAAGTCATGGTGCCGCGAGGAAGACATGTGCTGAAACGGAACAGGTGCGGTCAGGGAATCCACCAGTTGGAACGCTCGTCGCGCATTCGGGAAACTGGCTCGGCGCTTTCGAGGCGACCGTGGACAGTCCGCCTGGCCGCAGCGCAGCCCCTGGCGCTGGGCGGGATCGTATGAGCACTTTCCCGGCCTGGCATTGGGGGCGCTACCGAGTCGGCCGTGTCGGCCGCCTTTTCGTGCCACCCCGCAGAAGGAGACATTCCTCATGAACGCACCCGAGAGACACCTGCACAGCCTCGCCCGGCAGTTTGCCGGTGGCGAGCGCAAGCTGCTGATCGACGGCCAGTGGCGCCCGGCGCTTTCCGGCAAGACCTTCGATGTCTTCGATCCGGCCACCGGCGCAGTGCTGGCGCGCGTGGCCGAGGGTGACGCAGCCGACGTGGAGCTGGCCGTGGCGGCCGCGCGCCGGGCCTTTCCCCTGTGGGCGGCGTTGCTGCCGGCCGCGCGCTCGAAAATCCTGTGGAAGATCGGCGAGCTGATCGACGCGAATGCCCAGGAACTGGCCGAGCTCGAGTCGCTCGACAACGGCAAGCCGGCATCGATCGCCGCTGCGGTCGATATTCCGCTGGCCGCGCAGACCTTCCGCTACTACGCCGGCTGGTGCGACAAGCTCGGCGGCGCCACGCCCCATGTCAACATCCCCTCGATGCACGCCTACACGCTGCGTGAGCCGGTGGGCGTGTGCGGGCAGATCGTGCCGTGGAACTTCCCGCTGCTGATGGCTTCGTGGAAGGTCGCGCCCTGCCTGGCCACGGGCAATGTCTCCATCCTCAAGCCCGCCGAGGAGACGCCCCTGACCGCGCTGCGCCTGGGCGAGCTGATGCTGGAGGCAGGCGTTCCGCCTGGCGTGATCAACATCATCGCTGGCTATGGCCACACCGCCGGCGCGGCGCTGTCGGCTCACCCCGGCGTGGACAAGATCGCCTTCACCGGCTCGACCGAGGTCGGCAAGCTCATCGTGCAGGCGGCATCGGGCAACCTGAAGAAGGTGTCGCTGGAACTCGGCGGCAAGTCGCCCAACATCGTGCTGGCCGACGCGGACGTGGACGCCGCCATCGCAGGCTCGGCCAATGCCATCTTCTTCAACAGCGGCCAGGTCTGCGTGGCGGGCTCGCGCCTGTACGCCGACCGCAGTATTTTCGATCGCGTCGTCGATGGCGTGAGCCAGATCGCGCGCGGCATCAAGGTGGCGCCCGGCGTCGATCCGCAGTCGCAGATGGGCCCGCTGGTGTCGAGCACGCAGTTCGAGCGCGTCACCGGCTACATCCGCAGCGGCCGCGACGAGGGCGCGCGCGTGGTCACGGGGGGCGGGCAGGTCGGCCACGAAGGGTATTTCGTCGAACCCACGGTGCTGCTGGACGTCAACGAGAACATGCGCGTGGTGCGCGAGGAAATCTTCGGCCCGGTGCTGGTGGCGCAGCCGGTGGACGACCTGGAAGAGATCGCCCGCGTTGCCAACGACTCGCCCTACGGCCTGGCCGCCAGCATCTGGACGCGCGACCTCAGCAAGGCGCATCGCATGGCCGCGCTGCTCAAGGCGGGCACGGTCTGGATCAACTGCCACACGGCGCTGGACCCCAACATGCCCTTCGGCGGCTACAAGCAGTCGGGCTGGGGCCGCGAGTGCGGGCGGGAATCGCTGGAGCTGTACACCCAGATGAAAGCGGTGTACGCGCAGTTGTGATGCGAGCCGATCCCGCCGCCAGGCTCGGTCCCGGCTGCGGCGGGCTGGCCGATAATCGCTCGCGTGCCTGATGCCCCACACCCGGCCCGCACCTGGCGGCCCAGCCCGTTCCTGCGCCTGAGCGCCGGGCTGCACGCGCCTGCGGCGGGCGACGCGTGACGGGCGCCGCCAGCCGCTCGGGCGGACCGCTGCTCTCGGTCCGCGGCCTGCGCGTCGCCTTCGACGGCCACGAGGTGGTGCACGGCGTGGACTTCGACATCACGCCCGGCGAGAAGCTGGCGCTGGTGGGCGAATCCGGCTCCGGCAAGACCGTCACCGCGCTCGGCCTGCTGCGGCTGGCGCAGGGTGCGCAGCTGTCGGGGACGGTGCGCCTCCGGGGCGCCGGCGGCGACCGGGAACTGCTGTCCATGCCGGAGCGCGAACTGCGCGGCATCCGCGGCCGCGAGATCGCGATGATCTTCCAGGAGCCGATGACGGCGCTGAACCCGCTGTTCCCGGTGGGCGGGCAGATCGCCGAGGTGCTGCAGCTGCACGAGGGCCTGCCGGCCCGTGAGGCCTTCGAGCGCGCCGTGCATCTGCTGGCCGAGACGGGCCTGCCCGATCCGGCGCGGCGTGCGCAGTCCCTCCCGCACCAGCTTTCCGGCGGCCAGCGCCAGCGCGCCATGATCGCCATGGCTCTGGCCTGCCGGCCGCGCCTGCTGCTGGCCGACGAGCCGACCACCGCGCTGGACGTGACGCTGCGCATCCAGATCCTCGACCTGCTCGAGCGCCTTCAGGGCGAGCATGGCATGGCGGTGCTGCTGATCACCCACGATCTGAACCTGGTGCGCCGCTTCGCCGATCGCGTGGCGGTGATGGAAACAGGCCGCCTGGTGGAGCAGGGCGCCGTGGCCGGGGTCTTCGCCGCAGCGCGTCACCCCTACACCCGCCGGCTGATCGACAGCCGCCCGGTGCGCGACGTGGCGCCGCCGCCCGGAGGCGGCGAGCCCGTTCCCGCGCTGGAGGCCCGGCGCCTGCGGGTGGGCTACCCGGTGCCTCGGCCCGGCCTGCGGGGCTGGTTCGGCCGCGACGCCTTCGTCGCCGTGCAGGGCGCCGACCTGCGCATCGCGCACGGCGAGACGCTGGGCGTGGTGGGCGAGTCCGGTTCCGGCAAGTCCACCCTGGCGCTGGCCGCGCTGGGCCTGCTGCCGGCCGAGGGCGAACTGCACGTTGCCGGCCGGGCCTGGAGCGGCCGGGTCGCGGCCGACCGGCCGCTGCGCCGCGTGGTGCAGGTGGTGTTCCAGGACCCGTTCTCCTCGCTCTCGCCGCGCATGACCGTCGGCCAGATCGTCGGCGAAGGACTGGAGGTGCATGGCAGCGTGTCCGGTGCCGCCGCCCGCCGGCAGCGCGTGCTCGCCACGCTGGCCGACGTGGGGCTGACGGAAGACCGGTTCCCCGGCCTGCTGGAGCGCTATCCGCACGCGTTCTCCGGCGGCCAGCGCCAGCGCCTGGCCATCGCCCGGGCCCTGGTCGTCGATCCGCGGCTGCTGGTGCTGGACGAACCCACCAGCGCGCTGGACGTCACCATCCAGAAACAGGTGCTCGGCCTGCTGCAGCGCCTGCAGCGCGAGCGCGGCCTGGCCTACCTGCTGATCACCCACGACGTCGAGGTGGTGCGCGTCATGGCGCACCGGGTGCTGGTGATGAAGGACGGTGTGATCCTGGAGCAGGGCGAGGTCGATGCCGTGCTGGACCACCCGCAACACCCCTACACCCGCCAGCTCGTGGCGGCTGCATTGGCCGATTAGAAGAGAGCAAACGCCTTTCGATGTCGCATTCAGGATGCGTGCCGCGGGGTGGCTGGCGCGCCGCGCCGGCCTGCATGGCGGCCGGGGCGGTGCGGTTCGCGTGGGTCGGGCGCCACGCCCTCCCCATGTCCTCTTCGCGCGGATGAGCAAATGAGGCGCGGACGCCTTATAATGCGAGGCTCACGACCAAAACCGGGCGGGTACCAACCGCCCGTTTTTTTTGGCCGCTTCGCTCGCGCTCCGACCCGTCCTCGATGGCCGGGCGGCCTCCATGCAAGGCCGCCGGCTGTGGCATAGGCGGCCTTGGCACGGGAGCACCCAGAGACGCAAGGAAGAACGCATCCCGGTGGCATTGCAGCAGACCGTCGAAACAACCGTGGCCGGGCTTGGCTACGACCTGGTCGAGATCGAGCGCTCGGCCGGAGGGCTGCTGCGCGTGACGATTGATCTGCCATGGCCTGGCTCCGCCTTGGCGGGGCAGGATGCCTTCGTGACGGTGGAGGACTGCGAGAAAGTCACCCGCCAGCTCCAGTACGCCCTGGAAGTCGAGAACGTCGACTACAAGCGCCTGGAGGTGTCCTCGCCCGGCATCGACCGGCCGCTGCGCCACGAGCAGGATTTCGAGCGCTTCGTCGGCGAGGTGATCGACATCACTCTGAAGGCGCCGCTGGGCGAGGCGGCGGCGGGCCAGGTGAGCGCGAACCGCAAGAAGTTCCGCGGCACGCTGGAGCGCGCCGAGGGTTCCGGCGGCGAGCGCGGCTGGCAGATCGTCTGGCGCGACGAGCCGGCGCCCGCCAAGCTCGGACAGAAGGTGAGCATGAAGAAGCGCGAGGCCGCGCCGCTGCAGGCGCTGGGCTTTCGCCTGGACGAGCTGCGCGAGGCGCGGCTCGCCCCGATCGTGGATTTCAAGGGGCGCAAGCCCCGGACCGGCGGCACACAGCCGGAGTGATTGGAAGGAGCCCAGTGGCATGAATCGCGAAATGTTGATGTTGGTGGATGCGATCTCGCGCGAGAAGAACGTCGAGCGCGACGTCGTCTTCGGCGCCGTCGAGTCGGCGCTGGCGCAGGCCACCAAGAAGCTGTACCAGGGCGACGTGGACATCCGTGTGGCGATCGATCGCGACACCGGCGCCTACGAGACCTTCCGCCGCTGGCACGTGGTGCCCGACGAAGCCGGCCTGCAACTGCCCGACCAGGAGATCCTGCTGTTCGAGGCCAGGGAAGAGCTGCCCGACATCGAGGTCGGCGAGTACATCGAGGAGCCGGTCGAGTCGCTGCCCATCGGCCGCATCGGCGCCATGGCCGCCAAGCAGGTGATCCTGCAGAAGATCCGCGACGCCGAGCGCGAGATGCTGCTCAACGACTTCATGTCGCGCGGCGAGAAGATCTTCACCGGCACCGTCAAGCGCATGGACAAGGGCGACATCATCGTCGAGTCCGGCC
>JASGDG010000014.1:0-17452 GCA_047607325.1 Xenophilus sp. | reverse complement strand
CGGCCGGCGGCAGCGGCGCCGCCACCGTGCGCATCGGCTACCAGAAGTCCTCCACGCTGGTGGCCGTGCTCAAGCTCCAGGGCACGCTGGAGCGGGCTTTCGCCCCGCTGGGCCTGACGCCGGGCTGGCACGAGTTCACCAGCGGCCTGCCGCTGCTGGAAGCGCTGAACCTGGACAACGTGGATCTGAGCGCCGACGTGGCCGACACCGTGCCGGTGTTCGCGCAGGCGGCCGGCGCGCAGCTCACCTTCGTCGCGCAGGAGGCGCCCTCGCCGTCGGCGCAGGCCATCCTGGTGCGCGCCGATTCGCCGCTGCGCGCGGTGGCCGACCTGAAGGGCCGCCGCGTCGGCTTCGCCAAGGCGGCCGGCGTGCACTACCTGCTGATCGCCGCATTGACGAAAGCAGGCCTCTCGTTGCAGGACGTCGAGCCCGCCTACCTGACGCCGGCCGACGGCCGCGCCGCCTTCGAGCGCGGCGCCATCGACGCCTGGGTGGTGTGGGATCCGTTCCTCGCCGCCGCCCAGCGCCAGTCCGGCGCGCGCGTGCTGGCCGACGGCACGGGCCTGGCCTCCTACCAGCGCTATTACCTTGCCAGCACCCGTTTCGCCCGGGCGCGCCCGCAGGTGCTGGGTGTGCTGTACGCCGAGCTGGAGAAGGCCGGCCGCTGGGTCAAGACCCACCCGAAGGAGGCCGCGGCGCTGCTGGCGCCCTTCTGGGGGCTGGACGCCGCCGTCGTCGAGCAGGCCAACGGCCGCCGCAGCTACGCGGTGCGCGAGGCCACGCCCGAGCGCCTGTCGGAGCAGCAGCGCATCGCCGACGCCTTCTTCGCGGAAAAGCTGCTGCCGCGGCGGGTGGATGCGCTGGACGTCGATCTCTACAAGCCAGGAGTCTGATTCATGAGCGCACTGCCCGAAGACGTGGTCGAGACCGCCCAGCCCGGCGTGGCGCTGCACGCCGCCCAGCTCGACAAGCGCTATGGCGAGCGCGAGGTGCTGCGCCACCTGTCGCTGCGCGCCGAGCCGGGCGAGTTCATCGCCATCGTGGGACGCAGCGGCTGCGGCAAGAGCACGCTGCTGCGGCTGGTGGCGGGACTGGAGCCGGCCTCCTCCGGCAGCCTGAAGATCGACGGGCGGGAGGTCGAGGGCCTGCACGACGACACCCGCATCATGTTCCAGGAGGCGCGCCTGCTGCCCTGGCGCCGGGTGCTCGACAACGTGACCCTGGGTCTCGCGCCCGGGGCGCGCCCGCGCGGGCGCGAGGTGCTGGCGCAGGTCGGCCTGGCGGAGCGCGAGAACGAGTGGCCGGCGCGCCTGTCGGGCGGCCAGCGCCAGCGCGTGGCGCTGGCGCGCGCCCTGGTGCATCACCCCCGCCTGCTGCTGCTGGACGAGCCGCTGGGCGCGCTGGACGCGCTCACCCGCATCGAGATGCACCGGCTGATCGAGCGCCTGTGGCGGCGCCACCGCTTCACGGCGCTGCTGGTCACGCACGACGTGCAGGAGGCGGTGGCGCTGGCCGACCGCGTGATCCTGATCGAGGAGGGGCGCATCGCGCTGGACGTGCAGGTGGACCTGCCGCGCCCGCGCTCGCACGGCGAGGCCGCCTTCGCCGCGCTGGAGAAGCGCATCCTCGACCGCGTGCTGCAAAAGTCTGGGACCGAGTCGGAGGGTGGCGACCCCGACCCGTCCTCCTGGCGGTTCGCGCACGAGCTGCGCTGGGCCGTCTGAATCCAGCCCACCAACCCATCCATCCATCCATCGGAGCCCTTGCATGAGCCAGCAGAACTGGAAGTTCGAGACCCTCTCGGTGCACGCCGGCTACACGCCGGAAGCCACCACCCGCGCCGTCGCGCCGCCGATCTACCAGACGGTGGCCTACGCCTTCGACTCGGCGCAGCACGGCGCCGACCTGTTCGACCTGAAGGTGCCGGGCAACATCTACAGCCGCATCAACAACCCGACGCAGGACGTGCTGGAGCAGCGCGTGGCGGCGCTGGAAGGCGGCATCGCCGCGCTGGCGCTGGCTTCGGGCCAGGCGGCCGTGACCTATGCCATCCAGACCATCGCCGAGGCCGGCGACAACATCGTCAGCAGCACGGCGCTCTACGGCGGCACCTACAACCTGTTCGCCCACACGCTGCCGCAGTTCGGCATCACCACGCGCTTCGCCGACCACCGCGACCCGGGCAGCTTCGAGCCGCTGATCGACGAGCGCACCAAGGCCGTCTTCGTCGAGTCGCTGGGCAACCCGGCGGGCAACATCACCGACATCGCGGCGGTGGCCGCCATCGCCCACCGCCACGGCGTGCCGCTGATCGTCGACAACACGGTGCCCTCGCCGTACCTCAGCCGCCCCATCGAGCACGGGGCCGACATCGTGGTGCATTCGCTCACCAAATACCTGGGCGGCCACGGCACCAGCATCGGCGGCGCCATCGTCGATTCGGGCCGGTTCCCGTGGGCCGAGCACAAGGAGCGCTTCCGCCGCCTGAACGAGCCCGACGTCAGCTACCACGGCGTGGTCTACACCGAGGCGCTGGGCCCGGCCGCCTACATCGGCCGCGCGCGCGTGGTGCCGCTGCGCAACACCGGCGCCGCGATCTCGCCCTTCAACGCCTTCCAGATCCTGCAGGGCATCGAGACGCTGGCGCTGCGCGTGGACCGCATCAGCGACAACGCGCTGGCGGTGGCGCAGCACCTGAAGGCGCACGCCGCCGTGAAGTGGGTCAACTACGCGGCCCTGGAAGACCACCCGGACCACGCGCTGGCGAAGAAGTACCTGCGCGGCAAAGCCAGCGGCGTGCTCACCTTCGGCATCGAGGGCGGCCGCGAGGCGGGTGCGCGCTTCCTCGACGCGCTGCAGCTGTTCACCCGGCTGGTCAACATCGGCGACGTGCGCTCGCTGGCCACGCACCCGGCCTCCACCACGCACCGGCAGCTCGCGCCCGAGGAACTGGCGCGCGCCGGCGTCACCGAGGACACGGTGCGCCTGTCCGTCGGCATCGAGCACATCGACGACCTGACCGCCGACCTGGACCAGGCGCTGGCGGCGGCGCGCGGCTGATTTCCCTTCCCTCACCCTACTTCAAGGAGTTCCATCATGTCCATTCAAGCCATCAACGTGCGCAACCAGTTCAAGGGCAAGGTGCGCGAGATCATCCGCGGGGATGTTGTCTCCGAGGTCGACGTCGAGACGCCCTGGGGCATCGTCACCTCGGTCATCACCACCCGATCGGTGGACGAGCTGCAGCTGAAGATCGGTTCGGACGTCGTCGCGCTGGTGAAGTCCACCGAAGTCTCGATCGCCAAGCTCTGAGCGCGCCGCCGGATTCCGGGAGGAGAGGCCATGAAACGCATTCAGTGGCTCAACGGGGCCGCGGTGGCGCTCGTGGTGGCGGCGGCGGCGGCGATCGGCCTGCACAACCGCGGCAGCGGCGCGGCGTCGCTGCTCAACGTTTCCTATGACCCGACGCGCGAGCTGTTTGCCGATATCAATCGCGCCTTCCTGGCGCAGCGCGCCTCCAGCGGTGGCGACGCGGCGCCGCTGGTCATCCGGCAGTCGCACGGCGGCTCTTCGCGCCAGGCGCGCGCGGTGATCGCCGGCACCGAGGCGGCCGACGTGGTCACGCTCGGCCTGCCGTCGGACATCGATGCGTTGCAGCAGCGCGGGCTGGTGGCCGCCAACTGGCGCGAGCGGCTGCCCGATCAGGCGCGGCCGTTCTATTCGACCATCGTGTTCGTGGTACGCAAGGGCAACCCGCTGGCTCTGCACGACTGGCCCGATCTGGTCAAGCCCGGCGTGCAGATTGTCACGCCCGATCCCAAGTCGTCGGGCAACGGCAAGCTCAGCGCGCTGGCTGCCTGGGGTTCCGTCGTGACGCGCGGCGGCAGCGAGCAGCAGGCGGCCGAGTTTCTCAAAGCGCTTTACACGCACACGACCGGCGTGCTCGCCGCGGGCGCGCGCGGCGCCGCCGTCGAGTTCGCGATCGAGAAACAGGGCGACGTCCACCTGACCTGGGAGAACGAGGCGCTGCGCGAGGTGGCCGAGTCGGGGGGCGAACTGGCGCTGGTCTACCCGCCCGTGAGCATCCGGGCCGAGCCCAGCGCGGCATGGGTCGACGCCAACGTCGCCAAGCACGGCACCGAGGCCGCCGCGCGCGCCTACCTGCAATACCTGTTCACCGCGCCGGCGCAGGAGATCGCGGCGCGCGCCGGCTACCGGCCGAGCGACCCCGCAGTGGCCCGGCGCCATGCCGGGGAGTTCGGCGCGCTGGCCCTGTTCGACATCACCGCCATCGCGCCCTCATGGGCGGCGGCGCAGCAGCGCTTCTTCGCGGAGAACGGCGTGCTCGACAACGCGCTGCCCGCCAAGGCACTCTGAATCCCCAGTGGCACAGACCGCCACTCGAAAGACCGTGCGATGTCCCTGTTCCGGCGAATCAACTATTCCTGGCCCACCGCCCGCAGTGATCTGCTCGCCGGGCTAACGGTGGCCGCCATTTCCCTGCCGCAAGGCATGGCGTATGCGCTCATCGCAGGCGTCGACCCGAAGTTCGGCCTCTACTCCGCCATCGTCGTGACGCTGGTGGCCTCGCTGCTGGGCTCGTCCTCGCACCTCATCAACGGGCCGACCAGCGCGATCTCGCTGGTGGTGTTCACCGCGCTGGCCTTCATCGACCCCGAGGCCAGGGTCGAGGCCGCCGAGGCCATGTTCCTGCTCGGCGTGCTGGTGGGCACCATCCAGATCCTGATCGCGGTGTTCAGGCTCGGCGATCTCACACGGTACATCTCCGAGTCGGTGATCCTGGGGTTCATGGCCGGCGCCTCGCTCCTGCTGGCCATCGGGCAGATCGGCAACGCGCTCGGCGTTCGGGAAAAGGGCACCGGCCATCAGCATGTGCTGCACCGGCTCTGGCTGACGCTGACGCAAGGCGATCCGGTCAACTGGAAGGCGCTGGCGCTGAGTGCGTCCGCGGTGGTGCTGGCGCTGCTGGCACGCAAGGCGGTGCGGCGCTGGCGGCTGCCCCAACTGGACATGTTCGCCGTGATGATCGTGCTGGCCTTCGCCGCCTATCTGCTGGGCTGGTCGCTGCCCGGTGCAGGCGGCAAGTCGGCGGTGTCCGTGATCGGTTCGGTGCCCGCCAGCCTGCCGAGCTTCCACGTGGCGGATATCCACTGGGGCTGGATCGCGCAGTTGTCGTCCAGCGCACTGGCGATTGCCTTCCTCGGCTTGCTCGAAGCCCTGTCCATCGCCAAATCCATTGCGCACGAGACGCACCAGAAGCTGGACTACAACCGCCAGTGTCTGGCCGAAGGCGTGGCCAACCTGGTCGGAGGCTTCTTCCGGTGTCTGCCGGGCTCCGGCTCCCTGTCGCGCTCGGCGATCAACCACCAGGCCGGCGCGGCCACGCGCGTGTCGGGTGTGTTCACCGCGCTGCTGGTGGCGGTGGCCGTGCTGCTGCTGGCTCCGCTCACGCGCTACGTGCCGAAGCCGGTGCTGGCCGGCCTGCTGCTGGTGACGGCGGTGCGGCTCGTCAACGTCGAGCGCCTGCGCTACACGTTGCGTGCATCGCGCTATGACGCGGGCCTCGTGATCGCCACCTTCCTGGCCGCGCTGCTGGTGGGGGTGGAGTTCGCCATCCTCATCGGCGTGTTGCTCTCGGTGCTGCTGTTCGTGCCGCGTGCCGCGCGGCTGCGCGCGCAGGAACTGGTCGTGAGCAGCGAAGGCGTGGTGCGCGAGCGCACGCGCGCCGATCCGCCCGCGTCGGGTGTGCTGATCTACGACCTGGAGGGCGAGCTGTTCTTCGGCGCCGCCCCCGAACTGGAGCGCTGCCTGGAAGATTTCGGCCGCGAGGCGCGCGAGCGCGGCGTGCGCCACCTGGTGCTCAGGCTCAAGCGGGTGCGCAACCCCGACGTGGTGTGCCTGGAGCACCTTGAGCACTTCCTGCGCGAAGCGCCGAAGGCGGGCCTGAGCGTGCTGCTGGCCGGGCTGCGTCCCGAACTGACGGCGGCGCTGCGGCGCCTGCGGGTGAATGACTGGTTTCCCGCCGAGTCGTGCTTCGAGGAGGTGGACGACGTGGATTCGGCCACCCTCAAGGCGGTGCGGCGCGCCTACCAGTTGCTGGCGGTGGGCCGGCCGTCGCCGGCGGGACGCGCAGGCCAGGTGGCGGATGGCGGGAGCGCTCCGGATCCGGCGCGCTATTACCTCGTCTGAATGCGCATCTGCGCGCTCCTTGTGGCGGGGATGTTGCCTCCGAGGTCGACGTCGAGACGCCCTGGGGCGTCGTCACCTCGGTCATCACCACCCGGTCGGTGGACGAACTGCAGTTGAAGATCGGCTCGGACGTCGTCGTGCCGGTGAAGTCCACCGAGGTCTCGATCGCCAAGCTCTGATCCGGCGCCGCCCGCCAGGGCGCCGCGATGCCCTGTCAAGGCCCGTTGCCTGTCTGCAACGGGCCTTTGTTTTTGTCTTGATCAAAAGATACAAATCACTATCATTTTCATATCTACTACATTTCTTCCATATTTGCCGCCCACTCCCGGACGGCGCTGCGGCGGTCGAACCAGCGGGCTTTTGCCCTGCATTCAAGGGGGACAAACACATGAAGAGGGCCCGGACACCGTTCCATGGCATGGCGCCGGCGGCGCTGAAGACGCTTTGCGCCTGCATCGCGGCGGCCTTGCCGGCGCTGGCCGCGGCGCAGGCATCGTCGTCGCAGGACGCCGCCGACACCCTGCCCGCCGTCAAGGTGGAGGCCCGCGGCGACAGCGCGACCACCGAGGGCACCGACTCCTACACCACCGGCGGCGGCATCGGCGCGGCCACGCCCCTGGGCCTGAGCCTGCGCGAGACGCCGCAGGCCGTGACCGTGGTGACGCAGCAGCGCATCCAGGACCAGGGCGCGCAGACCCTCATGGACGTGGCCAACAGCACCACCGGCGTCTCCTTCAACCAGTACGAGACCAACCGCGGCGCCATGAACGCGCGCGGCTTCAGCCTGAACCGGCTGCTGGTCGACGGCGTGCCCACCTCCTGGGAGGAGAGCTGGACCTCTGGCGAGCTGTTCACCAGCCTGGCGATGTACGACCGCGTGGAAGTCGTGCGCGGCGCCACCGGCCTGACCAGCGGCACGGGCGATCCCTCGGCCGCCATCAACCTGGTGCGCAAGCGCGCCACGGCCAGGACGTTCACCGGCTCGGTCGAGGTGGATCTGGGCCGCTGGAACCAGCGCCGCGCCATGGTGGACCTCTCCACGCCGCTCAACAAGGAAGGGACGGTGCGCGGCCGCCTGGTGGCCGAACAGTCCGACAAGGACAGCTGGGTCGACCTTCTGCACAGCAAGACCCAGACCCTGTACGCCACCGTGGAGGCGGACCTGACCCGCGACACGCTGCTGCGGGTGGGCGCCAGCCGCCAGAAGTTCGACACCGACGGCCCGATGTGGGGCGGTCTGCCCTATTGGTATGCCGATGGGTCCACCACCGACTGGCCCCGCTCCAAGACCACGTCCGCCAGCTGGACGCGCTGGCCCAGCACCTACAGCACCTACTTCGCCGGGCTGGAGCACCGCCTGGGCAACGGCTGGAAGCTCAAGCTCGACTACAACCGCGGCGAGCGCAAGTCCGACTCCTACCTGCTGTACCTGTACGGCGATCCCGACGCCGCGACCGGCCTGGGCCTGTACGGATGGCCGGGCGCCTACCGCCAGAAGACGGTGCAGGACGACCTGTCGGCGCAGGCCAGCGGGCCCTTCCAGCTGGCAGGCCGCACGCATGAGCTGTCGGTGGGCTACACCTACGCCAACCACCGGTTCGATGCCAAGGGCCGCTCGGCGACGCCCGCCCTGGGCGTGGCGTCCGACTTCAACGACTGGACCGGCGCTTCCTACCCCGAGCCCGCGTGGGGTGACTGGACCGACTACGAGTCGTTCAAGACCAGGCAGCAGTCCGTGCAGGCCGCCGCCCGCTTCAGTCTGGCGGACCCGCTCAGGCTGATCGTCGGCGGGCGCCTGACCGGCTACGAGGCGGCGGCGGACTTCGCCTCCTCCAACCCGTACCGCTACAGGACCAGCCACGAATTCACGCCCTACCTGGGCGCGGTGTACGACCTGAACAGCAGCTACTCGCTGTATGCCAGCTACACCGGCATCTTCCAGCCCCAGAACAAGCGCGACACCAGCGGCCAGTTGCTCGATCCGACCCAGGGCAAGAGCGTCGAGGCCGGGGTCAAGGGCGAATTTCTGGACGGCAGGATCAACACGTCCGCCTCGGTCTTCCACATCCGGCAGGACAACTTCGGCGTGGCCACGGGCACCTACATCCTCGGCTCCAGCGGCTTCTACGAAGCGGCCTACGCCCCCGCCAGGGTGACCAGCAGAGGCTTCGAACTGGAAGCCACCGGCGAACTGGCAGAAGGCTGGAACCTGAGCGCCGGCTACACCCAGTTCAAGCTGACCAGCGTGGACGGCGAGGACGTGAACACGCTGTTCCCGCGCAAGGTGCTGCGCCTGTTCACCACCTACCGCCTGCCCGGCGCCCTGGGCGGCCTGACGGTGGGTGGCGGCGTCAACTGGCAGAGCGACATCTACACCTGGGCCTACAACCCCCTGAATGTGCTCTCCAAGATCTCGCAGAAATCCTACGCCCTGGTCAGCCTGATGGCGCGCTACGAGTTCAACAGGCAGTGGTCGGCGCAGATCAACGTCAACAACGTCTTCGACAAGAAGTACTACGCCGGCCTGTTCGACGCCTTCGACCAGGTGACCTACGGCGCGCCGCGCAATGTCGTGGTGTCGATGAAGTACAAGTTCTGAACGCCCCCGGGACGGCCCGGCGCTTCCTCGCGGTCACCTTCATGCCGCCGCCGCGCTGTAGGGCGTGAAGCGGGCCTGGTGCTCGTCCACCGCCAGCGGCCGCCCCGCGAAAGGGAAGGCGCGCTGGCGGCAGTCGGCGCGCTCGCACACCTTGCAGCCCATGCCGATGGGCGTGGCGGCCTCCGGGTCGCGCAGGTCCAGGCCCTTGGCGTAGACCAGCCGGGGCGCGTGGCGGATGTCGCAGCCCAGGCCGATGGAGAACAGGCGCTGTGGCGTGCCGTAGCCGCCGCCGGGGCTGGTGACGGTGCGCGCGATCCACAGGTACGAGCGCCCGTCCGGCATGCGCGCCAGCTGCGGCACGATGCGGCCCGGCTGGGCGAAGGCCTCGTACACGTTCCACAGCGGGCAGGTGCCGCCGGTGCGGCTGAAGTGGAAGTGCGTGGCCGACTGCCGCTTGGAGATGTTGCCGGCCCGGTCCACCCGCACGAAGAAGAAGGGCACGCCGGGCGCGCCGGGGCGCTGCAGGGTGCTGAGCCGGTGGCACACGGTCTCGAAGCCGACGCCGAACTGCCGCCCGAGCAGGTCGATGTCGTAGCGCAGCTGCTCCGCCGCATCGAGGAAGCGCGCATAGGGCAGGAGCAGGGCGCCCGCGAAGTAGTTGGCCAGCCCCACCCGCGCCAGGCTGCGGGAGGCCGGGTCGTTCCCCAGTGCAGGGTCCGACACCAGCGATTCGATCAGGTCGGCCTGCTCGATCAGTGCCAGCTGCGTGGCGAGCTGGAAGACCTGCTGCGCCGGGTCGAGCGCGGACGACAGCTGCAGCGTTCGCCGCGCCGGATCGAAACGGCGCTTGCCGTCGTCGCCGTCGGCGGACAGCGCCAGCCGCACGCCGTGCCGCTGCCGCAGCCGCCCGGCCAGCCAGTCGGCCAGCAGGGCGCCGCCGGCGCCGGCCTGCGCTGCCAGCGCCTCGGCCTCGCGGTCGATCGCATCGAAATGGTTCTGGTGGGCGAAGAAGAAGTCGCGCACGGCCTCGAAGGGCATGGCGTGCGGCGCGATGGCGTCCGAGCGGTCATCGCCCAGGCGCGCCGCCATCGTCTCGAGCTGCGCCTGCGCCTCGACATGGCGGCGGTGCAGTGCGATGAGGGCGCGGCCCAGCGCCGGCATCTGCGCGGCCACCTCCTTCAGCTCGGGCAGCGCCACCGGCTCCGGCGCGTCGGCCAGCGCCTCCTGCAGGCCGGCCACCATGCGCGCCTCCTCGTCCTCGGAGAACTGCTGGATGTCCACGCCCAGCGCGCGGTGCAGCCTCAGCAGCACGGCCACCGTGAGCGGGCGCTGGTTCTGCTCGATCTGGTTCAGGTAGCTCGGCGACAGGCCCAGGGCCTGCGCGAGCGCCACCTGGGACAGCCCCCGCTCCGCGCGCAGCCTGCGCAGGCGCACGCCCATGAAGGTCTTTTTCATCGCCGGGCCGCCCCATGCCGGTTATTCGCAAGATTTGCAGATTCCATGAATTCCATTCGCAGGTTTTCGCCTTTTCAGTACTGGGCGAGTCCCGACATTCTGCGTAAATTGCGAAGCATGACAACTCCCCTGGGCGCGGTCGAATTGCGCGAGCTGGTGCTGCCGGCGCGCGCCAATCACCACGGCACCCTGTTCGCGGGCCACGGCCTGCAGCTGATGGCCGAGGCGGCCTTCCTGGCCGCGCGCGGCCTGGCGCAGCGCGAGGTGGTGATGGCCGGCGTGACTGGCGTCGACTTCCTGGCGCCGGTGCCGGTGGGCCACCAGCTCACGCTGCGCGCCTGGGTCAGCCGCGTCGGCCGCAGCTCCATGACGGTGTGCGTCGCCGGCCTCGCGGACCGGCCCGGCGTGCCGGCCGAGGACGTGCTCAAGGGGGTCTTCGAGATGGTGGCGGTGGATGCCGGAGGCCGCCCCGCCGCCATCGACCGCGCCTACATCCACAAGGAGCCGACCACATGACCACGACGACCGAAGCCGCCGCGCCGGCCGCCTTCAAGCCGAAGAAATCCGTCGCCCTCTCGGGCGTCGCCGCGGGCAACACCGCTTTGTGCACCGTCGGCCGCAGCGGCAACGACCTGCATTACCGCGGCTACGACATCCTGGACATCGCCGAAGTCTGCGAGTTCGAGGAGATCGCCCATCTGCTGGTGCACGGCAAGCTGCCCACGCGCGCCGAGCTGCGCGCCTACAAGGACCGGCTCAAGGCCATGCGCGGGTTGCCGGCGAGCGTGAAGGCGGCGCTGGAGGCGCTGCCCGCCGCCGCCCACCCGATGGACGTGATGCGCACCGGCGTCTCGACCCTGGGCTGCGTGCTGCCCGAGAAGGAGGATCACAACCTGGCCGGCGCGCGCGACATCGCCGACCGCCTGATGGCCTCGCTCGGTTCGATGCTGCTCTACTGGTACCACTGGAGCACCTACGGCAAGCGCATCCAGGTCGAGACCGACGACGACTCGATCGGCGGCCACTTCCTGCACCTGCTGCACGGCCGCAAGCCCTCGCAGGCCTGGGTGAGCGCCATGCACACCTCGCTGAACCTGTACGCCGAGCACGAGTTCAACGCCTCGACCTTCACGGCGCGCGTGATCGCCGGCACCGGCAGCGACATGTACTCGGCCATCGCCGGCGCCATCGGCGCGCTGCGCGGGCCCAAGCACGGCGGCGCCAACGAGGTGGCCTTCGAGATCCAGAAGCGCTACGACAACCCCGACGAGGCGGAGGCGGACATCCGCCGCCGCGTCGAGGCCAAGGAGGTGGTGATCGGCTTCGGCCACCCGGTCTACACGGTGAGCGACCCGCGCAATGGGGTGATCAAGGGGGTCGCGAAGCGCCTGTCGGAGGAGGCCGGCTCCACCAGGATGTTCGACATCGCCGAGCGGCTGGAGTCCGTCATGTGGGAGATCAAGAAGATGTTCCCCAACCTCGACTGGTTCAGCGCCGTGAGCTACCACATGATGGGCGTGCCCACGGCGATGTTCACACCGCTGTTCGTGATCGCCCGCACCAGCGGCTGGGCGGCGCACGTGATCGAGCAGCGCATCGACAACAAGATCATCCGCCCGAGCGCCCACTACACCGGGCCGGAAGACCGGGCCTTCGTGCCCCTCGAGGCGCGCGGCTGAAACCCGGGCCGGTGGCGCGCGCCTTGCTGAACAGGAAGTCAGGTTCCGGGTCCGCCCGGGGTTCTAGGATGCGGCGCGCGGCGGCCTGCGCAGGCCGCCTTTCAACGACACCCCCTGGAGACACGACCATGCCCCTCGATCGCCGCACCTTTTCCGCCGCCCTGGCCACGCTCGGCCTGCCCTTGCCGCTCCTTGCCTCGGCGCAGGACGGCTTTCCCGCCAAGCCGATCCGCATCGTGTGCCCCTTCGCGCCGGGCGGCGGCTCCGACTTCATCGCCCGGGTGGGCGCCGACCTGCTGGGCAAGAACATCGGGCAGTCGGTGATCGTGGACAACCGTCCCGGCGCCGGCGGCACGCTGGGCACCGACTACGCGCTGCACCAGCCGGCCGACGGCTACACGCTGCTGCTCGTCGCAGGCAGCTACACCGTCAATCCGGCCCTGTACAAGCTCAAGTTCGATGCGGCGAACGACATGACGCCGGTGATCCAGCTCTCCAAGGGCGCCTACGTGGTGTGCATCAATCCGGCCAAGGTGCCGGCGAAGAACCTGGCCGAGCTGCTGGCCTACGGCCGCCAGAACCCCGGCAAGCTGACCTTCGCCTCGG
This sequence comes from Xenophilus sp., assembly GCA_047607325.1. Taxonomy (GTDB): domain Bacteria; phylum Pseudomonadota; class Gammaproteobacteria; order Burkholderiales; family Burkholderiaceae_C; genus Xenophilus. Next base: position 4,903 of record JASGDG010000014.1, on the reverse strand, counting down.
CCGGCAACGGCAGCCACCTGCACATCGCCACCGAGTACATGTTCGGCATGGCCAAGGTCAAGGCCACGCATGTGCCCTACAAGGGCACGGGGCCGGCCATCACCGACCTGCTGGCCGGCAGCGTGGACATGCTGGTGGCAGGCACCGAGGGGCTGATGCCGCACGTCAAGGCCGGCAAGCTGCGCGCGCTGGCCGTGACCACGGCGCAGCGCCTGGCGGCCTACCCCGACATTCCGAGCGTGGCCGAGGCCGGCCACCTGCCCGACTACGAGGTGGTGGCCTGGCACGGCCTGATCGCGCCCAGGAACCTGCCGGCGCCGGTGCTGGCCAGGATCAACGGCGCGATCGACACCGGCCTGAAGGCGCCCGACCTGGTGGCCAAGCTCGAACCGACCGGCGTCTCGCCGGCCGGCGGCACGCCCGAGCAGTTCGGCAGGCTCATCCGGGTCGAACTGCCGCGCTACGCCAAGGTCGTGCACGACAACAACATTCAAACCCAGTAAGTGTTGCCGCCCGCAGCCGGGCGGCGCTCCATGATGAACCGCCTGTACCGCCAACCCCTCCCCGGCACCCGCCTGGACTATGTCGATGCCCGCGCCGCCGTCGACGCCCTGAAGCCCGGCGCCTGGGCCAGCTTGCCCTACACCGCCCGCGTGCATGCCGAGAACCTGGTGCGCCGCGCCGACCCCGCGCACCTCACCGACTACCTGACCCAGCTGATCGAGCGGCGCCGCGACCTGGACTTCCCGTGGTTCCCGGTGCGCGTGGTGTGCCACGACATCCTGGGCCAGACCGCGCTGGTGGACCTGGCCGGCCTGCGCGACGCGATCGCGTCGCAGGGCGGCGACCCGGCCGCGGTCAATCCGGTCGTGCCGGTGCAGCTGATCGTGGACCATTCGCTGGCGGTGGAGTGCGGCGGCTTCGACCCCGACGCCTTTGCCAAGAACCGCGCGATCGAGGACCGCCGCAACGAGGACCGCTTCCACTTCATCGAGTGGACGAAGAAGGCCTTCGACAACGTCGACGTGATCCCGGCCGGCAACGGCATCATGCACCAGATCAACCTGGAGAAGATGTCGCCGGTGGTCTACGTGCAGGACGGCGTGGCCTTCCCGGACACCTGCGTGGGCACCGACAGCCACACGCCGCACGTCGATGCGCTGGGCGTGATCGCCGTCGGCGTGGGTGGGCTGGAGGCCGAGAACGTGATGCTGGGGCGCGCCTCGTGGATGCGGCTGCCCGCGATCGTCGGCGTCGAGCTGTCCGGCCGCCGGCAGCCGGGCATCACGGCCACCGACATCGTGCTGGCGCTCACCGAGTTCCTGCGCAGGGAGAAGGTGGTCGGCGCCTACGTGGAGTTCTACGGCGAGGGCGCCGAGAGCCTGTCGATCGGCGACCGCGCGACCATCTCCAACATGTGCCCGGAGTACGGCGCCACCGCGGCCCTGTTCTACATCGACCGGCAGACCCTCGACTACCTGCGGCTCACCGGCCGCAGCGACGAGCAGGTGACGCTGGTGGAAACCTACGCGAAGACCGCCGGCTTCTGGGCCGACGACCTGAAGACGGCGCAGTACGAGCGCGTGCTGGAGTTCGACCTGTCCACCGTCGTGCGCAACATGGCCGGCCCGTCGAATCCGCACCGGCGGCTGCCCGTGTCGGCGCTGGCCGAGCGCGGCATCGCCGACGAGGCGAAGCTGGCCCAGGGCAAGGCCGAGGAGGCCCGGGGCCAGATGCCCGACGGCGCCGTGATCATCGCCGCCATCACCAGCTGCACCAACACCAGCAACCCGCGCAACGTGATCGCCGCGGCGCTGCTGGCGCGCAACGCCAACGCGCGCGGCCTGGCGCGCAAGCCCTGGGTCAAGTCCTCGCTCGCGCCGGGCTCCAAGGCGGTGGAGCTGTACCTGACGGAAGCCGGCCTGCTCGGCGACCTGGAGCAGCTGGGCTTCGGCATCGTCGCCTTCGCCTGCACCACCTGCAACGGCATGAGCGGCGCGCTCGATCCGAAGATCCAGCAGGAGATCATCGACCGGGACCTGTACGCCACTGCCGTGCTCTCGGGCAACCGCAACTTCGACGGGCGCATCCATCCCTATGCCAGGCAGGCTTTCCTCGCCTCGCCGCCGCTGGTGGTGGCCTATGCGATCGCCGGCACCATCCGCTTCGACATCGAGCAGGACGTGCTGGGCGTGGACCCGCAGGGCAGGCCGGTGCGCCTGAAGGACATCTGGCCCGACGACGAGGAGATCGACGCCATCGTCACCAGGGCCGTGAAGCCCGAGCAGTTCCGCGCCGTCTACGAACCCATGTTCGCGCTGCGCGTGGACGACGGCGAGCGCGTGGCGCCGCAGTACGACTGGCGGCCGCAGTCCACCTACATCCGTCGCCCGCCCTACTGGGACACCGAGGGCGTGGGCGCGCTGGCGGCCTTTCCGCGCACGCTGAAGGGCATGCGCCCGCTGGCGCTGCTGCCGGACAACATCACCACCGACCACCTCTCGCCCTCCAACGCCATCCTGATGAACAGCGCGGCGGGTGAGTACCTGCACAAGATGGGCCTGCCCGAGGAGGACTTCAACTCCTATGCCACGCACCGCGGCGACCACCTCACGGCCATGCGCGCCACCTTCGCCAACCCGCAGCTGGTCAACGAGATGGCGGTGGTGGATGGGGCGGTGAAGAAGGGCTCGCTGGCGCGCATCGAGCCCGAGGGCCGGGTGGTGCGCATGTGGGAGGCCATCGAGACCTACCTGAACCGACGCCAGCCGCTGATCATCGTCGCCGGTGCCGACTACGGCCAGGGCTCCAGCCGCGACTGGGCGGCCAAGGGCGTTCGCCTGGCCGGGGTGGAGACGGTGGTGGCCGAGGGCTTCGAGCGCATCCACCGCACCAACCTGATCGGCATGGGCGTGCTGCCGCTGGAGTTCCTGCCCGGCACCAGTCGCCTGACGCTGCAGCTCGACGGCACCGAGACCTACGATGTCGCCGGCGAGCGCACGCCAGGTGCCGAGCTGGTGCTGGTCATCCACCGCCGCAGCGGAGACGCCGTGCGCGTGCCGGTGCGCTGCCGCCTCGACACGGCCGAGGAGGTCTCGGTGTACGAGGCCGGCGGCGTGCTGCAGCGCTTCGCCCAGGACTTCCTCGCCGCATCCGCAACCGACTGAACGGAGACACGCTTGGCCTTCGCACCCCAGATCAAGATTCCCGCCACCTACATGCGCGGCGGCACCAGCAAGGGCGTGTTCTTCCGCCTGCAGGACCTGCCCGAGGCGGCGCAGCAGCCCGGCCCCGCGCGCGATGCGCTGCTGCTGCGCGTGATCGGCAGCCCCGACCCCTACGGCAAGCAGATCGACGGCATGGGGGCGGCCACCTCCAGCACCAGCAAGACCGTGATCCTGGCCAGGAGCACGCGGCCCGGACACGACGTGGACTACCTCTTCGGCCAGGTGGCGATCGACAAGGCCTTCGTGGACTGGTCGGGCAACTGTGGCAACCTGTCGGCGGCCGTCGGCCCTTTCGCCATCGCCAACGGGCTGGTCGACGCGGCCAGGGTGCCGCGGGACGGCCTCGCCACGGTGCGCATCTGGCAGGCCAACATCGGCAAGACCATCGTCGCCCACGTGCCGGTCAGCGCCGGCCAGGTGCAGGAAACCGGCGACTTCGAACTCGACGGCGTGACCTTCCCGGCGGCCGAGGTGCAGCTCGAATTCATGGACCCGGCGGACGAGGGCGAGGAGGGCGGGGCCATGTTCCCCACCGGCCGCATCGTCGATGCGCTGGAGGTGCCCGGCGTCGGTACCTTCCAGGCCACGCTGATCAACGCCGGCATTCCGACCATCTTCCTCAACGCCGTGGACATCGGCTACACCGGCACCGAGCTGCAGCCGGCCATCAACGGCGACAAGGCGGCCCTGGCGCGCTTCGAGGCCATCCGCGCCTGGGGCGCCGTGAAGATGGGGCTGATCAAGGACATCGCTGAAGCCGCCACGCGCCAGCACACACCCAAGATCGCCTTCGTCGCGCCGCCGCAGCGCTACGCCGCCTCCAGCGGCAAGACCGTCGGCGCATCCGAGGTGGACCTGCTGGTGCGCGCCCTGTCGATGGGCCAGCTGCACCACGCCATGATGGGCACCGCGGCCGTGGCCATCGGCGCTGCCGCGGCCGTGCCCGGCACGCTGGTCAACCTGGCCGCCGGCGGCGGCCAGCGCCAGTCGGTGCGTTTCGGCCACCCCTCCGGCACCCTGCGGGTCGGCGCGGAGGCCCGGCAGGAAGGCGGCCAATGGACCGTCACCAAGGCCCTCATGAGCCGCAGCGCGCGCGTGCTGATGGAAGGCGCGGTGCGCGTTCCCGGCGACAGTTTCTGAATCGGAGAGCAAGACATGTCATCCACCCGCAAGCAACTCAAGCAGCTCGCCGAAGCCCGCCGCGGCGTGCTGGTGCCGGGCGCGTTCAACGCCCTGTCGGCCAGGGTCATCGAGGACCTGGGCTTCGAGGCGATCTACGTCACCGGCGCCGGCGTGACCAACATGTGGTTCGGCCTGCCCGACCAGGGCTTCATGGGCCTGGCCGAGATCGCCGACCACACCGCGCGCATCCGCGACGCGGTGGGCCTGCCGCTGATCGTGGACGCCGACACCGGCTTCGGCAACGCGCTGAACGTGCGCCACACGGTGCGCACGCTGGAGCGCGCCGGCGCCGATTGCATCCAGTTCGAGGACCAGGTCGCGCCCAAGCGCTGCGGCCATTTCTCGGGCAAGGAGGTGATCTCGACCGAGGAGGCGGTGAGCAAGATCAAGGCCGCCGTCGATGCGCGTCGCGACCCGGATCTGCTCATCATGGCGCGCACCGACGCGGCGGCCACGCACGGCTTCGAGGCGGCCGTCGAGCGGGCGCAGAAGTT
>JASGDG010000013.1:0-3915 GCA_047607325.1 Xenophilus sp. | reverse complement strand
GCCTTCTTGACGGCGTAGTAGTTGATGTCGATGACGTTGTCGAGCATGCGCATCGCCGTCGAGATCGTCTTCTTCAGCTTCTCGTGGTCGACGCCGCCGTCCTTCAGATGCTGCAGCAGGTTGACCGAGCCCAGGTTGCACACGGCCGTCTCGGTGTCGCTGGTGTTCAGGGTGATCTCGGTGCACAGGTTGGAGCTGTGCACCACGCCGGCGTGCTGCTGCGGCGAGCGCACGTTGCAGGCGTCCTTGAAGGTGATCCAGGGGTGGCCGGTCTCGAACAGCATCGAGAGCATCTTGCGCCACAGATCCGTGGCCGGCAGGGTCTTGCTCGGCTTGATCTCGCCGCGCGCGGCCTTCTCTTCATAGGCGACGTAGGCGCGCTCGAAGTCGGCGCCGAACAGGTCGTGCAGGTCGGGCACGGAGGAGGGCGAGAACAGCGTCCAGGGGCCCTTTTCCATCACGCGGCGCATGAACAGGTCGGGGATCCAGTTGGCCGTGTTCATGTCGTGCGTGCGGCGGCGGTCGTCGCCGGTGTTCTTGCGCAGCTCCAGGAACTCCTCGATGTCCAGGTGCCAGGTTTCCAGGTAGGTGCAGACGGCGCCCTTGCGCTTGCCGCCCTGGTTCACCGCCACGGCGGTGTCGTTGACCACCTTGAGGAAGGGCACCACGCCCTGAGATTCGCCGTTGGTGCCCTTGATGTGGCTGCCCAGCGCGCGCACGCGGGTCCAGTCGTTGCCCAGGCCGCCGGCGAACTTGGACAGCAGCGCGTTTTCCTTGATCGACTCGTAGATGCCGTCCAGGTCGTCGGGCACCGTGGTCAGATAGCAGGACGACAGCTGCGAGCGCAGCGTGCCGCTGTTGAAGAGGGTGGGCGTCGAGGACATGAAGTCGAAGCTCGACAGCACCTCGTAGAACTCGATGGCGCGCGCCTCGCGGTCGATCTCGTTCAGGGCCAGGCCCATCGCCACGCGCATGAAGAAGGCCTGCGGCAGCTCGATGCGGCTCTTGCGCACGTGCAGGAAATAGCGGTCGTACAGGGTCTGCAGGCCCAGGTAGTCGAACTTCAGGTCGCGCTCGGCCTTCAGCGCCGCGCCCAGGCGGGCCAGGTCGTACTGCAGCAGCTTCTCGTCCAGCAGCTCGGCCTCCACGCCCTTCTTGACGAACTGCGGGAAGTAGTCGGCGTAGGCGCTGCCCATCTCTGCCTGCGCCACCTCGCGGCCCAGCACCTCCTTGACGATGGTGTGCAGCAGCAGGCGGGCGGTGGCGTAGGTGTAGTCGGGGTCCTTCTCGATCAGCGTGCGGGCGGCCAGGATCGAGGCCTTGTAGACCTCGTCCAGCGGCACGCCGTCGTACAGGTTGCGCATGGTCTCGGCCACGATGGGTTCGGCCTTGACGCCTTCGCCCAGCCCCGTGCAGGCCGACTGCAGCAGCGCGTGCAGCGCGCCCGCGTCCAGCGGCACGCGCTCGCCGCCGTCCAGCACGTGGATCTGCGGCAGCGCCGGCGCGGCCTGCTCGCCCTGCTTCTGGCGCTCCTGCGCGCGGCGCTCGCGGTACAGCACGTAGGCGCGCGCCACCTCGTGGTGGCCGCCGCGCATCAGGCCCAGTTCGACGCTGTCCTGCACGTCCTCGATGTGGAAGGTGCCGCCGCCCGGGCGCGAGCGCACCAGCGCCTTGATCACGGCCTGCGTCAGGCCCTCGACCGTCTCGCGCACGCTGGCCGAGGCCGCGCCCTGGGTGCCGTGCACCGCCAGGAAGGCCTTCATCATCGCCACCGCGATCTTGTCGGGCGCGAAGGGCACCACGGCGCCGTTGCGGCGGATGATCTGGTAATGGGCCAGGGCCGGCCCGGCGGCGCCCGCCACATCACGTCCCGGCGAGGTGGCCTGGGGCGGTGTGGCACGGGGCGTCGTCGGGGTGTTCAAGGCAGCTTGCATCAGATGTTCCTTGGATTGCTTCGATGGTTGTTGTGGGCCGCGCCAGGTGCGCGGACAGGCGGAGCACACTATATCTAGTGGTGGAGAGGGCTTCAAGGCACTAGATGTAGTGTTTTTGCGAACCTCCCTGGCCGTGATGCGCAGGCGGGCCGCCGCTGGAATACATGCTGTGCCGCACCGGGAGCGGATCATCTTCACCCGAGCCAGCACCGATGCGGCCTGAGGGCCGATTTGGGCTTGCAGGCCGCATGGTTGCTGTGCGGCGAGGTGCCGCGGCCTGCGGCAGGCGTGCCTTGAACGGCTCCTTGCCGCAGCGGCGGCGCCATAGAAAAAATTCAGGAGGCGCCGGGCGGGAAGGTGCTCGCCGGCCACCCCAGGGCCGTCCGCAGCCGCTCCCAGTCGAAGCCGGGGCCCGGGTCCTTCTTCCGGCCCGGCGCGATGTGCTCATGGCCGGCCACGTGGCGGATCGGATAGCGCTGCGCCAGGGCGCGGCACAGGCCGGCCAGCGCCTCGTACTGCGCGGCCTCGAAGCGTTCGCCTTCCAGGCCCTCGAGTTCGATGCCGACGGAGTCGTCGTTGCAGTTGGCACGGCCGCGCCAGCGCGAGCTGCCGGCGTGCCAGGCGCGCTGGTCGCAGCCGACGAACTGCCACAGCGCGCCGTCTCGGCGCACGTAGAAGTGGGCCGAGACCTCGATGCCGCGGATCTGCCCGAAGTAGGGGTGTGCGGACCAGTCCAGGCGGTTGGTGAAGAGGCGCTGCACCTCGTCGCCGCCGTACTGTCCCGGCGGCAGGCTGATCGAGTGGACGACGACGAGGTCGACCTCGGCGCCCGGCGGGCGCGGGCCGAAGTTGGGCGAGTCCAGGCGCCGCGCGGGCCGCCACCAGCCGCCGGCCTGCCACGCGGGGGCCGGGGTTTCAGCCATCGTCGCCCGAGGGCATGGGAATGCCCAGCCGCACGATGCGGTAGCGCATCTGCCGCAGGCTCAGGCCGAGGCGCTGGGCGGCGGCGGTGCGGTTGAAGCCGGCCTCCTGCAGCGCACGCAGGAGGATCTCGCGCTCCTTGCCGTCGAGGTAGCGCTGCAGGTCGCCGGGCATGGCATCGGCCGGCTCCGGGGCGGCCGATGCCGGCCGCTGCGGCCAGGCGGATGTCTCTGCCGTGTCGGCCGGCGCTGCCACGGCGTCGGGTTCCAGCGTCAGTTCGCCGACTTCGCTCAGCGCCATCGCGCGGTGCAGCAGGTTCTCCAGTTCGCGCACGTTGCCGTGCAGCGGATGCCGTTGCAGGGCGTCCAGCGCGCGGGCCGGCAGGGCCGGTACCGGCATGCCGGCGTCCTGCCCGATGCGCTGCAGCAGCGCGGCACACAGGGCCGGCAGGTCCTCGCGCCGCTCGCGCAGCGGCGGCAGCGTCAGCTCGATGACGTTGAGGCGGTAGTACAGGTCCTGCCGGAAGCGGCCGGCCTGCACCTCGGCCTGCAGGTCCTTGTGGGTGGCGCTGACGATGCGCACGTCCACCACGTCCTCCTGCGTGGAGCCGATCGGGCGCACGCTGCGCTCCTGGATGGCGCGCAGCAGTTTGGACTGCATCGCCAGCGGCAGGTCGCCGATCTCGTCGAGGAAGAGGGTGCCGCCGCGGGAGGCCTGGAAGTAGCCGTCGCGGTCCTGCGCCGAGCCGGTGTAGGAGCCTTTGCGCGCGCCGAAGAACTCGGCCTCCAGCAGGTTCTCGGGGATCGCGCCGCAGTTGACCGCGACGAAGGGGCCGTCGCCGCGCTGGCTGCACGCATGCACGGCCCGCGCCACCAGCTCCTTGCCGGTGCCGGACTCGCCGCGCACCAGCACCGGCGCCATGCCGCGCGCCACCTTGACGATGCGTGCCTTGATCTGCCGCATGGGCGGTGACTCGCCCACCAGCCGGTCGAGCGCGCCGCCGGCCTGCGCCGCCACCGGTGCCGGTTCGGGCGCTGCCCCGGGCGGCGCCGGCGCGGGG
>JASGDG010000012.1:0-2528 GCA_047607325.1 Xenophilus sp. | reverse complement strand
GCCTGGATCAGCAGCTGATTGAGCGTGTCGCACCGGCTGGCAATGGTTTCCAGCACCAGCCGGAGCTGCTCGGCGGTCAGGTCCTTGGAGGCCTGGGGAGTGGTCTTCTCAGCCATGGGACACCTCCTTGCCCAGATCGGCGAAGCTGGGGCCGTAGAACCATCGGTTCGCGCCGCCAATGATGCCCCCGCCAATGGCTCCATCGGCCATGGCGCCGATGGCGAGCACCAGGGCATCGGCCGCATCGGCGCAGACGCCTCGCACGAAGTCATCGTGGCATGTCGAGTTCGACAACATGATGAGCTGATGCAGCGTTTCAGCGCGGCCGGCGATGGTCTCGCACACGGCTTCGAACTGGTCTGCATTGAGGCCCTTGGGAGCGGTCTTGCCAGCGTCAGCCATGGGACACCTCCAGCTGCTTGATGCTGGCCAGCGCCTGCACGGCCTTGCGCCGGGCCGCAGGCAGGTCACCGCGGTTGAGGTACGCCAGCGCCAGCGTCAGCGCGTTGTGCGCGCCGGCGTGGTGCTGGACGATGGTGGCGCGGGGTGCGCGCGGGGATGCCCCTCTCGGGGCGACAATCGAGATAGCCATGGTGCACGTTTCCTTTCAGGGTGGGTGCGTTGTGGTTAGAACGGCTGCAGGAGGTGAGAGTCCTGCGGCCGTTCGCCTTTGTGCCTCGGATCGAAGTCGGAACTGAAATCCGACTTCCCGCCCCGAGGCGCGGCGGTCATTCCTTCTTCGGCTCCTTCGCGGTGTCGATCTTGTTGCGGACCCATGGGGCGCCGCCCAGGCGCTGCAGCTTGTCCTTCTGCTCGGGCTTCATCTTCATCGTCACGGGCACCATAGCCTCGCCATCAGGAAGCGGCTTCCGTCCGCCACCAGCGCGAGCGCCACCCCAAGTCTTCTTTGCTGTCGTCATTCTTGGAAATGGTACACCATAAACAAGAAGGCGCAACCCCTTTCCACGGCCCGCATGACGGCCGATCGAGCGCGGGCCGCAGCGCCAGCCCTCAGCCAGAGAAATGCTCGTGCGGCTGCAGCACGCCCAACTCGCCGGCTACCACCGCAAGGTCAATGTGCGTGCGAGACACGATTCAGTTCCGCTATGCTGCCAATTCCATTTCCGAGGAACCCATGAAACTAGCTGCCACCACCGTTGCAACCATCCTTGCGGCCGCCTCCATTGCGATCAACGCGCAACCAGCACCACCGCCCAAGCAAGGCCCAGGGCAAGAGGCCCGCGCGCATGTCCACAAGCCCACGCCGTCACGAAAGAAGAAGCCGCGCAACGTCCGGCGGCACAAGGCGCCCCCGCCGTCCGCGCGCCCCTAACGCATCGACAAGCCCGCCCCGCGCGGGCTTTTTCACGCCCACCGGCATATGTGCAACAGTTGCACATAGAATACCCCATGCCGACGATTGCCCGCCTGTCTCGCTGCACCGTCAACATGTACGCGGGCGACCATTTGCCGCCGCATTTCCATGTGCGCATGAACGATGGCCGCGAGGCGCTGGTGGTGATTGCCTCGCTGGAGGTGCTGCGCAGCGCCATCCCGCGGCGCGAACTGGCTGAGCCACTGGCCTGGGCGCAGGCAAACGTCGAACTGCTGGAGCGAATCTGGAAGGAGTTGAACCCATGAGCAAGGCATTCACCCTGGCGGCCGTGAAGGCCAAGGCCGGCAGCGTCCTGCACCTGGCCTTCGCGGACGGTGCGGAATTTGACGTGGACCTGCGCGAGACGATCCGGCGGCATCCGACGCTGGCCCTGCTGGCCGATCCGTCCGTGTTCAAGCGCGCCAAGCTCGGCCCGTGGGGCGGCACTGTCACCTGGGGCACGGACGATCTGGAAATGGCCGCCGACAACCTGCGAGCCCGCGCCATCGAGCAGTCCGGGGGCTACTCGCACGAGGGCATCGCCGAATGGATGTACCGCCATGGGCTGACCCAGCAGCAGGCAGCCAACGCGCTGGGGCTGTCGCGGCGCATGCTGGGCTACTACCTCAGCGGCGAGAAGCCTGTGCCGCGCACCGTGGCCCTGGCCTGCGTCGGGTGGGACCATGCGGCCCATGATCAGCGATTCGCCTTGGCGGCGTAGGACCTGGTGGCCGATGAGGTGGTGCTGCTGACCGTCTATTCCAAGGCCGAGCGCAGCAACATCCTTCCCAAGGAAATCAAGAGGTAGCCATGAAGACGCTGAAGACGCTCGATGAGCTGAAGCACCTGGATGTCGAGAAGGTAGCCCAGGCCATCGAAAAGGATGCGGGCCAGGCGCTCGCTGGCCTGCGGGAATCGCTCGCGGAGGCGAAGGCCGGGGTGTACGGTGCCATCCACACGCCCGAGCAGATCGCCGCGCGCAAGCGTGGGCGGCCCGTGGGTAGCGTGAAGGCGGATGCCAAGGTGTCCACCACGATCCGCCTCGACCCTGACGTACTGGCCGGGCTCAAGGCCAAGGGGGCGGGTTGGCAGACGCGCGTGAACGAGGCGCTGCGCAAGGATCTGAAGGCCGGGCGGCTGTAGACCATCGCCT
>JASGDG010000011.1:0-6195 GCA_047607325.1 Xenophilus sp. | reverse complement strand
CTGCTGGTGGGCGCGCTGGAGTGGTACGCGCGCGGCGCCGGCGCCGGCAGCGAGGCGCTGGCGCCGCCCAGCGCCGCGCTGCGCTCGCTCGCGGTGGCCCTGGGTGACGGCAGCCTCTGGGAGGCCACGGCCTTCACGCTGGGCTGCGCCGCGCTGGGGCTGCTGGTCGGTGCCGCGCTGGGACTGGGCTTCGGCATCGCGCTGGGCCTGTCGCCGCGGGCGGCGCGGCGCGGTTTCCTCACGGTGGAAGTGCTGCGGCCGGTGCCCTCGGTGGCGCTGATCCCGCTGGCGCTGCTGGTGTTCGGCTTCGGCCTGCGCATGGAGATCGCGGTGGTGGCCTTCGCCACCTTCTGGCCGATGCTGGTGCTGGCGCAGGCCGCCGCGCGCCAGGTCGAGCCGCGGCTGCTGGAGGTGGCGCTGGCATTGGGCCTGCCGCCGCGCGAGCGCGTGGCCAAGATCGTCATCCCGGCGATGGTGCCGCGCCTGTTCGTGGCGCTGCGGCTGGGCGTGGCGATCGCGCTGGTGGTGGCGGTGACGGTGGAGGTGGCAGCCAACCCCAACGGCATGGGCTACGCCATGCTGATCGCCCAGCAGAGCATGGACCCGGCCCTGATGCTGGCCTGGCTGCTCTGGATCGGCACGGTCGGCGTGGCGATCAACGGCCTGGCGCAGCGCGCCCAGGCCTGGGTCGCGCGCCGCATGGGGATGGCGCCGTGAGCGCGGCCCGCACCCGCGGCTGGCTCGAATCCGCCGCGCTGCTGGCGGCCTTCGTGGCCCTGTGGTGGCTGGCCAGCCACCTCGAATGGGTCAGCAAGGTCTTCGTGCCCACGCCGGAGGCCACGCTCGCCAGCCTGCTGCAGGGCCTGAACCTCCAGCCGGCGGCCGGCGCCCAGCCGGGCGAACTGGCGGCCTTCACCGCCGGCACCGTGCAGCGCATGGTGCTGGGCTGGCTGCTGGCCTCGCTGGCCGGCATCGTGCTGGGCGCGCTGATCGGCATCTCGCGCCTGGCGCGCACCTGGCTGCAGCCGACGCTGGAGTTCATCCGGCCGCTGCCGGCCTCGGCGGTGATCCCGCTGGCGATCTCCATCTTCGGCCTGTCGCCGGCGATGGTGCTCTCGGTGGTGGCCTTCGGCGCGATGTGGCCGGTGCTGCTGGCCACGGTGCACGGCTTCGCCAGCGTGGAGCCGCGCCTGCGCGAGGTGGCGGCGGCGCTGCAGATGGGCCGCGCGGCCTTCATCCTGAAGATCGGCCTGCCCAGCGCCATGCCCGACATCCTGGCCGGCATGCGGCTGTCGATGACGGTGTCGCTGATCGTCTCGATCGTCGGCGAGATGATCGCCTCGCAGTCCGGCCTGGGCCAGGCCATCCTGCTGGCGGCGCGCTCCTTCCACGCCAGCGAGCTGTTCGCCGGCATCGTGCTGCTGGGGCTGATCGGCTTCGCCAGCAACGCGCTGCTGGCCGTCGCCGAGAAAGGGCTGCTGCGCTGGCAGGCGTGAACCGCTCAAGGATCAGGGCTGGTTTCGCACCTCGCCCCTATCCTGACCTCGCGGTGGCCTCCTCACGAGGAGCCGCTACTCGCACGGCAGGCCAGCGCCGGCTCCCGGCATTCCTCATGCACTGCGCAAGCGCTCGATGATCCTTCGGGCCCGGTTGGGACCTGCATCGACGTGAATATCGACCTGTTTTCGCGTCGCAAAGTTCTTCTGGTTGTCCCACTGGGCCTCGATGATCAGCTTGTCCTCTTCGAAGGTCGCCGCAGTCTGATCAACCACCAGCTTGGTCACATCTTGTTTGTCGGGGTGCGGATTCGTGGCGATGGTCCAGAGGTAGTGGGCCGTGGTCTCGGTCTCGGGCGTCACGCCATGGAAGCCCCGCATATGGAAGCCTTCGCGCTGTGGATCGTCCAAGGCGCCGACGCCCGCATCCATGGCACCGGTCCAAATCTCGCAGTGTGAAGGATGGAAGACCACTTCCTGCCATCGATCGATGCGCCCCTTGAACGGCCATGCTGCTGAATAGGTCGGTGGCGGTTCCGAATCAGGCATCCACCGGACGACCCGTACCGATGCCTCGTCGCCAGTCGTGCGAACCTCGGCGTTCATGTGCAACCGGGGGTTGCCCCCGATCGTCCTCGTATGCACATAGCCCAGATGGCTCAAATCGAGGAGGTTGTCGTGGATCAGCTGGTATGGCGCGTTGTAGTGAAAGCTGTCACCGCCATACCGATAGCGCGGATCATCGTGCACGGGATAGCGGGGCGGAGCGTCAGCAGGCACGGCTTCCGGGTCTTCGCTGATCCAGATCCAAAGAATCTTGTCCTGCTCCACCAGCGGATAGGAGCGCACCCGTGCTTTCGGCGGGATGTGCGCCTGGCCGGGGATCTCGATGCATCGGCCCTGCGCGTCGAACAGCAATCCGTGGTAGCCACAGCGCAGCCCGTGCTCTTCGACAGCACCGCAAGACAGCGGAAGCTCCTTGTGGCAGCACCGGTCCTCGAGGGCCGAAACTGCGCCGTCGGGCGTGCGAAAGAGGACCACTCGACGGCCGAGAAATGTGCGCGCGAGTGGCCTGTCAGCCAATTCCCGAGAAAACCCGGCGACCCACCAGCGATTCATCGGGAATGGGGAGGCAGCCTGCGCCTGCATCAGTGTCGTGATTGACGTGCTCATGATCAGATTTCTCCGGCGTGATGCCTAATCACCGTCCTTCACTGCCTTGACCGCATCGATCTCGGCGTTCCAGAGCTGGCCGTCCTTGCGCTCCACACGCCGGATGTAGACGTTCTGAATGATGTCGCGAGTCTGTGCGTCGATGGCGATCGGGCCTCGCGGGCTTTCGAAGCTCTGGCCCTTCATCGCATTGACGAGGGACTCTCCTTGTCCCTTGCCCTGGGTCGCCTCGACAGCCTTGTAGATCAGGGCCATCCCGTCATAGCCGCCCACGGCCATGAAATTGGGCCGCATGCCGTTGTTGGCTGCCGTGAACGTCTTCACGAATTGCTTGTTCAGTGCGGAGTCGTGGGCCGCGGAATAGTGGAACGAAGTCACCGTACCCAGAGCCACATCGCCCATGTCGTTGAGCAAGTCGTCGTCGGTGACGCCGCCATCACCGATCAGCTTGATCCCGGATTTGTCGAGCCCCCGCTCGCTGAATTGCTTCATGAGCTGCGCTGCCGGGCCGGAAGGAACGAAAACGAACACCGCCTCCGGATTCAGGTCGCGCACGCGCTGCAAGAAGGGGGCGAAGTCTGGATTGCGCATCGGGATGCGAATCTGATCGATGACCTGCCCGCCGTCTTTCTCAACCCCTTCTTTGTAGACCTTTTCCGCATCGATGCCAGGGCCGTAGTCCGAGACCATCGTGATGACCCGCCTGATCCCGTTCTTACGCGTCCATTTCGCCATGGTCCCGGCCGACTGCTGCAGGGTATAGCTGCTCCGCACAAAGTACGGCGACGTCGCGACGATCCCGGAAGTCGCCGCGGCCATGATCACGGCCGGAGTTCTGGCTTGCGTCGCGATGGGCCCCACGGCGAGCGCCGACGGCGTCACGCCGAAGCCAGCGAGCACATCGACTTTGCCATTCACCAGCAGTTCCTGCGCAAGACGCTTGGTCACATCGGGCACGCCCGTGTCGTCCTTCAGGATGATCACGACTTTGCGGCCGGCCACAGTGTCTCCGTGCTCTGCCATGTAAAGCTTCACGGCCCCATCGATTTGACGGCCCGTGGAGGCAAAGGGGCCTGACATCGGGAGTATCAAGCCGACCTTGAATGGCTCGGACTGAGCCCACACCGACCCCACCGGGGCGGTGAAGGCAGTAGAGATGGCGGCAGTGACAGCCCAACGAGCGAACTGACGGCGCCCGGAACTCGGTTGCAGATTCATCGTGAGGGACTCATTCAGTATGCTGAATGAATGAGTCTAGGACACGATCCGTCGATCCAATCTAGTGCGAACCCTGACGTTCAGCCGAGGCGCCGTTGTGGATGTGGACAAATTTACGCAACAGGCGCGTGAACTCCAACTGCTCTTCAGGCTCGAAGTCAGCCATCATGCGGCTGCGAAGCTCGTGCACGTTGGGCACGAACTCGGTGAGCATGGCTTCCCCGGCGGGCGTGAGGATCAACTTTCGCTGCCGCCGGGGGAGCATTTCGCGAACGATCCAGCCTTTGGTTTCGAGGCGAGTCGCGATGTCAGCGGTTGTCGACGTGTCCAGCGCGACCCACTTCGCCAAAGTCACTTGATCGATGCCGGGCTTTTCCTGAAGCATGCGCAGGATCGCGTACTGCACAGGTGTGACCTCGGGGCCTAGAACCTCGCGAAAAAGCGCAACCGCGATCTGCTGAGCGCGTCGAATGAGGTGTCCGGGCTGATCGTAGAGATCGAGGGAGATGCGATTCTTCTCGCGCTTGCTCATGTGCGATCGAGCATACCAGCGCCGGGAAAATTCGCGTCTTGTGCATGTGCATGTTCAAGACTGCGCATCGCTGAAGGCGCAGAGGTGTGTCGCCTCACCGCGCCACGCCCGCGCCGCGCACCTCGATCCGGATGCCATGCAGCACCCGGCCGCGGGCGTCGGCCAGTTCCACCGTGTGGCGGCCGGGCCAGGGCAGCCAGCGGGCCTGCGGGCCGCGCGCGAAGGGCTTGCCGTCCAGGCGCCATTGCAGGCGCGCCGCCTCGGCGCCGGCGTCCAGCGCGGCGGCGCGGATCTGCTGCTCGTCGATGGTGCCATAGCTCGGTCAGTGGCTGCGCACGAAGGGGCCGCCGGTGTTGAACTCGAAGCGCTGGCAGCTCTCGATGGCCGCGCCGGCGGGCGACTTGAAGCCGGGCGCCACGCTGGCGGTGCAGCGCGCGCCGGGCGGCAGGCCGTCGGCGAAGTCCCACACCCAGCGCTTGTCGCCGGTCCAGCGGCCGCTGCCCTGGCCGGCCTGCGCGTCGTCGCAGTGCAGCGCCAGCGGAGCCGGCGCCTGATCGAAGCTGGCGACCACCTGCCGCACCTGCGAGACCTCACCCTGCGGCGTGAGGCTGCTGATCTGGAGCGCCTGCGCCGCACCGGCAGAGCAGAAGGCGAGGGCGAAGGACACGAGAGCGGCGAAGGAGGCTTTCACGGCGACGCGGTCGGGGTCGAAGAAACCCGCGCAGCGTAGCCGATCGCCGCCCGCCGGAAAGCCGCCCGGAGCGGCGCGCCTCGATCGCCTGCGCCTGCGGGCGCGGCGCGTCTCGGTGACTTGGTGGGGGCCGGGTTCAGTACGTCTCCAGGTGCAGCCGCCCTTCCTGCTTGAGCTGCGCCGCCACCGCCTCCCAGTCCAGCCCGGCCTCGCCGGCGACGTCGCGCAGGGCCAGCACCACGCCCTCCTCCATGCTCTTGAGGCCGCACACATAGAAGTGGCTGGCGCCGTCCTTCAGCAGCGCCGCCAGGTCGGCGGCGCGCTCGCGCAGGCGGTCCTGCACGTACTTCCTGGGCTGGCCGGGCATGCGCGAGAACGCGAAGTTGATGTCGATGAAGTCCTTGGGCAGCGACTGCAGCGGACCGAAGTAGGGCAGCTCCTGCGGGGTGCGCGCGCCGAAGAAGAGCATCAGCTTGCCGCCCTCGAACTTGCCGCTCTTCCTGAGGCGGCGGCGCCACTCGGTCATGGCCCGCATCGGCGCGCTGCCGGTGCCGGTGCAGATCATGACGATGTGCGACTTCGGGTGGTTGGGCATCAGGAAGGTGCTGCCGAAGGGGCCGACCACCCTGACCTCGTCGCCGACCTTCAGGTCGCACACGTGGTTGGAGCAGATGCCGCGCACCGGCTGGCCCTGGTGGTCCTGGGTGACGCGCTTCACGGTGAGCGAGAGGTTGTTGTAGCCCGGCCGCTCGCCGTTGCGCGCGCTGGCCACCGAGTACTGCCGCGGCTGGTGCGGGCGGCCCAGCGCGTCCACGCCCGGCGGGACGATGCCGATGGACTGGCCTTCCAGCACCGGGAAGGGCAGGGCGCCGAAGTCGAGCACCACGTGGTGCGTCTCGCTGTCGAAGCCAGCCTCGGTGCAGTTGAAGTTGCCGGTGACGGTGGCGATGGCCGGGTTCCTGGGCGCGTGCAGGTTGGTGTAGGGATGCGCGGCCGACCAGGGCGGGCGCGTGGCGCCGTAGCCGGCGGCGTTGAAAGGCGCGCCGCCGGGCTCGGCCCCGGCCTGCGGGGCGGGCATGGGCGGG
>JASGDG010000010.1:0-8579 GCA_047607325.1 Xenophilus sp. | reverse complement strand
TCTGGAACCCCCACAGCGCCCGGCCCCGGCGCGCGCCGGCCGCGTGCCCGAGCCCGGCGCAGGCCGCGCCGCACATGGCCACGCAGTGCGGGCCGCCGGCCAGGCCCATCAACAGGGCTGTCGCTGCCAGGGAGGTGTTCACGGCCACCGCGTCAGATGACCCGCGAGAAGCGCGAGCGCGCCCGGTCGGCCTGCAGGTAGCGGTCGAACACCATGGCGACGGCGCGCACGAAGAACCAGCCGGTGGGCGTCACCTCGATGGCCTGCGCGTCCAGCCGCACCAGGCCCTCGCCGGCCAGGGCCTGCAGCGCCTCCAGTTCGGCCGCGAAGTGGCGCCGGAAGTCGATCAGGTGCGCCGTGCCGACGGCCTCGAAGTCCACCCGCCCCTGGCACATCAGCGCCATGACCACGGCGCGCCGCAGCACATCGTCGCGCGTCAGGGCCAGGCCGCGCGCCACGGGCAGGCGCCCCTGGCCCAGCAGGTCGTAGTACTCCTCCAGCGTCTTGGCGTTCTGGCTGTAGGTGGCGCCCACGCGGCCGATCGCCGACACGCCGAGGCCGATGATGTCGCAATCCGGCTGCGTGCTGTAGCCCTGGAAGTTGCGGTGCAGCCGTCCCTGCCGCTTGGCGATGGCCAGCGCGTCGTCGGGCAGCGCGAAATGGTCCATGCCGATGTAGCGGTAACCGACCTCGGCGAAGGCCCCGATGGCGCGCGAGAGCATCTCCACCTTGGCGCCCGGCGGCGGCAGCTCGGCGGCGTCGATGCGGCGCTGCGGCTTGAAGCGCTCCGGCAGGTGCGCGTAGGCGTACAGCGCGATGCGGTCGGGCCGCAGCTCGCCCACCTGGGCCAGCGTGCGCCCGAAGGACTCGGCGGTCTGGCGCGGCAGGCCGTAGATCAGGTCGACGTTGATCGAGCCGAAGCCCAGGCGCCGCGCCGCGGCGACCAGGGCGAACACCTCCTCGGCGGGCTGCACGCGGTGCACGGCCTTCTGCACGGCGGGGTCGAAGTCCTGAACGCCGAAGCTCAGGCGGTTGAAGCCCAGCTCGGCCAGGCGGGCCAGACGCGCCTCGTCCACCGTGCGCGGATCGACCTCGATCGCGTACTCGCCCTCCGCCGCGAAGGCGAAGGCCTCGCGCAGCATGGCCATCAGCTGCGCCAGTTCGCCGTCGTTCAGGAAGGTGGGCGTGCCGCCGCCCAGGTGCAGCTGGCTGACCAGGGCGCCGCGGCCCAGGTGCTCGACCTGCAGCGCGATCTCGCGGCGCAGGGACTGCAGGTACTCGCGGCCCTTCTCGTGGCGACGCGTGACGATCTTGTGGCAGGCGCAGTAGTAGCACAGCGAATCGCAGAACGGGATGTGCACGTACAGCGACAGCGGCAGGCCGGCGGCGCGCCCGGCCTGGCGGCGCTGCGCCAGCGCCTGGGCGTAGTCCTCGGCGCCGAAGGCCTCGACGAAGCGGTCGGCCGTGGGGTAGGAGGTGTAGCGCGGGCCGGGCACGTCGAAGCGGCGCAGCAGCGCCGGGGACAGCTGCGGCTCGGCCGCGGCGGCGGGAAGGGGATTCAGGGTCAGCGGGCTCATCGTGACAGCCGGTAGGCATCGCCCCCGGGACGGGATACCCTCGCACTGTGCGGCGGTTGGGCCTCGGCTTGTTTGACCTGGATCAATCCGCCCGATGTTTGCGCGCGGACAATCCAGGCATGAAGCGCCCGGCAGCCTGCACTCCCTGCACGACCGGCCCGCTCCCCCCTTCCAGACCATGACGCCCGAAAAGATCAAAGTCGCCTGCTCGAACTGCAACCTGCGGGAGCTTTGCATGCCGGTGGGCCTGCAGCCGGCCGAACTGCAGCGCATCGACGACCTGGTGGCCACGCGCCGCAGGATCAAGCGCAAGGAGACGCTGTTTCGCAACGGCGAGCGCTTCTCGGCCCTCTACGCCATCCGCACCGGCGTGTTCAAGACGCGGGTGGCGGCCGAGGACGGGCGCGATCAGGTCACCGGCTTCCAGATGGCGGGCGAGATCATCGGCCTGGACGGCATCGTCAACAACCACCACACCTGCGACGCGGTGGCGCTGGAGGACGCGGAGGTCTGCGTGATGCCCTTCGACCGCATCGAGGAGCTGTCGCGCGAGGTCACGGCGCTGCAGCGCCACGTGCACCAGATCATGAGCCGCGAGATCGTGCGCGAGCACGGCGTGATGCTGCTGCTGGGCAGCATGCGCGCCGAGGAGCGCCTGGCGGCCTTCCTGCTCAACCTGGTGCAGCGCCTGCACGCGCGCGGCTTCTCGGCCAGCGAGCTGGTGCTGCGCATGACGCGCGAGGAGATCGGCAGCTACCTGGGCCTGAAGCTGGAGACGGTGAGCCGCACCCTCTCCAAGTTCGTCGAGGACGGCCTGGTCGAGGTCAACCAGCGCCACGTGCGCATCCTCGACGCCGAGGCGCTCAGGCGGCTGGTGAACCCGACCGTCTGCGCCTGAGTCCGGGGCCACGCCCCGCCCGCTGCTGCGATGCGGCCCGGTAGCGGCAGGCTCACTCCGCTGGCGACGGCTCGTTGAGTTCGGCCGGCGGCAGCGTCAGCAGCACCGCCAGCGCGCTCGACAGCGCGGTCACGGCCCAGAAGCCGAAGAAGGACAGCGCGTACACCGCCTGCCGGCTCGGGTGCAGCGCCTGGCCGAACCATGGAATCTCGCCCGGGTCGAGGAAGGCGAACACCAGGAATTCGAGCACGCAGGCCGCCAGGAAGGACGACCAGCCCACAGCCATGATGCGGTGCGCCTGCATCGCGGGGGCTTCAGCGCCGCGCCGGCGGCACGTCCCCGGCCGGCGTCATGGCATGGTTGCGGCCGACCTGCGCCGGCAGCATGGCCTTGGCGCCGAGCGTGCGGTTGATCTCGATGCCGTGGCGGTAGTAGTCCACGTCCACCACCGGGTCGGCGCTGCGCACGGCGATCCAGGCCGTCGCGAGGCCGGCCACCACCACGATGGCGGGGCCGCCCACCACCATCCACATGATCGGGTGGCGCCACCAGGGCGAGCCCTCGGCCCGTCCGGACTGCTCTTGCATCTTCATCACGATCTCCTTGACGCCCTCAGCGCGGAACCAGGAACACGGCCTTCTCCGACACCTGCGCCCCGCCGCCCTCCTGGCGCACGTCGAAATGGATGGGGTGCGAGCCGGGCGCGGCGCTGCCGTCCATGATCTGCAGCCGCACCGCCGCCCAGCGCGAATCGGCCGGGCCGACCTCGACCCTCGGCTCGCTGGCCACGGCCAGGCCGTCCAGGCCGCGCGCCTCGATGCGATAGGCCTGGGCCTTCTCGGTGGCGTTCATGATCTGCAGGCGATAGACGTTCTCCAGCCGCCCGCCCTCGACCGGCCGCGCCAGCGAGGCGCGGTCGCGCACCACGTCCACCTTCAGCGGCGTGCGCAGCACCAGGCTGGCCAGCAGGCCGACGACCAGCACCGCCAGCACGCCGGCATAGGTCAGCACGCGCGGCCGCAGCACGCGGCGCAGCAACTGGCGCGGGCTCCAGCCGGCGGCCATGCCGTTCTGCGTGTCGTAGCGGATCAGGCCGCGCGCGTAGCCCATCTTGTCCATCACCGAGTTGCAGGCGTCCACGCACAGCCCGCAGCCGATGCACTCGTACTGCAGGCCGTTGCGGATGTCGATGCCCACCGGGCACACCTGCACGCACAGGCTGCAGCCGATGCAGTCGCCCAGGCCCTGCGCTTTCGCGTCGTCGACCTTGCGGCGCGGGCCGCGCGGCTCGCCGCGCTGCGCCTCGTAGCTCACGACCAGCGTGTCGCGGTCGAACATCGCGCTCTGGAAGCGCGCGTAGGGGCACATGTACTTGCACACCTGCTCGCGCATGAAGCCGGCGTTGCCGTAGGTGGCGAAGCCGTAGAAGAAGACCCAGAACACCTCCCACGAGCCCATGCGCATCTGCAGGAAGGCCATGCCCAACTCGCGGACCGGCGTGAAGTAGCCCACGAAGGTGAAGCCGGTCCACAGCGCGATGCCGATCCACGCCAGGTGCTTGAACCACTTCTTGACCAGCTTCTCCATCGACAGCGACTCGCCGTCGAGGCGGATGCGCGCGCTGCGGTTGCCCTCGATCTTCTGCTCCACCCACATGAAGATCTCGGTGTAGACGGTCTGCGGGCAGCTGAAGCCGCACCACAGGCGCCCGGCCACGGCGGTGAAGAGAAAGAGCAGCAGCGCCGAGACAACCAGCAGAGCGGCCAGGTAGATCAGATCCTGCGGATACAGCACCAGCCCGAACAGGTAGAAGCGCCGCGCCGCCAGGTCGAACAGCACCGACTGCCGGCCGCCCCACTCGAGCCACGGCAGGCCGTAGAAGACCAGCTGCGTGGCGAACACCATCGCCCAACGCCAGCGCGAGAACAGGCCTTGGATGCTGCGCGGATAGACCTTCTTCGAGGCGGCGTAGAGCGAGCCGTTGTTCACGGCCGCCTCAGTGCGCGGCGGCGGCGCGATTCGAGAAGCCCCAGACATAGGACGCCAGCACCTTGATCTGCGCCTCGGTCAGCCGGCCTTCCTGCGCCGGCATCTCGCCGTGGTGGCCGTTGGCGATGGCGGAGACGATCGCCGCCTCGCCGTAGCCGTAGAGCCAGATGTTGTCCGACAGGCGCGGCGCCCCCAGCGCCGGATTGCCGCCGCCGGTGGGGCCGTGGCAGGCCGCGCAGACGGCGAACTTGGCCTTGCCCAGGCCGGCGCGCACCGAGTCGTGCGGGCTGCCCGACAGGCTCAGCACGTAGTTGGCGACGTTCTTCACGTCGTCCGCGCTGCCCACGGCAGCGGCCATGGGCGGCATGGTGCCCTGGCGGCCCTTGGTGAGGGTCTCGATGATCGTGGCCGGATCGCCGCCGTACAGCCAGTCGCTGTCCGTCAGGTTGGGGAAGCCCTTGCCGCCGCGCGCGTCGGAGCCGTGGCACTGGGCACAGTTGTTCATGAACAGACGCTCGCCCACCGCCTGCGCGCCCGGGTCGGCCGCCATCTGCTCGACCGACATCGACGCGAAGCGCTGGTACACGGGCGCCAGTTCGGCTTCGGCCTTCTTCACCTCGGCCTGGTACTCGCCGAGCGAGGTCCAGCCGAGCTGCCCGGCCATCCGGCCCAGGCCGGGATAGAAGGCCAGGTAGCCCAGGGCGAAGACGATGGTGATGACGAACAGGCCCATCCACCACAGCGGCAGCGGGTTGTTGGCCTCGCGCAGGTCGCCGTCCCACACGTGGCCGGTGGTGTCGCCGGTGCCCGGCGCCACCGGCTTGCGCGCGGTCAGCCACAGCAGCAGCAGGCAGCCGAGGATGCTGAGCACCGCGGCCCCGGCGACGTAGTTCGACCAGAAGTTGCTGACGAAATCGCTCATGGAAATGTTCTTGTCGTCGTGGGGTTGGCGCGGGCGTCAGTCCTGCTCGAAGGGCAGCTGCGCCGCCTCTTCGAAGCGGGCACGGTTGCGGCCCGCATAGGCCCATGCCACGATGCCCAGGAAGAGCACGAAGCAGATGACGGTGGCGGCTTCGCGCAGGAAGGTGAGGTCCATGGACGGCTCCAGTGGTGACGGCGGCTACTTGAGCAGGCGGCCCAGCGACTGCAGGTAGGCGATGACGGCGTCCATCTCGGTCTTGCCCTCGACTTCGGCCCTGGCGCCCGCGATGTCCTCGTCGGTGTAGGGCACGCCGACTTGGCGCAGCGCGCGCATGCGGGCCGGGACCGGGGCCGCGTCGGCCGGCGTCCTCTCCAGCCAGGCGTAGGCCGGCATGTTCGACTCGGGCACCACGTCGCGCGGGTTGTTCAGGTGCACGCGGTGCCATTCATCGCTGTACTTGCCGCCCACGCGGTGCAGGTCGGGGCCGGTGCGCTTGCTGCCCCACTGGAAGGGATGGTCGTAGACGAACTCGCCGGCCACCGAGTAGTGGCCGTAGCGCAGCGTCTCGGCGCGGAAGGGCCGGATCATCTGCGAGTGGCAGTTGTAGCAGCCCTCGCGCAGGTAGATGTCGCGGCCGGCCAGCTGCAGCGCGGTGTAGGGCTTGAGGCCGGCGATCGGCTCGGTGGTGGACTTCTGGAAGAACAACGGCACGATCTCCACCAGGCCGCCGACGGCGACGACCAGCAGGATCAGCACGATCATCAGGAAGTTGTTGGTCTCGATCTTCTCGTGGGAGAAGCCGGCCTTCTCGTTGGCTTGGGTGCGCATGCTCGTTCTCGTTGCCCGCTCAGGCGTGGACGGCGACGGGGATCGGCGCGCGCGCCGCGCGGCCGGCCGCCACGGTCATCCAGGTGTTCCAGGCCATCACCAGCATCCCGCCCAGATACAGCACACCGCCCAGCAGGCGCACCACGTAGAAGGGGAAGGTGGCCTTGACGCTCTCGGCGAAGGTGTAGGTGAGCGTGCCGTCGGGGTTGATGGCGCGCCACATCAGGCCCTGCATCACGCCGGCGATCCACATGGCGGCGATGTAGAGCACGATGCCGATGGTCGCCATCCAGAAATGCAGCTCGATCGCCCCGACGCTGTACATCGTGGTGCGGCCGTACATGCGCGGGATCAGGTAGTACAGCGAACCCATCGAGATCAGCCCCACCCAGCCCAGGGCGCCGGCGTGCACGTGGCCGATGGTCCAGTCGGTGTAGTGGCTCAGGGCGTTGACCGTCTTGATGGACATCATCGGCCCTTCGAAGGTGGCCATGCCGTAGAAGGACAGGGCCACGATCAGGAAGCGCAGGATCGGGTCGGTGCGCAGCTTGTGCCAGGCGCCCGAGAGAGTCATGATGCCGTTGATCATCCCGCCCCAGCTGGGCGCCAGCAGGATCAGCGAGAAGACCATGCCCAGCGACTGCGTCCAGTCCGGCAGCGCCGTGTAGTGCAGGTGGTGCGGGCCCGCCCACATGTAGGTGAAGATCAGCGCCCAGAAGTGCACGATCGACAGGCGGTAGCTGTAGACCGGGCGCTCGGCCTGCTTGGGGATGTAGTAGTACATCATCCCCAGGAAGCCGGCGGTGAGGAAAAAGCCCACCGCGTTGTGGCCGTACCACCACTGCACCATCGCGTCCTGCACGCCGGCGTAGGCCGAGTAGCTCTTCATCCAGCCGGCCGGCACCTCGGCGCTGTTGACCACGTGCAGCAGCGCCACCGCCAGGATGAAGCCGCCGTAGAACCAGTTGGCCACGTAGATGTGCCTGACCTTGCGCGTGCCCACCGTGCCGAAGAACACGATCGCGTAGGCCACCCACACCAGCGTGATCAGGACGTCGACGGGCCATTCCAGCTCGGCGTATTCCTTGCCGGTGGTGTAGCCCAGCGGCAGGGAGACGGCCGCCGACACGATGACCAGTTGCCAGCCCCAGAAGACGAAGGCCGCCAGCTTCGGCGCGAACATCCGCACCTGGCAGGTGCGCTGCACGACGTGGAAACTGGTCGCCATCAGCGCGCAGCCGCCGAAGGCGAAGATCACCGCGTTGGTGTGCAGCGGCCGCAGACGCCCGTAGCTCAGCCACGGGATGCCCAGGTTCAGCTCGGGCCAGGCCAGCTGCGCGGCGATGACGACGCCGACCAGCATGCCGACCACGCCCCAGACCACGGCCATCAGGGAGAACTGGCGGACGACGGTGTCGTTGTAGACCGCCGCGGGAGTGTGGTTCGACTGCATCGTGGGAACGGTGGATGGGACGGGAGCCAGTGTCCGGGGAGGTTTCCGCCAACGGCTTGACGAAGATCAATCGCCGCGAAGAATGCGCGCGCCTTCCTGCTCGATGTCGTCGAACTGGCCACGCTCGATGGCCCACCACAGGCCGGCGATGATCAGCAGCACCAGCAGCACCGACATCGGCACGAGGATGAAGAGCACGTCCATCGCTCAGCCTCTGCCGTCCGCCGCGGCGGGCAGCGGCGCCGGCCGCGCCAGCCGGGCGCTGTTGATCACCACCAGCAGCGAACTGGCCGCCATGCCCAGGCCGGCCGCCCAGGCGGGCATCCAGCCGGCCAGGGCCAGCGGCACGCTCAGGGCGTTGTAGGCGGCCGACCAGGCGAGGTTCTGCCTCACCACCTTCAGCGTGCGGCGCGCCTGCGCCAGCGTGGCGGGGATGGCCGAAAGCGCGTCGCCCAGCACGATGAAATCGGCCTTCGCCCGCGTGAGCGCGACGGCCCGACCGAAGGCGAAGGAGGCGTCTGCATGGGCGATCACCGGCCCATCGTTCAGGCCATCGCCCACCATCGCCACGCGGCGGCCGCCGGCCTGCATGCGGCGCAGGGCGTCGAGCTTGTCCTCGGGCAGGCAGTCGCCGCGCGCGGTGGGAATGCCGGCCTGCGCCGCCAAACGGTGCGCCGCGGCGTCGCGGTCGCCCGAGAGCAGTTGCACCTGCACGCCCTCGTCCGCCAGGGCAGAGACGGCCTGCGCGGCGTCGGCGCGCAGGTCCTCCTCCAGCACGAAGCTGGCGATCCAGCCTTCCGCATCGCTCAGGTGCACCTGCACCGCGGGCACCGCCAGCCGCGGCACGCCGCAGAAGCCGGCCGCGCCCAGCCGCAGCGCGCGCACCACGCCACCCGGCAGGCGCGAGCGCAG
>JASGDG010000009.1:0-3613 GCA_047607325.1 Xenophilus sp. | reverse complement strand
CGGCGAGAGCAGCGCGGCGCCGGCGCCGGACAGCAGCGGCGCGGCGCCCGCGATCTGCAGCAGCCGCCTCCTGCGGGCGTCGATGTGTTTCATGATGGAAGAGCCGACCTCAGCCCTCGGCCTGCTTCAGCACATAGCCGATGCGCGGGAAGTGCACGTGCACCGTGCCCACGGCATCGCTCTCGCGCGCCAGCGTGTAGTGGGTGCGCGTGGCGGCGACCAGCGTGCCGGCGGTTTCCTCCAGGCCGAAGCTCTCGGCGCGCACGGTGACGGCGCTGCCCAGCTGAATGCCGTGCTCGTCCTGGAAGGTGCTGTCGGCCAGCAGCGTGTGCGGCATGGCGGCCCGGGCGGCGGCGATGGCGTCGGCCGGCGCGATCTTCTCGAAGCTGCCGTGGCCGATGGCCTTGATGCGGTCCATCCAGTCCAGCACCGCGGGCGTGAGCTGGAGGATGCCCTTCACCGCATGGACGCGGCGGGTGTACCAGAGCCCGTGGTAGGCCGAGAAGTCGGCGATGCAGGGCACTTCGCCGAGCAGGAAGGGCTTGTCGTCGAGCATGTCGGACAGCCGCCGCAGGTAGGACTTGTAGGCCGCGGCGGCGTCGCCCGGGCGCAGGCGGGCCATGTTGCCGGCGCTCATCCGGCTGCGGTCCTCGGCGAAGGCCTTGGCCGCCTCGGGCGGCGCGCCGGCGAAGACTTCCGCCGCGCCCCTGGGCTGCAGGCTGTAGCCCATGGCGGCCCAGAAGAGCTGGCTGTCGGCCCACTGGGCGAGGATGCGCGCGAGGCCCTTCTCCGGCTCGGGATACAGCGGCGACGCGGGCTGCAGGTGCTCCAGCACGTCGGCGATGAGCGCGGTGTCGCAGTAGATGTCGGCGCCGACCTGCAGCACCGGCGCGCGCCGGTAGCCGCCGGTGAGCGCCACCAGGTCGGGCTTGGGCATGACCGGCGGCACGATGACCGACTTCCAGGCCAGCTTCTTGTGTCCCAGCAGCAGGCGGGCCTTCTCGGAAAAGGGCGAACTGGCGTAGTGGTGGAGGATCAGGTCGGGCATGGGTGGGGCGATCGATGCGTTGTAGCTGCGGAGCCCCTCACCCTACCCGCTCGCGCCGCGTTTGTCGAAGCCCGGCGTACCGTTCGCGGCGGCGTGCAGCACGGCGCGCTCCGTCTCCGACAGGGGCCGCTCCATCAGCGGCCGGGACGGCGGCCGGCTTCTACCGCGTGGGCAACCCGGCCGAACAGGGCCTGGGCCACCCCGCCCTCAACTGTGGCATGCGCCATGCATTCTGATTTCCAATCTCTTCTCTTCCAGACAAGGCCCCCATGAATCGACGAAACCTCTGCCACTGCCTCCTGGGCTGCGCCGCGGCGACGCTGGCGGCTGGAACCGCCATGGCCCAGCCTGCGGCGGACTACCCGGCCAGGCCCATCACCATCGTCGTGGGCTATCCCGCGGGCGGCGACACCGACGTCATCGCCCGCATGATCGGCGAGAAGCTGTCGGCCCGGCTGGGTCAGCCGGTGGTGGTGGACAACCGCACCGGCGCCGCCGGCACCATCGCCGCCGGCATGGTGTCCAAGGCCGCGCCCGACGGCTACACGCTGCTGCTGGCCCCGAATACGGTCGCCATCACGCCGCACGTCATGCAGGCGTCCAAGACCGCCCGGATCGACCCGGCCAGCGACCTGACGCCGATCGTGCAGCTGGCCAGCCAGTCGCTGTTCGTCGTCGCGGCGGCCGACACCGGCGTGAAGACCATGAAGGACCTGGTCGCGGCCGTGAAGGCAGGCAAGATCCGGTCCTATGCCAGCCCCGGCTACGGCTCGCCGATGCATGTGCTGGCCGAATTGGTTGACAAATCCGCCGGCATCAGGATCACGCAGGTGCCCTACCGCGGCAGCGTGCCGGCGGTGGCGGACATGGTGGCCGGGCAGGTGCCGATGATGTACTCGACGCTCGGCCCGGTCCAGCCTTTCATCGACAACGGCAAGCTGGTGGTGCTCGCGGTGGCCGATCCCGCAAGATCAGCCTTCATGCCCGACGTGCCCACGCTGACCGAGGCCGGCTATCCGAATGCGGACGTGGGGGCATGGCAGGCCCTGATGGGCCCGAGGAACATGCCGCCGCAGCGGGTGGCGCTGCTGAACCAGCACGTCAACGAGGTGCTCAGGATGCCCGACGTGGTGGCGCGCATGAAGAAGATCTCGCTGCAGCCGGAGGGTGGATCGCCGGAAAAGATGCAGCAGCTCGCGCGGGAGGACTATCTTCGGTATGGCCGGCTCGTCAAGGAGTTCGGCATCCGCGCGGAATAGGCCATGCCGCGATGACGGCACCCGTCACCGGTCCGCGATTCGCGGCGGCTTCACCGAACCCTGACTTCCCGGAACTCGCAACGTGACAACGATCGATATCGACGGGCTGCCGCCGCAGCCCCCCCTGCCCTTCAAGGCCGCGGCGGACTATGCCGGGACCGTACTGGCCTGGGCACGGATGGTGCCGTCGGGCCTTCAACTGGCACGCAACGTGGCCTATGGCCCCGATGCTTCCCATCGCTACGACGTCTATGGTGCGCCCGGGCAGAGCGGCGTACCTGTGCTCGTGTTCTGGCATGGCGGCGGGTGGACCCACGGCCACAAGGAATGGAGCGCCTTCATGGCCGAACCCGTGGCGCAGCTCGGCCTGCGGCTGGTCACGCCGGGATACCGGCTCGCGCCTGCGCATCGCCTGCCCGCCGCCTTCGAGGACAGCCTGGCGGCGCTGCGCCACATCGCGGCGCATGCGCGCGACTTCGGCGGCGATCCGCAGCGCATCTACCTGGCCGGCCATTCGGCCGGAGGGCACCTGGCCGCGCTCGCCGCGCTGCGCACGGCGGATGCGCAGCAGGCCGGCGTGCCGGTGGAGGCCCTGCGCGGCTGCCTGCCGCTGAGCGCGATCCTGGATCTGCATCATCCCCAGCCGCCGGCGGGAAGCCTGGAGGAGCGCGTCTACAGCCATGTGCTTCAGCGGCCCGAGGACGACGCGCCCATGAGCCCTCTCTGCTGGACGACCGGCAACCGCCTGCCCTTCTGCCTCGGCTACGGCGAGACGGACAGCGAACGGGTGGCGCGCTCCAACCAGCGCACCGCGGCCTTGCTGGCGCTGCAGCCCGGCCGCGTCCGACTGGACTGCGAAGCCGGCCTGGATCATTTCGGCACGCACACCCGCCTGCGCGACGGCTCGGCGCCCTGGTACGCGAGGCTGGCCGGCATGGTGCGCGGCGAGGGCCAGTAGCTCCGTCGCAGACCAAGCCGCCGACGAACTCCTTCGGAGCCGGGCGGTCTACGCCACCGGCATGGCGCGCTCGATGATCGCGCCCGCATCGACACCTGCGCCCAGGGTGCCGAAGGCGTGGCCCCAGTCCCTGCCCAGGCGCGAGGCGGCGAAGGCCGCATGCACCGTCTCGGGCGCGGTCTGCACCAGCAGCGCGGCCTGCACGGCCAGCGCCACGTCCTGCGCCAGGCGGCGCGCCTCGGCCTCGGTGGCCATGGCCTCGACGCGCATCGGCAGGGCGGCGGCCAGGCGGTCGAGCGCAGCGTGCACGCCGCGCTGGCGCAGGAACTGGCCCCGGCGCGCGGCGTG
>JASGDG010000008.1:0-3166 GCA_047607325.1 Xenophilus sp. | reverse complement strand
TGCTCGGCCTGCCGCCCAGCGCCCCGGCGCACTCGCCCGACGCGGCGCTGCGCGGCTGGGTCGCGCCCTGGGCCGCTCTCTACAATCCGCGCCCGTGACCGCCGACCCCACGCCAGAACAGCCGCACGACCTGCCCCCCGGCGACCCCGGGCACCCCGCCCAGCGCCGCATCAGGAGCTTCGTGCGGCGCGCCGGACGCACCACCGAGGCCCAGGCCCGCGCCTATGCCGCCTGGGGCCCGACCTACCTGCTGCCCTACCGCGAGGCGCCGCTCCAGTTCACCGCCGCCTTCGGCCGCGAGGCGCCCACCGTGCTGGAAATCGGCTTCGGCATGGGCGAGGCCACCGCGCACATCGCCGCCGTGCGGCCGCAGGACAACTTCCTGTGCTGCGAGGTGCACGAACCCGGCGTCGGCGCCCTGCTCAAGCGCGCCGGCGAGCAGGGCCTGGCCAACCTGCGCATCGTGGCGCACGACGCGGTCGAGGTGCTGCAGCACATGGTGCCGCCCGCCTCGCTGGCCGGCGTGCACGTCTTCTTCCCCGACCCCTGGCACAAGAAGCGGCACCACAAGCGCCGCCTGATCCAGCCGCCCTTCGTGCGCCGGCTGGCCGAGCACCTGGCCCCCGGCGGCTACATCCATTGCGCGACCGACTGGCAGCCCTATGCCGAGCAGATGCTGGAGGTGCTCTCGGCCGAGCCGCTGCTGGCCAATACCGCCGCAGCGCCCGGCGGCTTCGCCGACAAGCCGGCCTACCGCCCGCTCACCAAGTTCGAGCATCGCGGCCTGAAGCTCGGCCACGGGGTGTGGGACGTGATCTTCCGCAGAGGCTGAGGAGCAGTTCACGGCCTGCCGCTTTGCCCGGCAGCGCAGGCGAGGCATACTTGTTGCTCAAGGAAACCAATGTTTCTGAAGGTAAATAAATGCACCCTCGCAGGCAATGGCTGCTCCGCTGCGCAGGCGCGGCGGCAGCACTCTCGTCCCCCTTCGCCCGCAGCGCGCCGGCCGGGGCCGGCACGCTGGTGCTGGGCCAGTCCGTCCCGCTGACGGGTGACGCCAGCGAGATCGGCCTGGCCTATGCCGGCGGCGCCAAGCTGTTCATCGACGCCTTCAACGCCCACGGCGGCGGAGATGCGCCGCGCATCGATCTGCGCCAGCTGGACGACGCCTACAGCACCGAGCGCGCTGCGGCCAACGCCCGCAAGCTGCTGGACGAAGGCTGCACGGCGCTGTTCGGCTTTGCCGGCACGGCCAGCACGCTGGCCGCCGCCCAGGTGGCACAGCAGCGGGGCGCGGTCTTCTTCGCGCCCTTCGCCGCGCCCGATGCGCTGCGCGGCCCCGCCTATCCGCTGGTGTACCTGGTGCGCCCCAGCATGGCGGACGAGGCCTTCAAGATGGTGCAGTACTGCGCCACGCTCGGGCTCACGCGCATCGCGCTGGCCGGCGACGACGACGCGCTGGGCCGCGCCGGGCTGGAGGCCGTCAACCGCGCGGTGGACGAGCTGAAGCTGCCGCCGCTGGCCGTCACGGCCTTCGTGCCGCCCAACGGCACGCAGGTGGATTCCGCGGTGGCAGCCGTCAAGGCGGCGCAGCCGCAGGCCATCATCCAGGCCGCGCTGTTCCGCAGCACGGCCGCCTTCATCCAGAGGATGCGCGGCACGGGCTACGCGGGCGCCTTCCTGAACTTCTCCACCGTCGGGATCGACCCGCTGTACTACGCGCTGGACAAGCAGATCGGGGGCGTGGTGGTCTCGCAGGTGGTGCCCTCGCCGCGCAGCAGGGTGACGCCGATCGTGCGCGAGTACCTGGCGGCCATCGACGCCAGCGACCAGACGCCCAGCTACGAGGGGCTGGAAGGCTTCATCGCCGCCAAGACCTTCGCCGAGGCCGCGCGCCGCGCCGGCCGGGGCGCCAATGGCGCGGCGCTGCAGCGTGCCTTGGCCGGCATGGCGCAGCACGACGTGGGCGGCTTCCGGCTGAACCTGCGCTCCGGCGTGCGGGAGGCCTCCTCCGCTATCGAGCTGGTGTCGATCTCGGCGGACGGCCGGGTGATCCGCTGACCCACCCGGCCGCCGCCTGTCATCGGGAGACAGGCCGGATGAACACGAGAGCCGCTTTCGTGCGCACGTCGACCCGAAGGACGAGACCTTGCCGATCGGCGAATTCGGGTCCATGCTTCGCCGGCTGATGCGCGCGCCGCGCCAGAGCATCTACAAGGCCGCGCTCGCCCCCGAGACCGCCTGAACCCCGGAGACACCCCATGAACGCCACCACCCCCGCCGAAAACCGCGCCGTGCGCCAGCTCGTCTCCGACGAGGAATGGCGGCTGCGCACCGACCTGGCCGCCTGCTACCGCCTGGTCGCGCTGTACGGCTGGAGCGACCTCGTCTTCACCCACATCAGCGCCCGCATCCCGGGGCCGGAGCACCACTTCCTCATCAACCCCTACGGGATGATGTTCGACGAGATCACCGCCTCCAGCCTGGTGAAGGTGGACATGGACTGCAACAAGCTGATCGACTCGCCCTGGCCGGTCAACCCGGCGGGCTTCGTCATCCACAGCTGCATCCACGCCGCCCGCGAGGACGTGCAGTGCGTGCTGCACACCCACAGCCGCGCCGGCGTGGCGGTGAGCGCGCAGAAGTGCGGCGTGCTGCCGATCAGCCAGCAGAGCACCTTCGTGCTGTCCTCGCTGGCCTACCACGACTACGAGGGCGTGGCGGTGCGCGACGACGAGCAGCCGCGCCTGCAGCAGGACCTGGGCGGCAACAATTTCCTGATGCTGCGCAACCACGGCCTGCTGACGGTGGGCAGGACGGTGGCCGACGCCTTCCTGAACATGTACACCTTCGAGAACGCCTGCCGCATCCAGATCGACGCGCAGGCCGGCGGCGAGCTGGTGCACGTGAACCCGCGCATCCTCGACGGCCTGGCGCAGGTGATGAAGACGGTGACCACCGGCCTGGGCGCCCACATCGCCTGGCCGGCGCTGCTGCGCAAGCTGGACCGCGAGAGCCCCGGCTACCGGGACTGACTTTTCTTCAGCCGGCAAGCAGGCCGGCCACGGCGCGCGGCAGGCCGTCCGCACCCGCGCAGCGCACGGCGCCAGGGCCGAAGATGCCGGCCGCCGCGGACGCGCGCCGCGGCACGGGCAGCAGGCAGGCGCAG
>JASGDG010000007.1:0-16764 GCA_047607325.1 Xenophilus sp. | reverse complement strand
GCCGGCGGCAGCCTGGCGATGCAGGGCGCCGGCGGCCCGGCCGGCGCGCGCCTGCCGCAGCAGTACAGCCCGCGCAACGTCGGCAACGACGCCTCCGCGCGGCCCTGGGAGCACCAGGGCGCGGCCTTCGACGGCAGCGCGCCGGCAGCCTCGGGCACGGCCCTGGGCGGCAGCGGCGTGACCATCGGCTCGGCCCTGCAGGGCGCGCAGGGCTGGGGCGTGCCGGCCGGCTTCGACACCGACGGCTTCCTGGCCGCCGCCAAGCGCAACTTCGTGACGCTGCAGGACGCCTGGGACCGCGCCGACATCCCCACCCTGCGCTCGATGATGACCGACGGCATGGTCCAGGAGATCCAGTCCCAGCTGGCCGAGCGCGAGCGCAGCTCCGGCGGCCAGCCCAACAAGACCGAGGTGGTGATGCTCGACGCCAAGCTGCTGGGCATCGAGGAACTGCCCGACGCCTGGCTGGCCAGCGTGGAGTTCTCCGGCATGATCCGCGAGGACGCCTCGGCCGGCCCCAGCCCCTTCCGCGAGGTGTGGAACATGAGCAAGCCCGTCTCCGGCGGCGGCTGGCTGGTGGCGGGGGTGCAGGCGCTGCAATAAACCTGCGGGTCCGCGCGGCGGCGCCGGCTTTGGCCGCTGCCGACCAGGATAATGGGGGACATGGGCACCACACCATCGTCCCCCTTCGCTTTTCTGGAAGACCTGCTCGGCCGCATCGGCGACAGGCTGCAGCCGCCCGCCTGGGCGGTGCACGAGGCGCAGCACCGCGCGATCCTCTTCGCCAACCACGTGCTGCAGCAGGAGCCCGAGGCGCAGGACCGCCTGGTGCGCCAGCAGGGCCGGGTGGTGCTGCTGCGCTGGCGCGCCTTCACGCTGCGCGTGGTGGCCACGCCGGCCGGCCTGCTCGACCTGGCGCCCGAGGCCGCCCAGCCCGACCTCACGCTCACCGTGGCCGAACCCTCGCCCTTCGCCATCGCCCAGGCCACGCTGCGAGGCGACAAGCCGAAGGTGGAGATCGAGGGCGACGTCCAACTCGCCGCCGAGATCAACTGGCTGGTCGACCACGTGCGCTGGGACGTCGAGGACGACCTGGCCCGCCTGATCGGCGACGCGCCGGCCCATGCCATCGGCGGCACCGCGCGCAAGGTGGCGGCGGCGCTGCGCCAGTTCATCGGCAAGGCAGCGCGGACCCCGCCGGCGGGCAGCCCTGAATGAGGCGCTTCACCCGCGGCGTCTTCATCGTCTGGGTCGCGCTGCGCTACGGCCTGGACGAGCTGGTGCTCTCCAGCTTCCAGAAGCCGTGGCTGCACGCGCTGGGCCGCATTGTCTCGGTCGGCCGCAACCTGGACGCCCCGCGCGGCCAGCGCCTGCGCGAGGCGCTGGAGCGGCTCGGTCCGATCTTCGTGAAGTTCGGCCAGGTGCTCTCGACCCGGCGCGACCTGCTGCCGCCCGACATCGCCGACGAACTGGCCTGGCTGCAGGACCGGGTGCCGCCCTTCGACTCCGCCGTGGCCGTGGCCACCATCGAGCGCGCCTTCAGGCGGCCGGTGGGCGATATCTTCGAGCAGTTCGACACCACGCCCGTGGCCAGCGCCTCCATCGCCCAGGTGCACTTCGCCACCCTGCGCGACCCGCACGGCGGCGTGCGCGAGGTGGCCGTGAAGGTATTGCGTCCCGGCATGCGCACCGTGATCGACAAGGACCTGGCGCTGATGGCCATGATGGCCGGCTGGGTGGAGCGCGCCTCGGCTGACGGCAAGCGCCTGAAGCCGCGCCAGGTGGTGGCCGAGTTCGACAAGTACCTGCACGACGAGCTGGACCTGGTGCGCGAGGCCGCCAACGCCGCGCAGCTGCGGCGCAACATGGCCAGCCTCGACATGCTGCTGATCCCGGAGATGTTCTGGGACCTGTGCCACGAGGAAGTGATCGTGATGGAGCGCATGAAGGGCGTGCCCATCGCGCAGCTCGACCGCATCCGCGCGGCCGGCGTCGACGTCCCCAGGCTGGCGCGCGAAGGCGTGACGATCTTCTTCACCCAGGTGTTCCGCGACGGCTTCTTCCACGCCGACATGCACCCGGGCAACATCCAGGTCAGCCTGGCGCCGGAGACCTTCGGCCGCTACATCGCGCTGGACTTCGGCATCGTGGGCACGCTCACCGAATCCGACAAGGAATACCTGGCGCAGAACTTCGCCGCCTTCTTCCGCCGCGACTACAAGCGCGTGGCCGAGCTGCACCTGGAAAGCGGCTGGGTGCCCGAGGGCACCCGGGTGGACGAGCTGGAGGGCGCCATCCGCACCGTCTGCGAGCCCTACTTCGACCGGCCGCTCAAGGAGATCTCGCTGGGCATGGTGCTGATGCGCCTGTTCCAGACCTCGCGCCGCTTCCACGTCGAGATCCAGCCGCAGCTGGTGCTGCTGCAGAAGACGCTGCTGAACATCGAGGGCCTGGGCCGCCAGCTCGACCCCGAGCTCGACCTGTGGCACACCGCCAAGCCCTTCCTGGAGAAGTGGATGGCCGATCAGATCGGCCCGCGCAAGCTGTGGGAGCAGCTGCGCGCCGAGGCGCCGCGCTACGCCAAGCTGCTGCCCGAGCTGCCGCGCCTGCTGCACGACCACCTGGCGCAGCGCCCGGCCGGGCGCCATCACCAGGCACAGGAGTTGCGGGAATTGCTGGAGGCGCACAAGCGCACCAACAGGCTGCTGCAGGCCATCATCTACGGTGGCATGGGATTTGTATTGGGCCTGCTGGTGATGCAGCTCGTCATACGCGTGCGGCTCTTCTAGCCGGCCGGGCGCGGAGATAATCCGCCCCCGTTCCGGCGCTGCCGGCTCTCCACCGAAAGGACCCCCAAGATGTTCTCTGCCCCGTGCCTCGCGCGCCGCTTCGCGGCCCTGGCCCTGGCCGCCGCCGGGCTGGCGGCCGGCCTCGCTCGGGCCGGCGAGGATCCCGTGCTCAACATCTACAACTGGGGCGACTACATCGCCGAGGACACGATCGCCAACTTCGAGAAGGAGACCGGCATCAAGGTCCGCTACGACCTGTTCGACAGCAACGAAGCGCTGCACGCCAAGCTGGTGGCCGGCATGTCGGGCTACGACATCGTGGTGCCCGGCTCGCACTTCGCCAAGATGCAGATCCAGGCCGGCCTGCTGCACACGCTGGACAAGTCGAAGATCCCCAACCTGGCCAACCTCGATCCGGCCATCCAGGCGCAGCTGGCCAAGGTCGACCCGGGCAACGACTACCTGGTGGACTGGCTGTGGGGTTACACCACCGTGGGCATCAACGCCGACAAGGTCAAGGCCGCGCTGGGGGGCCTGCCCATGCCCGACAACGTCTGGGACCTGGTCTTCAAGCCCGAGTACGCCAGCAAGCTCAAGAGCTGCGGCATCTCGTACCTGGACACGGCCTCCGAGATCCTGCCCATCGCGCTCAAGTACATCGGCAAGGACCCGCGCAGCAAGGACGCGGCCGACTACGCCGCCGCCGGCCAGATGCTCAAGGCGGTGCGGCCCTACGTCACGCGCTTCTCGGGCTCGGGCTCGGACTACATCGACCAGATGGCGCGTGGCCAGCTGTGCGCGGTGATCGGCTGGTCGGGCGACATCATGATCGCCAAGGACAAGTCGGCCAAGGCCAGGCAGCCGCAGAACCTGCAGGTTCTGCTGCCCAGGACGGGCGGCCTGCTGTTCTTCGACACCATGGCCATCCCCAAGGACGCCAAGCACGTCGAGAACGCTTACAAGTGGATCAACTACATCCTCAGGCCCGAGGTGCATGCCTCGCTGACCAACAAGGTGTTCTACGCCAACCCGAACAAGGCCGCGATGAAGTTCGTCAAGCCGGCGCTGGCCAACGACAAGGCGGTGTTCCCCGACGCGGCGGAGCTGGCCACCATGATCGCGCCCGACACGCCCGACCCGGCCACGCTGCGCCTGATCACGCGCACCTTCACGAACTTCAAGGCCAACCGCTGACCCCGCGATGAGTGCTCCTGCCGGCGACGCCTTCCTGCGCATCGACGCCGTCACCAAGGACTTCGGCGACTTCCGCGCCGTCGACCGGGTGAGCCTGGACATCCCGCGCGGCGAGATCTTCGCGCTGCTGGGCTCCTCCGGCAGCGGCAAGAGCACGCTGCTGCGCATGCTGGCCGGTTTCGAGACGCCGACCGGGGGCCGCATCCTGCTGGACGGTGTGGACCTGGCCGGCCGCCCGCCCTACGAGCGGCCGGTGAACATGATGTTCCAGTCCTACGCGCTGTTCCCGCACCTCACCGTGTGGGACAACGTGGCCTTCGGCCTGCGGCGCGACGGCGTGCGCCGGGACGCGCTGGCCGAGCGGGTGGACGGCATGCTGCGCCTGGTGCAGATGGAGCCCTTCGCGCGCCGCAGGCCGCACCAGCTCTCCGGCGGCCAGCAGCAGCGCGTCGCGCTGGCGCGCAGCCTGGTCAAGCGCCCGCAGCTGCTGCTGCTGGACGAGCCGCTCGGCGCGCTCGACAAGAAGCTGCGCGAGGCCACGCAGATCGAGCTGGTCAACATCATCCGCAGCATCGGCGTGACCTGCCTGATCGTCACCCACGACCAGGAGGAAGCCATGATGATGGCCTCGCGCATCGCGGTGATGAGCGCCGGGCGGCTGCTGCAGATCGGCGCGCCGGCCGAGGTGTACGAGAACCCGGCCACCCGCTTCGTCGCCGATTTCATCGGCAACGTGAACCTGATGGACGGCACCCTCGTGCGCGCGCCCGACGGCGCCGCCGAGGCGCACTGCGCCGATCTCGTGCACCGCCTGGCCGAGCCGCTGGCGGGGCGCGAGGGCCGGCCGGTCACCGTGGCCGTGCGGCCCGAGAAGATCCGCCTGGACGCACGGGAGCCGCTGCAGATGGCCAACCGCGTGCGGGGCGTGGTCAGGGCCTTCTCGTACTTCGGCGACCGCACCCTGTACCACCTCGAGCTGCCCAGCGGCGCGCGGCTGAAGGCCAACGTCGAGAACGACGAGCGCCACGGCGAGCTGGACTTCGCGCTGGGCGACGCGGTCTGGGCCTCCTGGCTGCCGGCCTCGCAGGTCGTTCTGACGGAGTGAGCGCGGCCATGGGCAACGGGGCAGGGGCGGCGCGCAGGCGCCGCGCGTCATGGGGCCGGCGGCTGGTGGTCGGCATTCCGGCCGCGTGGCTGCTGGCGTTCTTCCTGCTGCCCTTCCTGATCGTCCTGCGCATCAGCCTGCTGGCGTCGGACGGCGTGCAGCTCGGCGCGCTCATCGAGCAGGTGGACGGGCACTGGCGATTCGCCGGGCAGTTCCAGTCCTACGCGCTGCTGCTGCAGGACAGCCTGTACTTGTCCAGCTACGGCCGCTCGCTGCTCTACGCGGCCCTCACCACCGCGGCGTGCCTGGCCATCGGCTACCCCTTCGCCTACTTCATGGCGCGCGCCGCGGCCGGGCTGCAGCCGCTGCTGCTGATGGGCGTGATGCTGCCCTTCTGGACCAGCTTCCTGCTGCGCGTGTACGCCTGGAAGGGCCTGCTGGATGCGCAGACCGGCTGGGTCGGCCGGGCGCTGGTCGGCCTGGGCGTGGACAGGCTGTTGCTCGCCCTCGGCATGATTCCCGCCGGCGGCCAGCTGATGTACAGCCCCTTCTCGCTGGTGCTGGGCATGGTCTACACCTATCTGCCCTTCATGGTGCTGCCGCTGTACGCCACCCTGTCGAAGATGGACCTGCGGCTGCTGGAGGCGGCGCAGGACCTGGGCGCCACCGCCTGGCAGGCCTTCTGGCGCGTGACGGTGCCCCTGTCGCGCAGCGGCATCGCCGCCGGCGCCATGCTGGTGTTCATTCCCTGCGTGGGCGAGTACGTCATCCCCGAACTGCTGGGCGGCCCCGAGACGCTGATGATCGGCCGCGTGCTGTGGGACGAGTTCTTCGCCAACAACGACTGGCCCATGGCCGGCGCCGTGGCGGTGGTGATGGTGCTGCTGATCCTGCTGCCCATGGCGCTGCTCAACCGCAGTCAGGAGGCCGAGGCGCAGGGGGCGCGCCGATGAAGCCCACCCGCGCGGCCCGCTGGACCGGCCTTCTCTGGCTCGCCGCCGGCTTTGCCTTCCTGTACCTGCCCATCGTGGCGCTGGTGGTGTTCAGCTTCACCGACTCGCCCGTGCCCAACGTCTGGGCCGGCTTCAGCCTGCGCTGGTACCGCAAGCTCGCGCAGGACGGCGACATCCGCCAGGGCCTGCTCTATTCGCTGCGCATCGCCGCCGCCACTGCCACTGGCGCCGTGATGCTGGGCACGCTGGCGGCGCTGGCGCTGGAGCGGCTGCCGCGCTTTCGCGGCCGCGGCTTGTTCGGCGCCCTGGTGCGCGCGCCGCTGGTGATGCCCGAGGTGCTGGTCGGCCTGTCGCTGCTGCTGCTGCTGGTGTCGGTGCAGCGCGCCCTGGGCTTCCCGGAGCGCGGCCTGCTCACGATCTGGCTCGGCCACCTGCTGGTGGGCACGGCCTACGCCACGGTGGTGATCGCGGCGCGCCTGCGCGACCTGGACCCGAAGCTGGAGGAGGCCGCCCAGGACCTGGGCGCGCGGCCGGCGCAGGTGTTCTTCCTGGTCGTGCTGCCCGGCATCGCCCAGTCGCTGCTGGCGGCCTGGCTGCTGACTTTCACCCTGTCGCTGGACGACGTGGTGATCTCCGCCTTCCTCTCCGGTCCGGGATCGACCACGCTGCCGCTGGTGATCTTCTCCCGGGCCCGGCTGGGGCTGGATCCGACCGTCAACGCGCTGGCGACGGTGGTGATCGCGGTGGTGGCCCTCTTCGTGGCGGCCAGCAGCTACCTGATCGCCGCCCGCGAGCGGCAGCGCCACCGCGAGCGGCGGGCGGTCCGGTCGGAAGGCTGACAGGGCGGCCGGGCAGGGGAACGCGGTCCGCCGGCCTCTTGAAGAAGGGGCGCCGGCCTATAATTGAAGGCTTTGCCGGCGGCCTCGGGCCGCTGGCCCGCTTCCCGCGTTTCCAGCCGCCTTTCCTATGCCCATCTACGCGTACAAGTGCAGCGCCTGCGGCTTCGCCAAGGACGTGCTGCAGAAGATGTCCGATGCCCCGCTGACCGCCTGCCCGTCCTGTGGTGCCGAGGCGTTTTCCAAGCAGGTCACCGCCGCCGGCTTCCAGCTCAAGGGCTCCGGCTGGTACGTGACGGACTTCCGCGACGGCGGCGGCAACAAGGGCGCCGCCGGCGGCAAGTCCGCGCCGGAAGGGGACAAGGCAAGCAAGCCGGCCGAAGGCGGCGCGGCGCCGGCCCAGGCGGCCGATGCGCCCGCGGCGGCTCCCGCATCGTCGCCTGCACCCGCGCCGGCCGCCAAGGCCGACTGAGGAAGGACGCACCCGCCCATGACCGCCCTGCGCCGATGGCTGCTGTCCGGCCTGCTGGTCATCGTGCCGCTGGCCGTCACGCTGGGCGTGCTCAGCTGGATCATCGGCACCCTGGACCAGACGCTGTGGCTGCTGCCGGAGGATTGGCAGCAGTGGCTGTCGGTACGGCGCATCCGCGGCCTGGGCGTGCTGCTCACGCTGGGCATCCTGCTGGCGGTCGGCGCCATCGCCAGCAACTTCGTCGGCAAGCGGCTGCTGTCCTGGGGCGATGCGCTGGTGCGCCGCATCCCGGTGGTGCGCTCGATCTATTCCAGCGTCAAGCAAGTGTCCGACACGCTGTTCTCCGAGAGCGGCAATGCTTTCCGCACCGCGGTGCTGGTGCAGTGGCCGCGCGAGGGCATGTGGACCATCGCCTTCGTCACCGGCACGCCCGGCGGCGACGTGGTGAACCACCTCCAGGGCGACTACGTGGGCGTGTACGTGCCCACCACGCCCAACCCCACCGGCGGCTACTTCATCATGCTGCCGCGCGCCGATTGCATCGAGCTGCGCATGAGCGTCGACGAGGCGCTCAAGTACATCGTTTCCATGGGCGTCGTGGTGCCCGGCGGGCCGGGGGGCCTGCCGACCCGCCATGCCGCCCTCGCCGACAAGTAAATCCAGCCGGGCGCCTGCGGGGCGCCCTCTACCGACCATGGCCATGCGTTCTCACTATTGCGGTCTCGTGACCGAAGCCCTGATGGGCCAAACCGTCACCCTGTGCGGCTGGGTCAACCGCCGGCGCGACCACGGCGGCGTGATCTTCATCGACCTGCGCGACCGCGAGGGCTACGTGCAGGTGGTGTGCGATCCCGACCGCGCCACCACCTTCGCCACCGCCGAGGGGCTGCGCAACGAGTTCTGCGTGCAGGTCAAGGGCATCGTGCGTGCCCGCCCGGAGGGCACCACCAACGAGCAGCTCCAGAGCGGCAGGATCGAAGTACTGGCGCACGAACTGAAGGTGCTCAACCCGTCGGTCACGCCGCCCTTCCTGCTGGACGACGACAACCTCAGCGAGACCACCCGCCTGACGCACCGCGTGCTGGACCTGCGCCGCCCCGTCATGCAGAAGAACCTGATGACGCGCTACAAGGTGACGATGGAGGCGCGCAAGTTCCTCGACGCCAACGGCTTCATCGACATCGAGACGCCGATGCTCGGCAAGTCCACGCCCGAGGGCGCGCGCGACTACCTGGTGCCCAGCCGCGTGCACGACGGCAGCTTCTACGCGCTGCCGCAGTCGCCCCAGCTGTACAAGCAGATGCTGATGGTCTCGGGCTACGACCGCTACTACCAGATCGTCAAGTGCTTCCGCGACGAGGACCTGCGCGCCGACCGCCAGCCCGAGTTCACGCAGATTGACATCGAGACCTCCTTCCTGGGCGAAGACGAGATCCGCGAGATGTTCGAGGGCATGATCCGCCAGGTCTTCCGCAACGCGGCCGGCATCGACCTGGGCGTGTTCCCGGTCATGTCGTACGGCGACGCGATGTTCAAGTACGGCTCCGACAAGCCCGACCTGCGCGTCAAGCTGGAGTTCACCGAGCTGACCGAGGTGATGAAGCGGGTCGAGTTCAAGGTCTTCTCCGGCGCCGCCAACATGGCCGGCGGCCGCGTGATCGCATTGCGCGTGCCTGGCGGCGGCGGGGAGGGCGGCCTCTCGCGCG
Source organism: Xenophilus sp. (assembly GCA_047607325.1). Taxonomy (GTDB): domain Bacteria; phylum Pseudomonadota; class Gammaproteobacteria; order Burkholderiales; family Burkholderiaceae_C; genus Xenophilus. The sequence goes on along the minus strand of JASGDG010000007.1, from coordinate 7,709 downwards.
GCGAGATCGACGCCTACACCGAGTTCGTCAAGATCTACGGCGCCAAGGGCCTGGCCTACATCAAGGTCAACGACTGGTCGCAGGGCCGCGAAGGGCTGCAGAGCCCGATCGTGAAGAACCTGGACGACAACGCGCTGGGCGAGATCATGGCGCGCACCGGCGCGCGCAACGGCGACCTGATCTTCTTCGGCGCCGACAAGGCCAAGGTCGTCAACGACGCCATCGGCGCGCTGCGCGTGAAGATCGGCCACAGCGCCTTCGGCAGGAAGAACGGCCTGTTCGAGGACCGCTGGGCGCCGCTGTGGGTGGTGGACTTCCCGATGTTCGAATTCGACGAGGACGGCCAGCGCTGGAGCGCCGTGCACCACCCCTTCACCAGCCCGAAGGACGGCCACGAGGACCTGATGGACACGGCCCCCGAGAAGTGCCTGGCCAAGGCCTACGACATGGTGCTCAACGGCATCGAGATGGGCGGCGGCTCGGTGCGCATCCACCGCGAGGAGGTGCAGAGCAAGGTGTTCCGCGCCCTCAAGATCAGCGCCGAGGAGGCCCGGCTCAAGTTCGGCTACCTGCTCGATGCGCTGCAGTACGGCGCGCCCCCGCACGGCGGCATCGCCATCGGCCTGGACCGCCTGGTCATGCTGATGACCGGCGCCGAGTCGATCCGCGACGTGATCGCCTTCCCCAAGACCCAGCGTGCGCAGGACCTGCTGACCCTGGCGCCGGGCCCGGTCGACGAGAAGCAGCTGCGCGAGCTGCACATCAAGCTGCGCAACGTGGCGCCTGCGGCTTGATTCGCGCGACGCACGGCTGCTGAAAAAGTGAGCTGCTGGCGCGGGGTTCAAGGATTTCAGATGAACGCCGTCTGAATTTGCGCCATGTATCCCATCACCACCCCCGAAGGCGACACGATCACCCCATTTGCCTGTTTCGAGCTGGGCATGGGCGGGCCGATGTTCGGAGACTATCTGTTCCCCGACGGCGTGGTGCTCCAAGGCATCTATCCGGGACGGTTTTCAGACGGCGGGCGCTGGTTCTTCGCCGGTCTGCCGCCGAGTGACGAGCGCGGCGGACGGCTGCTGTTCGACCGTCAGCGCAGGCGCATCTACAGCGGGCCGGGGCTGGCGAATATCCGTGCCATTCTGGATACAGGCCCGGGTGAGGCAGAGGCGTATGTCGGCGGCACTTACCCCGATTTCGACTGGACGCCGCTGGCCGGCTGGCTGGCGCAGTGCGAGGCTGTCGATCTGGTCGCGGTGCGCGACCTGTGGCTGCTGCCGGATCTGGCGCGCGACACGCTCGCCTTCACCGCGCAGTTGCGCGATTTTCCTGCTCCGTCGGGCGGCCACAGCCTGCGCGGCCTGCCGTGGCTGCCCGAGCGCTTGCGCGATTTGCCCCACCCGCTGGCGCCGCTGCAAACGCCGACTTGGCAGTTGGAGGCGGATGGCGAGATCAGCGACTTGCTGCTGGCGGCTGACGAAAAGCCCACCTGGGACGCCAACGGCCAGGGCCTGGTCTGCCGCGCCACGCCTTTGCACGCCGAGCGCTTCTACCCGCAAGCGCTGTGGCGCTGGCAGGCAGGGCAGGGCTGGCGCGTGCTGGGCGAGGGATGAATCCGGAGGGCACTTCAGCAGCGCTCATTCTGTGGGTTGGTGTGCGTGAAGCCGAGATCGCGCCGCATGACGTTGGCGATTTCGCCCAGCACTTGCACTGGAATCGTGGCGGATGCGTCGAGCAGTGTTACCGCTGCCATCGCTGGTCCGTTGAGGCACGCGCTCCAGCGTTTCGATGAGCAATGGCCGGGGCATTGGCGCGAGGCGCTGGGCCACGTCAGCGGAGATGCGTGGCGTGAGGTGCGGCGGCAGGAGGATGGGCGCGGGGGCATTCTCTTCAGCGTTGGCAAAATCGACGTCACCAAGCTGCGTCTGCGGTACGCGCCTATCGCGTGCATCAAAGCAAACCGACCATGCCCATCTGGAAGATTCCGCAATCCGTCCTGGTGGTGATCCACACCCCGGCGCTTGAAGTGCTCCTGATCCGCCGAGCGGATTCTCGCGAGGATTTCTGGCAGTCCGTCACCGGCAGCAAGGACACCGAGGACGAGCCGGTGGGGCTGACGGCGGCGCGCGAGGTGCTGGAGGAAACCGGTTTCGACTGCCGCGTCGGCACGCCGCTGGCGGCGGGCCTGCGCGACTGGGGCCTGACCAACGTCTACGACATCTACCCGCGTTACCTGCATCGCTACGCGCCGGGCGTGACGCGCAACACGGAGCACGTGTTCGGCCTGAGACTGCCTGCGCCGCAGGCACCGGTGCTCAACCCGCGCGAGCACACCGCCTGGCGCTGGCTGCCCTGGCGCGAGGCGGCGGACGCCTGTTTTTCGCCCTCCAACGCCGAAGCCATCCTGTTGCTGCCAGAATTTGCGGCATGAGTTCCGATCGCAGTCACGGCCTCCAGCGCCTGACCGTCCTGCCGGGCGAGGGCGAGGACTCGGGCTTCGCCGCGCTGGACACCCTGCGCGTGGCCACCTACAACATCCACAAGGGCGTGCAGGGCCTGGGCCCGGCGCGCCGACTGGAGATCCACAACCTGGGCCACGCCATCGAGCAACTGGACGCCGACATCGTCTGCCTGCAGGAGGTGCGCAAGCTCAACCGCCAGGGCGAGCGCCGCTTCGCCCGCTGGCCGCAGCAGCCGCAGGCGGACTTTCTCTGCCCCGAGGGCTACAGCGCCGTCTACGAGACCAATGCCTACACCCGCCACGGCGAGCACGGCAACGCGCTGCTGTCCCGCTGGCCGGTGGTGCGACACCGGCACGAGGACATGTCGGACCACCGCTTCGAGCAGCGCGGCCTGCTGCACGTCGAGCTGGCGGTGGCCCGCACGCCGGTGCATGCCATCGTCGTCCACCTGGGCCTGATCAAGGGCAGCCGTGTGCGGCAGATCGCGCAATTGGGCGAGTTCATCCTGCGCGAAGTGCCGCCCGACGAGCCGCTGGTGGTGGCCGGCGACTTCAACGACTGGGGCATCCGCCTGCGCGACGCGATGAACGCCATGGGCCTGGCGGACCTGCCCGGCATGCGCGCGCCGACCTATCCCTCGCGGCTGCCGCTGACGCAGTTGGACTTCGTCTATGCCCGCCACCTGCGCCCGGTGTCGCTGACGGTGCCGCGCGGGCGCATCTGGGGCCGCATGTCGGACCATCTGCCGCTGGTGGCCGAACTGGCCCTGGCTTGAAACATCCCTGGGAAGAGGCACTGTTACGATGACCGCCATGTTGAGGAAAGCCGACGCCGCCGCGAGCGCCAACGACGCGCCGCAGACACCGGACGACGAGGGCACGCCCGTCTCCGTGAAGATCCGCGAGCGCATCCGTGCCGCCCGCCAGCGCTTCCATGCCAACGACAACATCGCGGAATTCATCCGGCCCGGCGAGCTGGAGGCGCTGCTCGACGAGGTCGAGCACAAGATGCGCGGCGTGCTCGACAGCCTGGTCATCGACACCGAGCACGACCACAACACCGGCAACACGGCGCGGCGCGTGGCCAAGATGTACCTGCAGGAGGTCTTCCGCGGCCGCTACGTGGCGGCGCCCAGCCTGACGGAGTTCCCCAACGCGGAGCGGCTGAACGAGCTGATGATCGTCGGCCCCATCACCGTGCGCAGCGCCTGCTCGCACCACCTGTGCCCGATCATGGGCAAGCTGTGGATCGGCGTGATGCCCAACGAGCACACCAACGTGATCGGCCTGTCCAAGTATGCGCGCCTGGCCGAGTGGGTGATGGGCCGCCCGCAGATCCAGGAAGAGGCGGTGGTGCAGCTGGCCGACCTGATCCAGGAGAAGACCCAGCCCGACGGCCTGGCCCTGGTGATGGAGGCCGAGCACTTCTGCATGCAGTGGCGCGGCGTGAAGGAGACCGACAGCAGGATGATCAACTCGGTCATGCGCGGCGTGTTCCTCAAGGACGCGAGCCTGCGCCGCGAATTCCTGTCCCTGCTGCCGCGCCCCAGGGACTGAGCCATCCCTTCCGAAAGCCCGCCATGCTCGTCCGCCTGCTCTATGCCAGCCGCGCCACCGACACCGGCGCGCAGACCATCGAGGCCATCCTGGCGCAATCGCGCGCGCACAACACGGCCAACGGCATCACCGGCATCCTGTGCTATGGCGCCGGCACCTTCCTGCAGGCGATCGAGGGCGGCCGCATGTCCGTCAACGAGCTGTATGGCCACATCCAGCGTGACGCGCGCCACAAGGACGTGGTGCTGCTGCACTACGAGGAGATCCTGGAGCGCCGCTTCGGCAGCTGGACCATGGGTCAGGTCAACCTGGGCAAGCTCAACGCCTCCCTGCTCCTGAAGTACTCGGAGAAGGCCGCGCTGGACCCGTATGCCGTCTCGGGCAAGGTCTCGCTGGCCTTGCTGGAAGAGTTGATGGCCACGGCGGCCATCGTCGGGCGCTGCTGACGCCCGCGCACGTGGCACCGGCGCGGGGCCCGGGCTGAGCGGCGTGGCGACGCCCGGCGGCCTCCTCCTGGGCTGCGACTTCTCCAGCGCGCCGGGCCGGCGCAAGCCCATCGTGGTGGCGGTCGGCCGCGCGGGCGAGGGCGTCGTCCATCTCGACCGCCTGGAGACCTTCGCCACGCTGGACGGCTGGCAGCGGTGGCTGGCGGCCGAGCCGGCCTGGGTGGGCGCCTTCGACTTCCCCTTCGGCCTGCCGCGCGAACTGGTGGCGGCGCTGGGCTGGCCGTGCCGGTGGGAGGCCTGCATGCGCCACTACGCCGCCCTCGGCCGCGGCGAAGTGCGCCAGGCCTTCGCCGCCTTCTGCGCGGCGCGCCCGGCCGGCGGCAAGTTCGCTCACCGTGCGACCGACGGGCCGGCCGGCGCCAGCCCCTCGATGAAGTGGGTCAACCCGCCGGTGGCCTACATGCTCCATGCGGGCGTCCCTCGGCTGCTGGATGCCGGCGCCTGGCTGCCGGGACTCGGCGGGCGGATGCACGCGCCCCGCGTCGCGCTGGAGGGCTATCCGGGTCTGCTGGCGCGTGAACTCATCGGACGCCGCAGCTACAAGAGCGACGATCCGCAGCGCCAGAACGCCGAGCGGGCCGCGGCCCGATCCGAGCTGCTGGCCGCCTTGCAGCGCGGCAGCCGGCGGCTGGGGTGGCACCTGCGGCTTTCCCCCGCCCGGGCCGAGGAACTGGCGGCCGACGCGCAAGGCGACCGCCTGGATGCCGGGCTGTGCCTGGTCCAGGCGGCCTGGGCCGCGGCCCGGCGCGACTCGGCCGGCCCCGGGTATGGCCTGCCGGCCGGCATGGATCCGCTGGAAGGCTGGATCGTCACTGCCTGAATGGCGCGCGCGGGGCCAGCAGCGTGTTCACGATGTCGGCGATGTCCGAGCCCCGGCACATCAGCGCCGCCGCCGTGCCGGCCGGCAGGCGCCAGGGGCGCAGCAGCACCAGGGCGCCTCCCAGCGCCGCCGAGCCGAGCATCAGCTGCGCCGGGCGCGTACGGGCGCAGTGCCTCAGCGCCGGCTGCGCCAGCCGGGCGGCCGCATGCACCGGATGGCGCCTCCACCAGCGGCGCAGCATCCGTGCGGCCAGCACGTCCCAGGCCGCCGGCGGCGGCTTGGCGGATGCGGATGGGCGCATCGCGCCGCGATCACTCGTCGCGCCGGCGGGTGGCCAGCACCAGCAGCGCGGCGATGGCGGCGCCGGCCGCGGCGGCGGCCAGCACCGAGCGCACCGGCTGGTCGGCGATGTAGCGGCCGGTGACCTGCGCCGCCTCGCCCAGGCGCGCCTGGGCGCGCACGCCGGTTTTGGAGGCGGCCTCCAGGCCGCGCTGCACGGCCTGCTGCACGCGCGAGGCGATCTGTTCCACCGCGGGCTCGATGTCGTTGCGCAGGTTGCGCACCTTCTGGCCCGCCGCGTCCACGGCGTTCTGCGCATAGGCGCGCGTGCTCTCGACGGCGTCCTGGGCGGTGCCGCGCAGGTCGTCCGCGAGCTGGGTGGGGGTCTTGGCGGTGGAGTTCATGATGACAACGTCCTTTGGTTCGACTTGAAGGGAAACTGCCTGCGGCAAGCGGGATGCTACCGCGATGGTTCAGCTTAGGCGGTAACCGGGCGGCGGCCCTGTCAGTTGCCGGGGGAAGGGGGCGTAGGAGCGGGCCGGGTCGGCCCCGCGCGCGGCTGCGTGGGCAGCGCCGCATGCAGCCGCGTGCCCCGCCCCGGGGCGGAATTCACGGTCAGTTTGCCGCCGGCCGCTTCCACGCGGTGGCGCATGCCCGCCAGTCCGTGCGTGGAGGGGCGCGCCTGCTGCGGGTCGAAGCCGCGGCCGTTGTCGCCGAGTTCGATGGCCACGTGGTCCTTGTAGCTCCGGAGGACGATGGTGGCCTCCGTGGCCTGCGCGTACTTGCCCACGTTGGTCAGGCCCTCCTGCACCATGCGGTAGATGGTGAGCTGGGTCGCTTCGTCCAGCGAAGCCGGCTCCAGCGCCATCTCGACCCGGATGCCCGAGCGCTCGGCGAACTCGCGCCCCAGGATCTCCAGCGACGCGACCAGCCCCAGGTTCGCCAGCGACGAGGGCCGCAGGTCCTCGATGATCCGCCGCTTCAGGGCGATGCCGGAATTCAGCAGTTCCGTGAGGTGCGCCAGCCGCTGGACGGCTTCGGGCGCATCGGCCAGGCGCGACTTCAGGCGGGCCACGTCGAGCTTGGCGGCGGTCAGCAGCGAACCCAGCTCGTCGTGCAGCTCGCGCGCGAGGAAGCCGCGCTCGTTCTCGCGCACCTCCTGCAGGTGGGTGGCCAGCTGGGCCAGCGAGGCGGTGCGCTCGCGCACCTCGATCTCCAGCGAATTGCGCTCCCGCTGCAGCACCAGTTGCTGCCGCTCGCCGGCGCGCTGCAGGGCCGAACTCTGCCGCAGGTACAGGAAGAAGGCCAGCAACGCGACCAGCGCGATCGCGCCGATGCCCGCGCGCGCGAGCTGGAGCGAGTGGCTGATTTGCTGCCGGCCGACCAGCAGTGCGCGCGCACTCGCCTCGGCCAGGTCTTCCGCCTGCTCGCGGATGCGGGCCATCTCCTCGCGGCCGACGTCGGTGGTCAGCACGAAACGGGAAACGTCCTCCTTGCCTTCGCGCATCAGCCGCAGGCTCATCTGCATCTCCGCCAGCTTGCGCGCGACATGGGCCGACAGCTGCGCCACCTGGGCCGCCTGCGCCGGCTGGTCGGCGTACAGCAGGCGCAGCTGCGCCAGATGGGCGTCGATCTCCTGGAGGGCGCTGTCGTAGGGCTCCCGGTAGCTGGCATCCCCGGTGAGCATGAAGCCGCGCTGGCCGGTCTCCGCATCGAGCATGGCCTGCAGCAGCAGATCGACCGTCACGCGCGCCTGCTGGGCCCGGTCCATCTCGGCCAGCGCCTTGCCCGACTGGCGGTAGCCGGCCTCGTTGATGCCGACCAGCACCAGCACCGCCAGCACCGCCAGCACCAGGCTCCACACCCACTTGGAAGAAAACAGTTCGCGCATGCGCTTGGCCGGTCCCGGTTTCAACTCATGAATAATGTTTCGCAGATCTGCGGCAACAGGAGCGATACATGATCAAGATCGGCATTGTGGACGACCACGCGATCGTGCGGTCCGGGCTGCGCCAGTTTCTCTCGGAGCACGTTGACCTGCGCGTGGCCGGCGAGGCGGCCAGCGGGCGCGAGGCGATCGACCTGG
>JASGDG010000006.1:0-2567 GCA_047607325.1 Xenophilus sp. | reverse complement strand
GGCACTGGAGCGCGGCGCGCGCCATGCCGCGCTGGCGCGGGGCCTGGACCCGGCGACGCTGCGGCGTGCGTCGCAGGCCCTGGCCCCGGGCGCCTGAGCGCCGGCGCCGGATTCAGAACAGCCTGGTGAACAGCCAGTACAGCCCGCCCGCCAACAGCATGGCCGCCGGCAGCGTCAGCACCCAGGCCATGGCCAAGTTGCGCAGCGTGTTCATCTGCAGGCCGGAGCCGTTGGCCGTCATCGCGCCGGCCACGCCGGAAGACAGCACGTGGGTGGTCGACACCGGCAGCCCGTACATGTCGGCGGCGCCGATGGTCGCCATCGCCACCAGCTCGGCGGAGGCGCCCTGGGCGTAGCTCAGGTGCGTCTTGCCGATCTTCTCGCCCACCGTCACGACGATGCGCTTCCAGCCGATCATGGTGCCCAGGCCGAGCGCGATCGCCACCGCCACCTTGACCCACAGCGGGATGAACTTGGTGGCGTCGTCCAGTTCCTGCCGGAGCGCGGCCAGCCGCGCCTTCGCGTCGGCGTCGAAGGGCACCGCGCCGGACTTGTCGAGGTGGCGCAGCGCTTCCGACACCAGGTACATGTCGTTGCGCACGTTCGCCACCACCCCGGCCGGCAGGTGCGCCAGCGAGCCGTGCGTGCGCACCTGCTCGCCGATGCTGCCGGCCGCTTCGGCCAGCGCCGGCACCAGCGCCGGCGTGAAGGCCTGCGTGCGCACGAAGCCGGTGAGCGTCTCGCGTGCCGCGGCCGGGGTGGCCGTCATGCCGCCGGCCTGCTGCTGCAGGGCGCGCTGCGCCGACTCGGCGACGGCGACGAACTGCGTCACCTCCTGCGCCGGCATGGCGCGGTTGAGCGCGTAGGCCATCGGCACGGTGCCCACCAGGATCAGCATGATCAGGCCCATTCCCTTCTGCCCGTCGTTCGAGCCGTGCGCGAAGGACACGCCGGTGCAGGTGAGGATCAGCAGGCCGCGGATCCACCACGGCGGCGGCGTCTCGCCGTGCGGCTCGTCGTACAGCGCGCGGTTCCTGACGAGCTTGCGCAGCACGACCAGCAGCAGCGCGGCGCAGATGAAACCGACCAGCGGCGACAGCAGCAGCGAGTAGCCGACCTTGGCGGCCTGGCCCCAGTCCACGCCGCTGGTGCCGTCGCGGCCGTGCATCAGCGCGTTGGCCACGCCCACGCCGATGATCGAACCGATCAGCGTGTGCGAGGACGAGGCCGGCAGGCCCAGCCACCAGGTGCCCAGGTTCCACAGGATGGCGGCGATCAGCAGCGCGAACACCATCGCGAAGCCGGCGCTGGAGCCGACCTGCAGGATCAGCTCCACCGGCAGCAGGGCGACGATGCCGAAGGCCACCGCGCCGCTGGAGAGCAGCACGCCGATGAAGTTGAACAGGCCCGACCAGACCACCGCCACGTTGGGCGGCAGCGAATGCGTGTAGATGACGGTGGCCACCGCGTTGGCGGTGTCGTGGAAGCCGTTGACGAACTCGAAGCCGAGCGCGATCAGCAGCGCCACGCCCAGCAGCAGGTAGGGCACCCAGGTGGTGGTCGCCGGACCGCCGGCGGAGCGCACGTCGCTTTGCAGGCTCCAGGCGGTGTACAGCAGGCCCGCCGCGAGCAGGCCGACGAAGACGATGACCGTCACCAGACTGGGGCGGGCATCGAGCCGGGGGCGCGCGGCGGCGGGCCTGGCCCCAGCCGGCAGCGTGGCGGCCGCGTTGAGCGTGTTCATGGTGGGAGGCGGAGGTTGAAGTGTCGGGTGTGGCTGCCGGACATCCTCGGCGGCGGGCGTGACAGGCGCGTGTCAGCGCCATGGCGGCGCCCGGGGGTTCCTCCGCACCGAACGGGCGCAGGCGACAGCGCGCGATTGCCCGATGAGCGCCGGCCGGCTACAACGGCACTCCCTTTCGCCCACCCGCCGAGACATGACCCTCCCCCGCCCCGACCGCGTGCGCCTGCACATCGACGACGCCGGCATCGCCGACGTGATGCTGGCCCGCCCCGACAAGATGAACGCGCTGGACCCGGCGATGTTCGACGCCCTCAACGAGGCCATCGCCCACCTGCGCGACGCGCCCGGCCTGCGCGCCGTGGTGCTGCACGGCGAAGGCCGCGCCTTCTGCGCCGGGCTGGACCTGGGCAGCATGGCCGGCACGGCGCAGGACGGCGGCGCCTCCGGCACCGGCGACCTGGAGGCGCGCAGCCACGGCATCGCCAACCGCTTCCAGCATGTGGCCTGGGGCTGGCGCGAGCTGCCGGTGCCCGTCATCGCCGCCGTGCACGGCGTGGCCTTCGGCGGCGGCCTGCAGGTCGCCCTGGGTGCCGACGTGCGCATCGCCGCGCCCGACGCGAAGCTCAGCGTCATGGAGATCCGGTGGGGCCTGGTGCCCGACATGGCCGGCTGCGCGCTGCTGGCGCCGCTCGTGCGCGGCGACGTGCTGCGCGAGCTGGTCTACACCGGCCGCATCGTGGAAGGCGCGGAGGCCGCGGCGCTGGGCCTGGCCACCCGCACCAGCGCCGCGCCGCTGGAGGAGGCCCGCGCCCTGGCGCGGCAG
>JASGDG010000005.1:0-6007 GCA_047607325.1 Xenophilus sp. | reverse complement strand
CCTGCGCCAGGGGGCGGCCGGGCCTCATGCGCCGCCGCCCGGCAGGCCCAGCCGGTCCAGCAGCGCGCGGCCGCGGGCGGTGTGGGCGCTCAGCGTGGCATGGCGTGTGTCGTGGTCGCTCATTGCTTCTATTTTAATAGCGATGTCCTCAGTGGGGATGCACCCCGCAGCGTTTCCGGGCCACTCCGCCAGCTTCAGCCCCGGCCCCGCGAAGAGCTCGCGCAGGCCCGCGTCGTCCCATTCGCGCGGATCACTGAAGCGGTAGAAGTCGAAGTGGTGCACCGGCAGATCATCGGCGCCCGCGTGCGGTTCCACGACCGCGTAGGTCGGGCTCTTGATGCGGCCCTGCACGCCCAGCGCGCGCAGCAGGTGGCGCACGAAGGTGGTCTTGCCCGCGCCTAGCTCGCCGTGCAGCGCGATGAACAGCTCGCGCAGCGCGGGCTGCCGCGTCATCGCGTCCGCGATGCGGCGTGCGAAGGCGCCGGTGTCTTCCTCGTCGCGCCAGTGCGCGTGAAGGGGCGTTCCTAGAATCGGCGGGTGGTCGTCGGTACTCAACTCGTCACTCGGCTGCGTGCATGGGCGCGCGAACTGGGATTCTCCCAAATCGGCGTGGCGGGCATCGATCTGTCGAGCGCGGAGCCCGGCCTGGCGCGCTGGCTGGCCGACGGCTTCCACGGCGACATGGACTACATGGCGGCCCACGGCCTGCGGCGCGCGCGCCCGGCCGAGCTGGTGCCCGGCACGGTGAGCGTGATCACGGCGCGCATGGACTACCTGCCGCGCGCCACGCCGGACGGCTGGCAGCGCGTCGAGTTCGACCGCCTCGCGCGTCCGGGCGAGGCGGTCGTGTCGGTCTACGCCCGCGGCCGCGACTACCACAAGGTGCTGCGCATGCGCCTGCAGAAGCTGGCCGACCGGCTGGCGGCGGAGCTCGGCCCCTTCGGCCACCGCGTGTTCACCGACTCGGCGCCGGTGCTGGAGGCCGAGCTCGCCTCGCGCAGCGGCCAGGGCTGGCGCGGCAAGCACACGCTGGTGCTGGACCGCGAGGCCGGTTCCATGTTCTTCCTCGGCGAGATCTACGTGGACCTGGCCCTGCCGGCCAGCGAGCCGGTGAGCGCGCACTGCGGCCGCTGCAGCGCCTGCATCGACGTCTGCCCGACGCAGGCCATCGTGGCGCCGCACCGGCTCGACGCGCGGCGCTGCATCTCCTACCTCACCATCGAGCACAGGGGGCCGATCCCCGAGCCGCTGCGCGCGCCCATGGGCAACCGCATCTACGGCTGCGACGACTGCCAGCTCGCCTGCCCGTGGAACAAGTTCGCGCGCCGCAGCCGCCTGCCGGACTTCGACGCGCGCCCGGAACTCGCCGGCGGCACCCTGGCGCAGCTCTTCGCCTGGGACGAGCCGGCCTTCCTGGCGCGCACCGAGGGCAGCCCGATCCGCCGCATCGGCCACGAGCGCTGGCTGCGCAACATCGCCGTGGCGCTGGGCAACGCGTTGCGCGCCGGCGAGCCGGAGGCGGGCCGCGCGCTGGCCACGCGGAGCGGGCACCCGAGCGCGCTGGTGCGCGAGCACGTGGCCTGGGCGCTGGCGCAGGAACCTGCCGCTACCGCAGGCTGAGCGCGAAGGGCAGGCTCAGCATGCCCAGCAGCGTCGACAGCGTCACCAGCCCGGCGATGAAAGGCCCGTTGTAGCCCATGCGCGCGGCCAGCACATAGACGCTGGAGGCGGTCGGCGCGGCCGAGAAGGCCAGCAGCACGGCCGCCTGTGCCGGCGCCAGGCGCAGCAGCTGCACCAGCCCCCAGCCGGTCAGCGGCAGCAGCAGGTGCCGGATGGCGAGCACCGACACCGCCAGCGCCTTGCCGCGCGCCAGGCTGGCGAACTGCATGCCGGCGCCAGCGGCCATCAGCCCCAGCGGCAGCGAGGCGCCGCTGATGCGGGTGAAGGTCGGCGTCAGCCAGGCGGGAATGCCCAGGCCCAGCACGTTCGCGAGCAGCCCCGTGGCGGTGGCGATGATGAGCGGGTTGCGCGCCAGCTGGCCCAGGAAGCCCGCATCCGCGTGCCGCGCCATCGGCCACACCGCCGCCACGTTCATCAGCGGCACGCACACGCCGATCAGCACCGCGATCAGCAGCAGCCCCTCGGCGCCGGCCAGCCGCTCGGCCATCGCCAGGCAGATGAAGGAGTTGAAGCGGAAGGCCACCTGCGCGCTGGCCGCGTGGTCGCGCCGGTCGATGCGCCCGCGCAGGCCGGGCAGCCGGGGCAGGGCGTAGGCCAGCACGACGCCGGCCAGGCTGATGCCCAGGCCGCCGATCAGCAGGTGCGAGGTGGCGCCGAAGTCGATCGGGCTGCGCGCGATCGAGTGGAACAGCAGGACCGGAAAGAGGAAGTAGTAGACCAGGCTCTCGACCGGGTCCCACACCCGGCGGTCCAGCGCCGTGAAGCGGCACAGCAGCCAGCCGCAGGCGATCAGCGAGAAGTCGGGAAACAGCAATTGGGCATAGTTCACCCGATCGAGCATAAGCGGCGCCGTCCTTGGGTAATCCAGGGCATGGGGGCGTCCGCGGAGCCGCTAGCATGCGGGCCTGATTCGCGCCCGGTGCCCGGACGCGTCCCTCCAATGCCCTTTCACAAGGAGTTCCGATGATGCAACGTCGCCAATGGATGGCCCTGGCCGGCGTCACCGCGCTGGCCGCCCTGGTTTCCTCCACCGCCCGGGCCGAGGGTTATCCCGACAAGCCCATCGAACTGCAGGTGCCCTTCGCGCCCGGCGGCACCACCGACATCGTGGCCCGCGTGATCGCCGAGCCGCTGGGCAAGACGCTCGGCCAGCCGGTGGTCGTGGTCAACAAGGCCGGCGGCGGCGGCGTGGTGGGCGCGTACGAGACGGCGCGCGCCGCGCCCGACGGCTACAAGCTGGGCGTGGCCACCGTGTCGAGCACGGCCGCCAACCCGGCCATCAACCCCAAGACGCCGTACAACCCGGTCGCCGACTTCACGCCCATCATCAACATCGCGGCCACGCCCAACATCATTGCCGTCAACCCCGGCTTTCCGGCCAAGGACTACGCCGGCTTCATCGCCGAGCTGAAGAAGAGCCCCGGCAAGTATTCCTATGCCTCGTCGGGCACCGGCGGCATCGGCCACCTGCTGATGGAGCTGTACAAGAGCCTGACGAACACCTTCGTCACGCACATCCCCTACCGCGGCGCCGGCCCGGCGCTCAACGACGTGGTGGCCGGCCAGGTGCCGATCATGTTCGACAACCTGCCCTCGACCATGCCCTTCATCAAGTCGGGCAGGCTGGTCCCCATCGTGGTGGCCGCGCCCCAGCGCCTGAAGGAACTGCCCAACGTCCCGACCTTCAAGGAAGTGGGCCTGGAGCCGGTCAACCGCATGGCCTACTACGGCATCCTCGGCCCCAAGGGCCTGCCCAAGGAGGTGGTCGACCGGATCAGCGCCGGCACCAGGAAGGCGCTGGAGGACCCGGCCGTCAGGAAGCGCATCGAGGACACCGGCTCCCTCATCGTGGCCAACACGCCCGAGCAGTTCAGCGAGCAGATCAAGGCCGAGTTCGCCGTCTACCAGGACGTGGTCAAGAAGCAGAAGCTGACGCTGGAGTGAGCCGGCGCGCTGCGCGATGAAGGCCGCCTGCGCCGTCAGCGCGCACAGGGCGCCAGCCCAAGACAGCGTGCTGAATCCATAGGCGCGCAGCGGCATGCCGTCGCCTGCGTGCATGCGCGAGCAGCGCAGCGCTGACCGTGGCGGTCGGCAACGCGACGAACACCAGGGCCGACAGCGCCAAGGTGCCCGTGGCCGTGACGCGCTATGGACAAGACAGCGCGCAACTTCCTCGGTGGCATCCATCTGGCAGCAGCCATGGTGTGGCTGGCTTGATGGGGGACTCCCATGCCACAGGGGGCGGATTCGATGGATGACACGCCCTAGGTGCGGGGGGCCCGCAACTCCAATACTCTGGTGAGCAGGTCCAGCGCTTCGATGATCTTCTTGCGCTCGTCTTCCGAAAGCGGCGCCAGTTGGGCCGCCTCAACCGCGAGCTGTCGGGGATAAAGCTGATCGACAACGTCAGCTCCCTCGGTCGAGAGACGCACCAGGCTGGCCCTGCGGTCTACAGGGTTCTCCGTGCGTGTGATGTAGCCGCGCTCCTCCAGCTTGCTGAGGATGTTGCTCATCGCCCCACGTGAACAGCCACGCAGGCTGGCGATGCGACGCGCGATGACGGGTTCTTCCATGTGGCGCAGGATCACCATCACATCCAGTTCGGGCGCACTGAGCGGTGCGGCATCACGCAGCGCACCCAGATCCAGGTCGTGAAGCATGCGGACCCGCTCCAGCCGGGCAAACACGGCCATGGCATGCGTATCCAGGTCGGGGCGTGCTTTGCGCCATGCCTCCACGATCTCATCCGTGGGGGTCACATCGATCATCTCTGCTCCAACACCATCCATCTGTTCATTCATGAACTATAGCCGGCTGATCCAGCCGCGGAGCGGGATCTCTCCTTCTGCTTGACCTTCGCAAGTCATAAGACTACAAATGAATTTCAAATAGTCTATGATTAAATCAATAAAGAACATATACAAAAAGGAGTCCTGCATGGCATCGAGTCCCCTCCATGATCGTCAGCCCCCAGCCCAGGCAGGGGTGGCCATCGTGATCCTGGCCGCGCTCACGGGGCTCACGCCTCTGGCGACGGACATGTACATCCCAGCCTTCCCGGCCATGGCGAACGAGCTGTCGGCCACCGGTTCGTTCATCCAGTCGAGCATCGCGGCCTATATGCTGGGCCTGGTGCTTGGGCAGCTTCTGCTCGGGCCAATCAGTGATCGCACCGGCAGGCGCAAGCTGTTGATCGCCGGAGCCTGGCTGTTCGCCTTGTTCTCCGCGGCCTGCGCCCTCGCACCCGATGCGGGTGTTCTGGCGGTCGCGCGCTTGCTGCAAGGCGTGGCGGGTGCCGTCGGCATGGTGCTCGCGCGTGCGGTCATCGGGGACTGGTACAACGGCCCGGAGGCCGCTAGGCGCTTTTCAGCGTTGACGATGATCTTTGCCATCGCCCCCATCCTGGCACCGCTACTGGGTGGCTTGCTGCTCGGCATCGGGTCGTGGCGCCTGATCTTCGCCGTCCTGGCTGCGTTGGGCGTGCTGCTGGCCTTGGCGACCCAGGCACGCGTGCCGGAATCCTTGCCGCCCGAACGCCGACATGGGGGCAGCCTGACTGAAGTCTTCCGCATGATGGGCGCGCTGCTCAAACAACGGGCCTTCGTCGGCTACGTCCTGGTCTTTGCGTGCTCGACCGTGGCGTTGTTCAGCTATCTCGCCGCGGCATCCTTCGTGTTCCAGGGCCTCTTTGGCCTGTCCGAATGGACGACGAGCCTGCTGTTCGGCCTGAACGCCTTGGGCATGCTGGTCGGCGGTGCGCTGTTCGGGGTCTTGTCGAAGCACACGCCGCTGCACAGCTTCCTGATCGTCGGCGTCGTGCTGGGCGTGTTGTCTGCTGTCGCGCAATGGCTGCTGGCCGGTGCGTTGGTGCCTGTGCTCGTTGCGCTGTTCTTGGCCATGCTGGCGCTCGGACTGTTGTTTCCCGCATCGATGGCAGCGGGCCAGGCCGCCGCACCGCATGCGCCGGGCGGCGCTTCAGCCCTGCTGGGCGCAGGCCAATGCCTGTTGGGTGCAGTCGCAGCGCCCTTGGTGGGCCTGTTTGGGACCAACAGTGCCAAGCCCATGGCCACATTGATGATCGCGGGCTTCGTGCTGGCAGGCATTGCGCTACTGCTGCTTGTTCGGCCCTGGCAGCGTCAGGGCACCGCTCGCATCCTCACCTGATGGTGGACAGCCGACTGAATGCAGAGGGGCTGAAGTCCAACTGGTCTGCCACAGCGCTCATGGGCAGTTGCTGCTGGGCTGCGGCCGCCACCGTATGCCGCAGCTGATGGCCCGTGCCTTCCAATGGCGGATATTGCGATGCAACGTCGGCCCGGCCATGCAT
>JASGDG010000004.1:0-2549 GCA_047607325.1 Xenophilus sp. | reverse complement strand
GGCCGCGTCAACGGCCAGCCCTTCACCGCGCAGGTGGAGCGCGGCGCCGGCAAGAACCCGCTGGCGCTGCGCGTGCAGCACAACGGCACGCAGATCGAGGCGATGGTGCTCTCGCCGCTGGGCGCGCGCCTGCTGGCGCTGATGCCCTACAAGGCGCCGCCGGACCTGAGCAAGTTCCTGCTCTCGCCGATGCCGGGCCTGCTGGTGGACGTGGCCGTCAAGGAAGGCCAGCAGGTGCAGGCCGGCGAGAAGCTGGCCGTCATCGAGGCGATGAAGATGGAGAACGTGCTGTTCGCCGCGCAGGACGGCGTGGTCGGCAGGATCGCCGCCGCCCAGGGCGAGTCGCTGGCGGTGGACCAGGTGATCATGGAGTTCGCATGACGGCGGGCGGCATCGACATGGCGAAGGTGGCCGGGCGGCCCGTCGCGCTGCACCGGCCGGCGAAGGCGCCGCCGCGGCACGCGCTGCGATGGTCGGTTGAGGCGGTGCAGGCCCTGCTGGATCTGCCCTTCAACGAGCTGCTGTTCCGCGCTCAGGCGGTGCACCGCGAGCACTGGCCCGAGGGCGACATCGAACTGGCGACGCTGCTGTCGGTGAAGACCGGCGGCTGCCCCGAGAACTGCGGCTACTGCCCGCAGTCGGCCGAGTTCGACACGGGCGTGAAGGTGCAGAAGCTGATGAGCGTGGAGGAGGTGACGCGCGCCGCGCAGGCCGCCAAGGACGCCGGCGCCACCCGCTTCTGCATGGGCGCCGCCTGGCGCGCGCCGAAGGACCGCGACATCGAGAAGGTGGCCGAGCTGGTGCAGGCGGTGAAGGGCCTGGGCCTGCAGTCCTGCGCCACGCTGGGCATGCTGGAGGCGCACCAGGCGCAGGCCCTGCGCGACGCCGGCCTGGACTACTACAACCACAACCTCGACACCGCGCCCGAGTACTACAGCGACATCGTCGACAGCCGCAGCTACCAGGACCGGCTCGACACCCTGGTCCACGTGCGCGCGGCCGGCATCAGCGTGTGCTGCGGCGGCATCGTCGGCATGGGCGAGGCGCCGGTGCACCGCGCCGGCCTGCTGGCGCAGCTGGCCAACCTGGAGCCGTACCCGGAGTCGGTGCCCATCAACAGCCTGGTGCGCGTGCCCGGCACGCCGCTGGCCGACAGCGAGCCGATCGACCCGCTGGACTTCGTGCGCGTGATCGCGGTGGCCCGCATCCTGATGCCGAAGGCGCGCGTGCGCCTGTCGGCCGGCCGCCAGCAGCTCGGCGAGGCGGTGCAGGCACTGTGCTTCCTGGCCGGCGCCAACTCGATCTTCTACGGCGACAAGCTGCTGGTCACCGGCAACCCCGACGTGGAGGCCGACCGGCAGCTGCTCGCCAAGCTCGGCCTGCGCGGCCGCGACACCGTGGCATCCGAGGGAGCCTGTGAATGAACACGACGACGACACGGCCCTTCAAGGTGCTGGGCATCCAGCAGATCGCCATCGGCGGTCCCGACAAGCAGCGCCTGGCCACGCTGTGGGTGGACATGCTGGGCCTGGCGCGCACCGGCACCTTCAAGAGTGAGCGCGAGAACGTGGACGAGGACATCTGCGCCATCGGCGAGGGGCCGTTCAAGGTCGAGGTGGACCTGATGCAGCCGATGGACCCCGAGAAGAAGCCGGCCGTGCACGCCACGCCGCTCAACCACCTCGGCCTGTGGATCGACGACCTGCCGAAGGCCGTGGAGTGGCTGACGGCGCAGGGCGTGCGCTTCGCGCCCGGCGGCATCCGCCAGGGCGCCGCGGGCTTCGACATCTGCTTCCTGCACCCCAAGGGCAACGAGGCATTTCCCATCTCCGGCGAGGGCGTGCTGATCGAGCTGGTGCAGGCGCCGCCGGAGGTGGTCGAAGCCTTCGGCCGGCTCGCCGCTACGCGTTGACCACCTTCTTCACCGGCGGCTTCACGTCGCTCGGCCGGGCCGGCAGCATCGGCTGGTGCTCGCGCGCCGGGTTCAGGATGATCGAGGTCGCCGTCTCCGTGAGCAGGCAGAACTTGGTGACCACCGCGTCCAGGTGCGCCACGTCGATCACGGCGATCTCGATGATCCAGCTGTCCTCGCCGGTCACGTTGTAGGCGCTGACGCACTCGGGCGTCTCGCGCACCAGCTTGACGACGCGGGCGTACTCGGCGCGGCCGACGCGCACGATGGCGCGAATGCCGTAGCCCAGCTTCGCCAGGTCCACCGAGGCGCGGTAGCCGGTGATGACGCCGGCCGATTCGAGCTTGCGCACGCGCTCGGTCACGGCCGGCTGGCTCAGGTGCACGCGGCGGCCCAGCTCGGCCATCGAGAGCCGGGCGTCGGCCTGCAGCTCGGCCAGGATGCGGGTGTCGTAGGCGTCGAGTTCAAGATTCAAGGCCGGCTCCTGAAAAGTCCTTGGAAATGAAGGAGAGACTAGGGCGTGTCATCAATTGAATCCCGAGCAGTCCAGTAGTCAGTCGCTGTCAGGTCAGCCAAATCACAGTTGCAGCCAGATGGATGGCGCCCAGGAAGTTACGAGCCGTCTTGTCGTAGCGCG
>JASGDG010000003.1:0-16694 GCA_047607325.1 Xenophilus sp. | reverse complement strand
TGGCGCCAGGCCAGCCAGCCGGCCGGCGCCGCCACCAGCAGCGTGCTCAACAGGCGCAGGCTGCGCCGCCTGCCCTGGCTGCGCTCCAGGCTCCTGAGCGTCTCCTTGCCAAGATCGGCCGGCACTTGGCCGAAGGTATGGAAGACCGCCTGCGCGCGCGCCCAGGCGCGCTCGTGCGCAGGGCTCTGCCGGCGCCAGCGCTCGAAAGCCTGGTACCGCTCCTCGGCGGGCGAGTCGTACTGGAAGACCATGGCCCAATCAGCCGCCTCCTTGAGCAGGCTGGCATCAGGCGTCGCGGTGGCCGGCATCGGGCAGCGTTCTTCGTCGTTGTCGGCGTCAGGCGGCAGCCATGCAGGCCACCAGCGCCTTGTGGATATGGCGGCGCACGGTGATGACCGGCATTTGCGTGCACCCTGCAATCTGCTTCAGCGTCAGGCCGTCGAGCTGAGCCATCAGGAAGATCTCTCGCGTGCGGGCGGGAAGGCTGGCAAGCATGGTGTCGATGCGCATCAGTGCCTCGATGATGAGCAGCCGCGCTTCGGACGATGGGGCCTCGGGTTCGGGCAGATGGGCCAGCGCGCCGAGGTAGGCGCGCTCCACTTCCTGGCGCCGCCAATGGTCGATGACCAGCCCTTTCGCGACATGGGTCAACAGCGCGCGTGGTTCCTCGCCCAAGTGAGCAGGCAGGCGCCGCGACGCCATGACGCGCACGAAGGTGTCATGCGCCAGATCGGCCGCATCGCAGGCGTTGCCGAGCCTGCGGCGCAGCCAGCCCTGCAACCAGCCGTGATGGCCGGCGTACAGGTCTTCGACCCCTTGCTGAAGCACGATCTCCGCAGTCCCCATATTGCCCCTCCTGCGCCCGATGCCCAGCGGGAAGAGAAGATGGGCTCATCGACCAAATGAGAATTAATTGCATTGTATTCACACTCGCGAGCAGGCCGTGCCCCTCCAATCTACGGGCACATGGGCACGGCTTATGCTCTGTCCCACGCGAATTCGATTCGGAGGTGTCCATGGAATCCCGCAGTCTCGTTCCAGCCGATGCGCCTTTCCAGCTGCCCGTGGCGCAACTGCGCAGCGTCTACCAGACGCACGAGGTCGAACGCAGGCTGGCCAAGCTGCCCGAACGCGAGCACGAGCACCTGCGCAGCACCTACGAGCGCATGCTCGAGCGCGGCCCCGAGCGCTTCCAGGTCAAGCCCAGCGGCGTGCCCGACATGGCCGCCCTCTACGACGAGTTGCCCAACTTCACCGAGCCGCTGGACGACGTGCGCCGCCACGTCGCCCTGGCGCAGGACTGCCATGACGGCCTGGAGGTCACGCCCATGCTGCTGCTGGGCCCGCCGGGCATCGGCAAGACGCACTTCGCACGCCGGCTGGCCGCGCTGCTGGGCACCGGCATGCAACTGGTGCCGATGAGCTCCATGACGGCCGGCTGGCTGCTCTCGGGCGCCAGCGCGCAGTGGAAGGGCTCGCGCCCCGGCAAGGTCTTCGAGGCGCTGGTGGACGGCCAGTACGCCAACCCGGTGATCGTGGTGGACGAGATCGACAAGGCCAGCGGCGACGCGCAGTACGACCCGCTGGGCGCGCTGTACTCGCTGCTGGAGCACGACACCGCGCAGAGCTTCGTCGACGAGTTCGCCGAAGTCCCCATCGACGCCAGCCAGGTGATCTGGATCACCACCGCCAACGACGAGCGCGCCGTGCCCGAGCCGATCCTCAACCGGATGAACGTGTTCGGGATCGAGGCGCCCTCGCCCGAGCAGGCGCGGCGCATCGGGCGCAACCTGTATGCCGCCATCCGTGGCGAACACGACTGGGGCCGCCAGTTCGCCGCCGAGCCGGCCGACGACCTGCTCGACGCGCTGGCCGCGCTGGCCCCGCGCGAGATGCGACGCGCGCTGATGACCGGCTTCGGCAACGCCCGCCTGGACCGCCGCGAGGACGTGCAGGTGGACGACCTGCCGCGCGGCCCGGGCGCGGGGCGCGGCCGCATCGGCTTCGTGCAGTAGCGCCGGGAGCGGGCTGGCCTCGGCGGCGCCCGGGGCGCGGAGGTCAACCGGCGGCGGCCACCGCCGGCGCGCGGCCGTCGAATACGTAGTTGCGCTGGTTGGCGAACACCGCGCTGGGGTACGGCGCGCGGCCGCGGCTGCCGTTGTAGCGGCCGAGCGCCATGAACAGGTCGCCGCGCTCGCGGTCGATGTAGTGGCGCAGGATCACACAGCCGAAGCGCAGGTTGGTCTGCATGTGGAACAGCACGGCCGGGTTGCCGTCGCCGATCACCCGGGTCCAGAAGGGCATCACCTGCATCAGCCCGCGCGCGCCGGCGCTGGAGACGGCGAACTTGCGGAAATTGCTCTCGACCTGGATCAGGCCCAGCACCAGGCTCACGTCCAGCCCGGCGCGGCGCGCTTCGTACCAGATGGTCTGCAGCAGGTCGAGGCGGGTCTGCCGGTCGGGCACCTTGCGCCAGATGCGGTCGCCCATGGCGCCCAGCCAGCGCAGGTAGCGCAGGCGCGACTCGGTGTCGTTGAACTCGGGCACCGGCGGCGCGGCGTTGTGGATGGCCGAGGACAGTGCGGTGCGCACGGCGTCGGCCAGCGGCTCCTCGATCTGGGCGCCGGCGAGCGCCCGGCGCGACGCGCCCAGCGCCACCGGCAGCGACGCCGCATGCAGCAGCCACCGGCGGCGCGAGGGCGCCATGCTCATACCGCCAGCCGGCCCTTCACGAAGGCCACCGCCTCGGCCGCCGGCACCCTGGCGGCGGCCGTGTCGCGGCGATGCTGGTACTCCACCACGCCGTCCTTCAGGCCCTTGTCGCCGATGGTGACGCGGTGCGGCACGCCGATCAGCTCCCAGTCGGCGAACATGGCGCCCGGGCGCTCGCCGCGGTCGTCCAGGATCACGTCCACGCCGGCTGCCAGCAGCTCCGAGTAGATGCGTTCGGCCTCGGCCTTGACTGCCTCGCTGCGGTCCATGCCGATGGGACACACGACCACGGTGAAGGGCGCAATGGCGTCGGGCCAGATGATCCCGCGTTCGTCGTGGTTCTGCTCGATGGCCGCGGCCGGCAGGCGGGTGATGCCGATGCCGTAGCAGCCCATCTCCAGGAAGCGCGGCTTGCCGTCCTCTTCGAGGAAGGTGGCGTTCATCGTCTTGCTGTACTTGGTGCCGAGATAGAACACATGGCCCACTTCGATGCCGCGCTCGATGGCCAGCACGCCCTTGCCGTCCGGCGAGGGATCGCCCGCCACCACGTTGCGCAGGTCGGCCACCAGCGCAGGCTCGGGCAGGTCGCGGCCCCAGTTGACGCCGGTGATGTGGAAGTCGGGCTCGTTCGCACCGCAGATCCAGTCGGCCATCACCGCCACCTCGCGGTCGGCCACCAGCTTCACCGGCTTGCGCAGGTTCAGGGGCCCCAGGTAGCCGGGCTTGCAGCCGAAGTGCGCCTCGATCTCGGCCAGCGTGGCGAAGCGCCAGCCGCCCTCGAAGCCCGGCAGCCTGCCGACCTTCACCTCGTTCATGTCGTGGTCGCCGCGCAGCAGCAGCAGCCAGACCTGCGCACCCTTGGCGTTGCCGGCTTCGTCCACCTCGTCGGTCGCCAGCACCAGCGACTTGACGGTGGCGGCCAGCGGCACGCCCAGCAGTTCGGCCACGTCAGCGCAGGTGGCCTTGCCCGGCGTCGGCGTCTTCGACAGCGCCCGCGCCGGCGCCGGACGCGGCCCGGCAGGCGCCAGCGCCTCGGCCTTCTCAATGTTGGCGGCGTAGTCGCTGTCGGGGCAGTAGACGATCGCGTCCTCGCCCGTGGCCGCGATCACCTGGAACTCCTCCGACAGGTCGCCGCCGATGGCGCCGCTGTCGGCCGCCACGGCGCGGTAACGCAGGCCAAAGCGGTCGAAGGCGGCGCGGTAGGCCTGCGCCATCACCTGGTAGCTGGCCTTGGCGCCCTCGGCATCGCGGTCGAAGCTGTAGGCGTCCTTCATGACGAATTCGCGCCCGCGCATCAGGCCGAAGCGCGGCCGCCGCTCGTCGCGGAACTTGGTCTGGATCTGGTAGAAGTTCTTCGGCAGTTGCTTGTAGCTGCGGATCTCCTGCCGGGCGATGTCGGTCACCACCTCCTCGCTGGTCGGCTGGACGACGTAGTCGCGCTCGTGCCGGTCCCGGATGCGCAGCAGTTCCGGGCCCATCTTCCCGAAGCGGCCGGTCTCTTGCCACAGCTCGGCCGGCTGCACCACCGGCATGGTCAGCTCGATGGCGCCGGCGCGGTTCATCTCCTCGCGCACGATGGCCTCGACCTTGCGGATCACGCGCAGGCCCATCGGCATATAGGTGTAGATGCCGGCGCCCAGCTTCTTGATCATGCCGGCGCGGGTCATCAGCCGGTGGCTGGCCACCTCGGCATCGGCCGGCGCTTCCTTGAGGGTGGAGACGAGGAATCGGGACGCTTTCATCGGTCGCGGTCAGGAACGTGCAGTAGAAACGAGCGGGGCCGCGAGCGCGGCCCCTGGGGTGGTCCGATCGGATGCATGCCACGGGGCATGCATCTATGCATAATCGAACCAGTTCAAGAATTGGGGTTTGATTATGCTTGACCGGGACGGCTTCAGGCCGAACGTCGGCATCATCCTGCTCAACCAGAAAAACCAGGTCTTTTGGGGCAAACGCATCCGCACCCACTCCTGGCAGTTTCCGCAAGGCGGGATCGATCGGGGAGAAACACCCGAACAGGCGATGTTCCGAGAGCTCCACGAGGAAGTGGGGCTGCTGCCCGAGCACGTACGCATCGTCGCGCGCACGCGCGACTGGCTGCGCTACACCGTGCCGGAGCGCTACATCCGCCGCGACGCACGCGGCTTCTACAAGGGCCAGAAGCAGATCTGGTACCTGCTGCAACTCACCGGCCACGACTGGGATCTGAACCTGCGCGCTACCAGCCACCCGGAATTCGACGCTTGGCGCTGGCACGACTACTGGGTGCCGCTGGACGTGGTCGTCGAATTCAAACGCGGCGTCTATGAGATGGCGCTGACTGAACTGGCCCGCTTCCTGCCCCGGCAGGACGCGCGCAACCGTTACCTGCGCAGCGGCATGCGCGTCCGCCCGGCCGACCGGACGGCGCATGCACCGCAAGCCGAGACCGACTATGAACTTCCCCCAGGGGCCAGCTTCGACCCCGACCCCAACTCCTCCGTCATTGAAAATGCCTCCTCGCCCCCTGCGGCAGCGCCCGCACCGATCCGCTCCCTGGACGTCCCTCCTGCACGCTAGCGCCGCCTTGGCGCTGGCCGCCCTGGCGCCTGCCGCCACGTGGGCAGAGGATGCGCGCGTGCGCATCGAGCGCGGCGAAGATCCCCACATGAAGCCGTTCGAGGCGCCTCAGTGGAAGGAAGCCGAGGCGCCCGCACCGCCGCAGTTCGACGTCAAGCGGGCGCTGGCGATCGAGATGCCGCCCTACATGTCGCTGAAGTTCGGCGTCGACCCCAGGACCATCACGATCACGTCCGACGGCGTGGTGCGCTACGTGGCGGTGGCCTACCGCGAGGGCACCGCCACGGTCAACGCCTTCTACGAGGGCGTGCGCTGCTCCACCGAGGAATACAAGACCTACGCACGCTACACCGACAGCGGCTGGAGCGCCGTGGCCACCCCCGAGTGGAAGCCCGTCGACTACCGCAACTCGAACTACACGGCTGAGCTGGCGCGCCAGGCGCTGTGCCGCGGCCACGCGCCCAGGCTGTCGGTGGAAGACATGGTGCGCGAGCTCAAGCAGCCGGAAACCCTGACGTATTGAGTCAGTCGCCCGCGCGGGCTCAGCCGCCGCACATCAGCACCAGGTTGTCCCGGTGCACCATCTCCGGCTCGCCGGCGTAGCCCAGCAGCTGCTCGAATTCGCTGGAGGGCCTGCGGCACAGCAGGCGCGCCTCGGCGCTCGAATAGTTGGCCAGCCCGCGGGCCAGTTCCACGCCCGCCTGGTCGTGCACCGCGATCACGTCGCCCCGCGAGAAATCCCCCGCCACCGCCACCATGCCGATGGGCAGCAGGCTCTTGCCTTCGGTGCGCACCTTGGCCGCGGCGCCCGGGTCGACCACGACCGCGCCGCGCAGTTGCAGATGGTCGGCCATCCAGCGCTTGCGCGCCTGGTGCTTGGCCGTCTGCGCCACCAGCAGGGTGCCGATCGCCTCACCGCGCGCCAGGCGCAGCAGCGCCTCTGGCTCTCGGCCCCAGGCGATGACGGTGGACGCGCCCGAGCCCGCCGCCCGCTTGGCTGCCAGAATCTTGGTGAGCATGCCGCCGCGGCCGATGCTGGAGCCGGCGCCACCGGCCATCGCCTCCAGCGCCGGATCGCCGGCCTCGCCCACGTGGACGAAGGCGGCGTCCGGGTTGCGGCGCGGGTCGGCGGTGAAGAGGCCCTTCTGGTCGGTGAGGATGATCAGCGCGTCGGCCTCCACCAGGTTGGCGACCAGCGCGCCGAGCGTGTCGTTGTCGCCGAACTTGATCTCGTCGTTGACCACCGTGTCGTTCTCGTTGATGACCGGCACGACGTTCAGGTCGAGCAGCGTGAGCAGGGTGGAGCGCGCGTTGAGGTAGCGCTCGCGGTCGGCCAGGTCGGCGTGGGTGAGCAGCACCTGCGCGCTGCCCAGGCCGTTCTCGCGCAGCTTGGTCTCGTACATCTGCGCCAGCCCCATCTGGCCGACGGCGGCGGCGGCCTGCAGTTCGTTGATCTCCTTGGGCCGGGTGGTCCAGCCCAGGCGCTTCATGCCCTCGGCCACGGCACCGCTGGACACCATGAGCACTTCGCGCCCGGCCTTGACCAGCCCGGCCAGCTGGCGGCACCACTCGCCGATGGCACGCTCGTCCAGGCCACGGCCTTCGTCGGTCACCAGACTGGAACCGACCTTGACCACGATGCGGCGGGCATCGCGCAGCACGGCGGCGGAGGGCACGTTGGAAGTCATCGTCTCGGAAGCAAGTGGGATCAGTCGCTCGACGGGCCGAAGCGCGGGTCGAGGTCCGCCGGCGCCGGCGGCTGCTCGGCCCGCTGCTGCGCACGCACCTGCTGGTAGGCCGCCTGCATCAGCGGCTCGCAGCCCTCGCGCGTCAGGGCCGAGATCTCGAACACCGGCCCCTTGAAGCGCAGGCGCTTGACGAAGTCCCTGACCTTCGCCTCGCGCTCCTCCTGCGGGATCATGTCCAGCTTGTTGAGCACCAGCCAGCGCGGCTTGCGGTACAGCGCCTCGTCGTACTTCTTCAGTTCGGCGACGATGGCCCTGGCCTGGACGACCGGGTCGACGCCCTCGTCGAAGGGCGCCAGATCCACCACGTGCAGCAGCAGCCGGGTGCGCTGCAGGTGGCGCAGGAAGAGGTGGCCCAGGCCGGCGCCCTCAGAGGCGCCCTCGATCAGACCGGGCAGGTCGGCCACCACGAAGCTCTGCTCCGGCCCGATGCGCACCACGCCCAGGTTGGGATGCAGCGTGGTGAAGGGATAGTCGGCGATGCGCGGCCGGGCATTGGAGACGGCACTGATCAGCGTCGACTTGCCGGCGTTGGGCATGCCCAGCAAGCCGACGTCGGCCAGCACCTTCAGCTCCAGCTTCAGGCTTTTGCGCTCGCCCGGCCAGCCGGGCGTCTTCTGCCGGGGCGCACGGTTGATGGAGGACTTGAAGCGCAGGTTGCCGAAACCGCCGTCGCCGCCCTTGGCAAGGGTGACGCGTTCGCCGGGCACCAGCAGTTCGTGCAGCACCTCGCCCGTCTCGGCGTCGCTGACGAGGGTGCCCACCGGCATGTGCAGCACGACGTCGTCGCCGGCCGCGCCGAACATGTCCGATCCCATGCCGTGCTGGCCCCGCTTGGCCTCATGCCGGCGCGCGAAGCGGAAATCGACCAGCGTGTTGAGGTTCGGGTCGGCCACCGCGATCACGTGCCCGCCCCGGCCGCCGTCGCCGCCATCGGGGCCGCCGAACTCCTTGAACTTCTCATGGCGGAACGACACGCAGCCGTTCCCCCCGTCGCCGGCGGCGATGTCGATGAAGGCTTCGTCGACGAACTTCATGGTCGGTCCAGTTTACAAATGGCGCCGGCAAAAACCGCCGGCCGGCCGGAAACGAAAAAGCCCCGGCGAGCGGGGCTTTCGAAAGGGCTGCGGGAAGTCCTTCCGTGATGCGTCAGACCGGGGTCACGCTCACGGTGTGCCTGTTCAACGCGCCCTTGGTCGAGAACGAAATGCGGCCCTCGACCAGCGCGAACAGCGTGTGGTCCTTGCCGACGCCGACGTTGGTGCCGGCATGCAGGCGGGTGCCGCGCTGGCGCACGATGATCGAACCGGCGCTCACGACCTGGCCGCCGTAGGCCTTCACGCCGAGCATCTTGGGCTTGGAATCGCGCCCGTTGCGGGTGGAACCGCCACCTTTTTTCTGTGCCATGGTGTCTTGCTCCTGTGGGAATCAGCCGGCGATGGCGCCGATCTGCAGTTCGGTGAACTGCTGGCGATGGCCCTGGTGCTTCTGGTAGTGCTTGCGACGGCGCAGCTTGAAGATGCGCACCTTGTCGTGCTTACCGTGCGACAGCACGGTGGCCGTCACGGTGGCGCCGGACACCAGGGGCGTACCGACCCGGATGCCGCTGCCGTCGCCGACGGCCAGCACCTGGTCGATCACGATTTCCTGGCCAACGTCCGCAGCAATCTGTTCTACCTTGATCTTCTCGCCGGAGGCAACGCGATACTGCTTGCCGCCGGTTTTTATGACCGCGTACATGGGAAAATCCTTCTATAACCTTAGAAAAGACGCTTCGCGGCTTATTCCGCGAAGCCTTTCATGATAGCACGCAAGGCTCCGGCGTTCCAGTGGGTGAGCGGCTCTGCGGCAGGGACTGCCACACGCCTCCCTATAATTTGTTTCAGTTTCCATTTCCCCGACAGCCGGCCCACCGGCACCTCCCCTTGCCCGACTCCAACGCCCCGTCTGCCGCCCATGCCGGTCTCGATCTGATCGCCGACGACATGGCAGAGGTGGACAAGGTGATCTCGGCACGCCTGCAGACCACGGTGCCGCTGGTCAGCCAAGTCTCCCGCTACATCATCGCGGCCGGCGGCAAGCGCCTGCGCCCGGCCCTGCTGCTGCTGATGAGCGGGGCGCTGGGGTATCGCGGAGCGCAGCGCTTCAACCTGGCCGCGGTGGTGGAGTTCATCCATACCGCCACCCTGCTGCACGATGACGTTGTGGACGAATCCACTCTGCGGCGCGGCCGCCCCACCGCCAACGAATCCTTCGGCAACGCCGCCAGCGTCCTGGTCGGCGACTTCCTCTATTCCCGCGCCTTCCAGATGATGCTGGACGCGCGGAACATGCGGGTGATGGAGATCCTGGCCGAGGCCACCAACATCATCGCCGAGGGCGAGGTGATGCAGCTCATGAACATGGGCGATGCCTCGCTGGACGAGCAGGCCTACCTGCACGTGATCCGCTCCAAGACGGCCAAGCTCTTCGAGGCCAGCACCCGCCTGGCCGCGGTGCTGGCCGGTATGCCGCGCGAACTGGAGGATGCCTGCGCCCTCTACGGCCAGGCGCTGGGCACCGCCTTCCAAGTCGTCGACGACGTGCTGGACTACGCCGGCGACACGGCGGAAACGGGCAAGAAC
The DNA here is from genome assembly GCA_047607325.1 of Xenophilus sp. Classification (GTDB taxonomy): domain Bacteria; phylum Pseudomonadota; class Gammaproteobacteria; order Burkholderiales; family Burkholderiaceae_C; genus Xenophilus. The sequence goes on along the minus strand of JASGDG010000003.1, from coordinate 7,054 downwards.
CTGGGCGACGACCTGCGTGAGGGCAAGACCACCCTGCCGCTGATCTTCGCCATGCAGCGTGGCCGCCCGGAGCAGGGGGCACTGGTGCGCAGCGCCATCGAAACCGGCGACGTCGACAAACTGCCGCAACTGGTGGAGATCGTGCGTGAGACCGGGGCACTGGAAGCCACGCGCCGGTGCGCCGCCGCCGAGGCCCAACGCGCGGTCGATGCCATTTCGGTACTCCCGGCCAATCCGCACACCGAAGCTTTGCTACAATTGGCGGCTCAGTTGCTTGAGCGCCGCGCCTAAGTTACCCAACGAAAGCACGAGTCCATCACATCTGGCAACCATCGGGGTGTAGCTTAGCCTGGTAGAGCGCTACGTTCGGGACGTAGAGGCCGGAGGTTCGAATCCTCTCACCCCGACCATTCGAGGCCATGTAATGCAAAATGCTTCGCAAAAGTGTTGCGGGCTGGCGATTTACAGGGTCGGGTCGATCAGCGATGATCGTGAATCAATTTTCACGATTTGTTACACCCGCTGAATGGCCGCCGCCGATCCCCTTCTTGCCAAGGAAAGCGCTTCCGTTGCCCTGCCCGGGCTGGCGCGCGCGCTGGTCTCGGCCGGCAAGATCCAGGTCAGGGTGGCCGAAGAGATCTACCAGAAGTCCCGCACCGCCCGCACCAGCTTCATCGCCGAACTCACGGGCACGGGCGCCGTGTCCGCGGCGGATCTGGCGCACACGTTGTCCAATGCTTTCGGCGCGCCGTTGCTGGACCTGGACGCCATCGATCCGCAGCGCCTGCCCAAGGATCTGCTGGACGCCAAGCTGTGCCAGTCGTACCGCGTCGTCGTGCTGGGCAAGCGCAACAACCGCCTGATCGTCGCCACGGCCGATCCCTCCGACCAGCAGGCGGTGGAGAAGATCAAGTTCGCGTCGCAGATGGGCGTGGACTGGGTCATCGCGGAATACGACAAGCTCTTGCGCATGGTCGAGGCCGCCGCCGCGAGCGCGGCGGAAGCGATCGACAACATCGTCGGCATCGAGTTCGAATTCGACGATGCCTCTGCCGAAAGCGCGGAAAACGACCCGTCGATCGCCGAGGTGGAAGACGCACCCGTGGTGCGTTTCCTGCACAAGATTCTGCTCGACGCGATCAGCGCACGCGCCTCGGACATCCACTTCGAGCCCTACGAGCACAACTACCGCGTGCGCTTCCGGGTCGACGGTGAACTGCGCGAGGTGGCCAGCCCGCCGGTGCTCATCAAGGACAAGCTGGCCTCGCGCATCAAGGTGATCTCCAAACTGGACATCTCCGAGAAGCGCGTGCCGCAGGACGGGCGCATGAAGCTCAAGGTCGGCCCCGAGCGGGTGATAGACTTCCGGGTGAGCACGCTGCCCACGCTGTTCGGCGAGAAGATCGTGATCCGCATCCTCGATCCGAGCAGCGCCAAGCTCGGCATCGACGCGCTGGGCTATGACGCCGACGAGAAGCAGCGCCTGATGGACGCCATCCAGCGCCCCTACGGCATGATCCTGGTGACCGGCCCGACCGGCTCGGGCAAGACGGTGTCGCTCTACACCTGCCTGAACCTGCTGAACAAACCGGGCGTCAACATCGCCACGGCGGAAGACCCGTCGGAAATCAACCTGCCGGGCGTCAACCAGGTCAACGTCAACGAGAAGGCGGGCCTGACCTTTGCAGCCGCGCTGCGTGCCTTCCTGCGGCAGGACCCGGACATCATCATGGTGGGCGAAATCCGCGACCTGGAGACCGCCGACATCGCCATCAAGGCGGCCCAGACGGGCCACCTGGTGCTCTCGACCCTGCATACCAATGACGCGCCGACCACGCTCACACGGATGCGCAACATGGGCATCGCCCCCTTCAACATCGCATCGAGCGTCATCCTCATCACCGCCCAGCGCCTGGCACGCCGGCTGTGCGTGAACTGCAAGGTGCCGGCGCTGGATATCCCGAAGCAGGCGCTGCTGGATGCCGGCTTCAAGGACACGCAGATCGACGGCACCTGGAAGCCCTACAAACCCGTGGGCTGCCCGGCCTGCAGCGGCGGCTACAAGGGACGGGTCGGCATCTATCAGGTCATGCCCGTCAGCGAAGAAATCCAGAAGATCATCCTGCGCGACGGCAGTGCCATGGACATCGCCGCCCAGGCCGAACGCGAAGGCGTCCGCTCGCTCCGGCAGTCCGGCCTGCACAAGGTGATGCAGGGACTGACCTCGCTCGAGGAAGTGGTTGGCGTGACCAACGAATAAGCACCGGAGATTTCGCATGGCCACGGCAGCCCAGCGCAGCAGCAACATCAAGGAATTCATCTACGAGTGGGAAGGCCGCGACCGCAACGGCAAGAACGTGCGCGGCGAGATGCGCGCCGCCGGTGAAAACCAGGTGCAGGCCACGCTGCGCCGGCAGGGCATCCTGGCGTCCAAGATCAAGAAGCGCCGGGTGCGCTCGGGCAAGGCCATCAAGCCCAAGGACATCGCGATCTTCACCCGCCAGCTGGCGACGATGATGAAGGCCGGCGTGCCGCTGCTGCAGGCCTTCGACATCGTCGGCCGGGGCAACGCCAACCCCAACGTGACGCGGCTGCTCAACGACATCCGCGCCGACGTCGAGACGGGTTCGTCCCTGTCGGTGGCCTTCCGCAAGTTCCCGAAGTACTTCGACAGCCTCTACTGCAACCTGGTGGAGGCCGGCGAGGCTGCCGGCATCCTGGAAGACCTGCTGGACCGCCTCGCCACCTACATGGAGAAGACGGAGGGGGTCAAGTCCAAGATCAAGTCGGCGCTGATGTACCCGACGGCAGTGATCGTGGTGGCCTTCGTGGTGGTGGCGATCATCATGATCTTCGTCATCCCGGCCTTCAAGCAGGTGTTCACCTCCTTCGGCGCCGACCTGCCGGCGCCAACGCTGTTCGTCATCGGCGTGAGCGAGTTCTTCGTCTCGTACTGGTGGCTGATCTTCGGTGTGCTGGTCGGCGGCACCTACTTCTTCTTCCAGGCCTGGAAGCGCAATGAGAAGGTGCAGCGCTTCATGGACCGGCTGCTGCTGAAGCTGCCGATCTTCGGCGCGCTGGTCGACAAGTCCTGCGTGGCGCGCTGGACGCGCACCCTGGCCACGATGTTCGCCGCCGGCGTGCCGCTGGTGGAGGCGCTGGACTCGGTGGGTGGCGCCTCCGGCAACACCGTCTACGGGGATGCCACGGCGAAGATCCAGCAGGAGGTCTCCACCGGCACCAGCCTGGCGGCGGCGATGACCAACGCGAACCTGTTCCCCTCGATGGTGCTGCAGATGACGGCCATCGGCGAGGAATCCGGCTCCATCGACCACATGCTGGGCAAGGCGGCCGACTTCTACGAGCAGGAGGTCGACGACATGGTCGCCGGCCTGTCCAGTCTGATGGAGCCCATCATCATCGTCGTGCTGGGCGGGATCATCGGCGGCATCGTGGTGTCGATGTACCTGCCGATCTTCAAGCTCGGCCAGGTGGTCTGATGCCGCCGCCGCAGTGGATCGACGCCGCCGTGGGCGGCGTGCTGGGGCTGCTCATCGGCAGCTTCCTGAACGTGGTGATCCATCGCATGCCGCTGATGATGCACCGGGGCTGGCTGACCGACGCGCTGGCCAACCTCTCCTCTTCGCAGGACACGCCCACGCTGTGGCAGCTGGTGTTCGGCACGGAGTCTGCGCAGCCGGCGCCGCTGGTGCAGGCGGCCGATGGGGGCCTGGCGCAGGTCGACAGGCTGCCGCCGCTCGGGCTGGCGCGCCCGGCCTCGCGCTGCGGCCATTGCGGCCACCGCATCCGCTGGTGGGAGAACATCCCGCTCGTCAGCTACCTGATGCTGCGCGGCCGCTGCGCCGGCTGCAAGGTGGGCATCGGCTGGCGCTACCCGCTGGTCGAAGGGGCGACCGGCCTGTTCTTCACGCTGTGCGCCTGGCGCTTCGGGCTGACGCCGGCGGCGGCGCTGTGGGCCGCCTTTGCCGCGCTGCTGATCTGCCAGTTCGCGATCGACCTGGACACCCAGCTGCTGCCGGATGCGCTCAACTACCTGCTGCTGTGGCTGGGCCTGGCCGGCGCGGCGGCGGGGCTGACCGGGACGCCGCTCCCGTCGGCGCTGTGGGGCGCCGTCTTCGGCTACCTGGCCCTGTGGCTGGTGTTCCACGCCTACCGCCTCGCCACCGGCAAGGAAGGCATGGGTCACGGCGACTTCAAGCTGCTGGCGGCACTGGGCGCCTGGCTGGGTGCGGACTTCCTCATCGCCATCGTGCTGGCGTCCTCCCTGGTCGGCGCGCTGCTGGGCGGCCTGCTGCTGGTCCGCGGCCGGCTGGCCCACAGGAACGTTCCCATCTCCTTCGGCCCCTTCCTGGCCGGCGCCGGGCTGCTGTGCCTGGTGATCGGCCCCGCCGCGGTGCGCGCCTGGGTGCCTTTCGCCTTCCCGCTCGGCGGGTTGCCGCACTGAGGCGTTCGCCATGCGGCGCATCGGCCTGACCGGCGGCATCGGCAGCGGCAAGAGCACGGTGGCGCTGCTGTGGCGCGCCCTGGGGGTCGCCATCATCGACACGGACGCGATCGCCCGCATGCTCACCGCCGCGGGCGGCGCTGCCATCCCGGCGATCGAAGGTGCATTCGGGCCGGCGGCCATCGATGCGCAGGGTGCGCTGGACCGCGCGCGGATGCGCGAGATCGTCTTTGCCGATCCGGCCGCCAAGAGGCGCTTCGAGGCCATCCTCCACCCGCTGATCGGCCTGGAGTGCGATCGACAGGCCGCCGCCGCGGCAGACAGCCCGGGCGTGGTGTTCGACGTGCCGCTGCTCGTCGAATCGGGCCGCTGGCGGCGCCTGGTAGACCGCGTCGTGGTGGTCGACGCGCGCGAGGCCACGCAACTGGAGCGCGTGGTGGCCCGCTCCGGCTGGCAGCCCGAGACGGTGCAGGCGGTGATCGCCCAACAGGCCACCCGCCTCGCGCGCCGCGCCTGCGCCGATGCCGTCATCTTCAACGACGGCATCTCGCTGGAGGAACTCGATGCCGCCGTGCGGACCCTGCATCGCCGATGGCTCGGCGAAGGCCCGCGGTCAACGCCGGCCGGCCTCCGTCCCGCCCCTGGCGGCCAGACAGCGTGAGGCTATGATGGTCGGCCGGCCTTCCTCCGACTCACGTGATCCTCTACGAATATCCCTTCAACGAGCGCATCCGGACCTACCTGCGGCTCGAGCACCTGTTCCGCCGCCTGGGCGAGCTGGTGGCGGGCGAGTCGGCGCTGTCGCACCACTATGCGCTGATGACGGTGTTCGAGGTGATGGACGTCGCCGCCCGCGCGGACCTCAAGGCCGATGCGCTGCGCGACCTGGACAAGCACAGGACGCTGTTCGCCAGCTACCGCGGCAATCCCGCCATCCAGCAACCGGTGCTGGACGAGGTCATCGGCCAATTGGAGCGCCACTTCAACAGCCTCCATACGCTGCCCGGCAAGGCCGGGCAGGCGCTGACGGAAAACGAATGGCTGATGAGCGTGCGCAGCCGGGCCGGCATCCCCGCCGGCACCTGCGAGTTCGACCTGCCCGCCTACTACGCCTGGCAGCACCGCAGCGCCGAGGCGCGCCGCGCCGACCTGCACCGCTGGGCCGCCACGCTGGCACCGCTGGCCGAATCCGTCCACCTGCTGCTCAAGCTGCTGCGCGACGCCGACACGCCCGTGCGCGTGATCGCCGCCGGCGGCCATTTCCAGCAGACGCTGCCACAGGGCCGCAGCTTCCAGCTGCTGCGATTGCGCATCGATCCAGCCCTGGGCCTGATCCCCGAGATCAGCGGCAACCGCCTCATGGTTTCCGTGCGGCTGATGCGCCAGGACGAGCAGGACCGCCTGCAGCCGAGCACCGAGGACGCCGCCTTCGATCTGACGCTGTGCGCATGAGACATCCGGTGTCAACCCTCTTGAGGAATGTCGATGCGACAAGCGCTGGAATGGATGGCTGGGTCGTAGACGGTGGAGTCGGTCCAGATACGCCAAAGCACACGGGTCCAGGCGCGAGCCAATATGCGCACTGCGTGCGGATGATCGCAACCGCGCTTGCGCGCGGCGTGGTAGACGCTGGCGGCCCAAGGGCTGGCGTGGCGGGAGTTATCAGCCAGGCAAGTGATGGCGCGGCGCAATCGGTGGTTGCAAGCCCATCGGAAGGTGACGGCGCGGCTCTTGCCGGACGCGTAGGTGACGGGCACGACGCCGGCCTCGGAGCACAACTGTTCGGCACTGGCGAAGCGCTGGGGCACATCGCCCAGTTCGGCCAGGATCTGCGCGGCGCAGATGCAGCCGGCGCGCGGCAGCGACATGACCGAGACGGCCTGTGGCAACTGGCTCATGGCTTGGGCGATGTGGCCGTCCAGGGATTTGATCTGGACTGCGAGCGGCTTGAGCAGGGCCACCAGGGCCAAGGCAGCCGTGGCTTGGGCCTGGGCGAGCGTGGGTTCGCAAAAGCTGGGCGCAGCGGCTTGCAGGCGTTCGAGCAGCACGCCGGGCGAACGCCGGCCGCTGTAGCCATGGCGCTTGCAGAATGCGGCGATCTGGCGGGCGGTGAGTTTGCGCGCGGTGGGCCACTGCTCGATGAAGGCCAGTGCGATGGGCGAATCGACGGCGGCAAAGATGCCAGTGGCGCCAGGCCAGTAAGCATCCAGCAGCGCGGTGAGCTGGTTGGCCAGGCGGATGCGCGTGGTCACCAAATCGTCGCGCGTGCGCACCAGGGCGCGCAAAGTGCGGATGGCGGCCGACTGCGGCTGCAAAGCGCGCCAGCGATGGCCGTCGGTACGCAGCAAATCAGCCAGCATGAAGGCATCTGCTGCGTCGCTTTTGGCATTGCTGCTGCGGTAACGCGGGCGGCTGGCCTTGACGGCGTTGGGGTGGATCGCAAAGACCTGATGGCCGGCTTCGACCAGGGCGTCCACGATCAGGCCCGAGGGCCGTTCGATGGCGATGGGCAAGGCTTTGCCAAAGGCAGCGAGTGCATTCTGCAGTTCACCCAGCCCGTTGCGATCGTGGTTGATGGTCAAGTGCTTG
>JASGDG010000002.1:0-9718 GCA_047607325.1 Xenophilus sp. | reverse complement strand
GCACGCCGGGCGCGCCGGCGATGGCGTCCAGTGCGTCCAGGCCGGCTGCCGCGCTGCCAGCGCGCGCAGCGGCTCGGCGCCTTCGGCTTTGGCCAGCATCGCGCCGCCCAGGCCGCGTCCCGCCAGCTCGGCCACCAGCGCCACATCGTCCGCATGCCAGGTGGTGCCGGCCGCATTGATGCGCAGCAGCAGCCGCGCGCGCTCGCCGTCGGCGAGGCCGCCCCAGGCAGCGCGGACCGCCTGCCGGGCCTGGGGCCGCGCCGCCGGCGCGAGCGCATCCTCCAGGTCGACGATCACCGCGTCGGCGCCGCTGGCGAGGGCGCCGGCCAGGCGGTCCGGCCGGTCGGCGGGAACGAACAGGAAGCTGCGGGCCAGGGCCAGCGGCGCATCGGCGGTGGAAGGCGCAACCATGACTCAGGCCGCCCCGCCGGCATGCAGCGCGGCGATGGCCGCATCGTCCAGCCCCGCCTCGCGCAGCAGCGCGTCGGTGTGCTGGCCCACGGCGGGAATCGGGTCCATGCGCGCCTCCCAGGCATCGACCCGGCCCGGAGGCAGCAGCGCCTGCACCGGGCCGGCCGGCGTGTCGACGCTGCGCCAGCGCCCGCGCGCATGCAGCTGCGGATGCGCCCACAGCCCGGCCATGTCGTTCATGCGCGCGTTGGCGATCTGCGCGGCGTCCAGCCGGCGCTGGATCTCGCCGGTGTCCAGCTGCGCGAACACGCCCAGGATGATCGAGCCCAGCGCCGCCCGGTGCGCGTTGCGCTGGCTGTTGCCGGCAAAGCGCGGGTCGGCCGCCAGCGCGGCGTCCTGCAACACGGTGGCGCAGAAGGCCTGCCACTCGCGTTCGTTCTGCACGCCCAGCATCACCGTGCCGCCGTCGCCGGCGGCGAAGGGACCGTAGGGGTAGATGGTGGCGTGCGCGGCCGCGCTGCGCGGCGGCGGCGCGGCGCCGCCATACGCGTAGTACAGCGGGAAGCCCATCCACTCGGCCAGCGATTCGAGCATCGACACGTCGATGTGGGCGCCCTGTCCGGTCGCCTGGCGCCGCAGCAGCGCCGCCAGGATGTTGGTGTAGGCATACATGCCGGCGGCGATGTCGGCGATGGAGGCGCCGGCCTTGCAGACGTCCTGCGGCGTGCCGGTCACGCTCAGGAAGCCGGCCTCGCTCTGGATCAGCAGGTCGTAGGCCTTGCGGTCGCGGTAGGGGCCGTCGGCGCCGTAGCCGGAGATGTCGCACACGATCAGCCGCGGGTTCAGCGCCGCCAGGCCGGCCGCATCCAGCCCCATGCGGGCGGCGGCGCCCGGCGCCAGGTTCTGCACCAGCACGTCGGCCTTGGCCAGCAGCGCCTTCAGCGCCGCCAGCGCGGCCGGCTGCTTCAGGTCCAGCGTCAGGCTCTCCTTCGAGCGGTTGGTCCACACGAAGTGCGACGACAGGCCCTGCACCCGCTGGTCGTAGGCGCGGGCGAAGTCGCCGCCGCCAGGCCGCTCGACCTTGATGACGCGCGCGCCCAGGTCGGCCAGCTGGCGGGTGCAGAACGGCGCCGCGACGGCGTGTTCGAGCGAGATGACGGTGATGCCGGCCAGCGGCAGCGCGGGGGAGGAGGTCATGGGAACGCGGGGGCCAGGGGAAGGAAGGCGGGGGTCAGTCGATCGCCGCGCCGGAGGACTTGACGATGGCCGCCCATTTGACGAGATCGTCGCGCAGCAGCTGCGCGAACTGCGCCGGCGTGGCTTCGGCGATCTCCACGCCCTGCTGCTCCAGCTTGGCGCGCAGGTCCGGCGCCGCCATCGCACGGGCCATCGCCTGCTGCAGCCGCGCCGTCACCTCCGGCGGCGTGCCGGCGGGCGCGAACAGGCCGATCCACAGCGTGCCAGCATAGCCGGGCATGGCCTCGGCGATGGCCGGCACCTCCGGCAGCGCCGGCGAGCGCCGCGCGCCGCTGACGGCGATCGCCCGCAGCTTGCCGGCCTTGATGTGCGGCAGCGCCGACGGCAGGCTGCCGAACAGGATCGGCAGCTGCCCGCCCACCACGTCGTTCATCGCCGGCGCCACGCCCTTGTAGGGCACGTGCTGCAGCTTCAGGCCCGCCATGCTGTTGAGCATCTCGCCCAGCAGGTGGTTCAGCGTGCCGTTGCCGGCCGAGGCGTACTGGTAGTGGGTGTCCGGCGCGCGCGCGGCGGCCAGGAAGGAGGGCAGGTCGCGCGCCGGGAAGGCCGGGTTGACCAGCAGCACGTTCGGCACCGAGCCGACCAGGCCGATCGGCACGAAGTCTTTCACCGGATCGAAGCCGGGGTTGCGGTACAGCGCCGGGTTGATGGCCTGGCTGCTGCTGATGGTCATGAGCAGCGTGTAGCCGTCCTTCGGCGCCCGGGCCACCAGCTGGGTGCCGATGTTGCCGCCCGCGCCGGGCCGGTTGTCGACCACCGCCGAGCCGCCCAGCAGCTCGCCGAGCTTCTGCGCGACCAGCCGGCCGGCGATGTCGTTGGTGCCGCCGGCGGCCTGCGGCACCACCAGCGTGATGGGCCGGCTCGGCCAAGCGGCCTGCGCATGGGCGGTGGCCAGCGGCATGGCACAGGCGGCGCAGATCGCGCTCAGGGCGGCCCGGCGGGCCAGGGTTCGGAATTTCATGAGTCGGGTCTCCTTGGCGGCCGGGCGCGGCATGCGGCCTGGCCGGGTGCTTCTGCTGTCGGCAGGCGGATGTTCGGTCCGGAGCCGGCCGGGCACAATCACGCATTTCGATGGCGTGTGTTCGGTTTTACCGAATGCTGGAGACCGCAGCGATGCAATTCGATTTGCGCGACCTGCGCCTGTTCGTCGCCACCGCCGAGCTGGGCAACCTCACCCGCGCGGCCTGCCGGCAGCACCTGTCGGCCGCCGCGGCGAGCGCGCGCATCAAGGCGCTGGAGGCCCAGGCCGGGCTGCCGCTGCTGCAGCGCGAGGCGCGCGGCGTGCGCCTGCTGCCGGCGGGCGAATCCTTCCTGCACCATGCGCGGCTGGTGCTGCTGCAGGTGGACGGCCTGCGCACCGACCTGATGGCCTACGGCGGCGGCCTGCGCGGGCACCTGCGCATCCATGCGAACACCACCGCGGTGGTGGACTTCCTGCCCGAGCTGCTGCCGCGCTTCCTGAAGGCGCATCCGCGCATCAACGTCGACCTGCGCGAGCGGCCCAACCCCTCGATATCGAAGGAGGTGCGCGACGGCCATGCCGACGTCGGCATCGTCGCCGGCGAGGTGGAGGCCGACGGGCTGGCCTCCGTCCACTTCAGCACCGACCGCCTGCTGCTGGCGACCGCCCGCTCGCACCGCTTCGCCCGCCGCCGCGCCATCGCCTTCGGCGACACGCTGGAGGAAGATGCGGTGGGCATGCAGGAGGGCAGCACGCTGCAGGCCTTCCTGTCGCGCATCACCGAGGGTCTGGGCCGGCGCCAGCGGCTGCGGGTGCAGCTGGGCAGCTTCGACGCCATGTGCCGCATGATCGGCGCCGGCGTGGGCATCGGCGTGGTGCCGGAATCGGTGGCGCGGCGCAATGCGACGCCCATGCGGCTGGCGCTGGTCGGGCTGACGGACGCCTGGGCGGTGCGCGAGCGCCGCATCCTGGTGCGCCAGGGCGAGCGGCTGCCCGACTACACGCAGGACTTGGTCGACATGCTGTGCGCGCAGCACTGCGGCGCGCCCGGCACGCAGGCCGTCAGTACTTTTTCGCGAAGTTCGCCGCCACCCGTTGCTTCAGGTAGTCGCCGGCGGTGATCGGCGGGTACTTGCCCGAGGGCGACTCGATCAGCGCGTCGCGGTTCGCCTGGCAGAAGAAGGCGATGCTGTAGCGCGGCCCCATGGATTCACCCGGCTGCGGGTTGCGCACGCGGTGGAAGTTGCTGGGCAGCTGGTCGTCGCTCCAGCGCATCAGCATGTCGCCGATGTTGCAGGTGATGAGGTCCTCCTCGGGCGGGATCGAGGTCCACTCCTGCTTCTCGAACTCGGCCCCCGGGCACACCTGCAGGCCGCCCTGCCCCTGGCGCTGGTAGAGGAGGGTCAGACAGTCGAAGTCGGTGTGCGCGCCGGCGCGCCACAGGTCCAGCGTGGCCTGCGCCTCGGGCGGGATGGCGTAGTAGTGCAGCAGGCGCAGCGTGCTCTGGTACTCGGGGCTGGCCTTGTCGTGCGCGCGGGTGAAGAAGTCGGCGTCGAAGCCCAGCTTGAGCGCGAAGCACGAGAGCACCTTCATGCCCACCTCCCAGCTCTTCTGCTCGAAGTCGAGCATCGCCTGCTTGAAGCCGGGCAGCTCTTCCTCGCTCGGGAACAGCCTGGCCATCAGCGGCAGCGTGATCTGGTAGCTCTCCTTCTGGTCGGCGGTGCCGGTGGAGGGGCGCACCTGGGCCTTGCTCTCCCAGCCGGCGTTGTTGGCCAGCGGGTAGCGGGCCTTCACGCCCTCGGGCAGCGCGAAGAAGCGCTCGGCCTCGCCGAAGGCGCCGCGGATGGCCTCCAGCGGCACGCCGTGGTCGGCGAGCTGGAAGAAGCCGACGTCGACGGCGGCGTCCCACAGCTGGTCGGCGATCTCGGCGCGGCGCTGTTCGAAGCCGGCCAGGCTGATGCGGCGCACTTCGCGCGTGGTGGTTTCCGAGCCCATCGCGCCCATGCGCGATTCCTTGCTCAGTTCGTGGAGGGAGTAGGTGGCAGCGTCCATGGCAGACATCCAATGAAAGGGTTGGAAGGACGGACCGCCCGGCACCCGGCAGCGTGCGCTCCGGGACGCCGGGCGCCCCGAGAGCAATGACCCCCGGCGGACATGCGCCGGTGCACGCTTCTACTCTCGTCCTCGACCATGCAAGTTCCGCGCCTGCGCCTTCAGCCGGTCGGACGGCGGGCAGCGGGCCGGCATGCCTTGGTTTGATGCATGCCGGCCTCGAAACGGTGCGCAAAGCGCCCGTGCACGCCGCCTGCACGTGGCACGCAAGCTGCTGGCACCTTGGCCGACGGAGTAGAAGCGTTCAGCGGCGTTCCCCCGAGCCCGCCCGGAAATTGCTCTTGGTTCACGACCCATTTCCCGGAGCTTTTCACCATGCAACGCCGATCCCTTCTGCGCGCCGCCGGCGCCGCCCCCCTGCTCGCCGCCGCGCCCTTCGTGCGCGCCCAGGGCTCGCTGCAGAAGTTCAAATTCAACCTCGGCTGGAAGGTCGAGGCCACCGCCGCCGGCTTCCTGCTCGCGCAGCAGCGAGGCTACTACAGGGACGCGGGCCTGGACGTCGCCATCGACACCGGCAACGGCTCGGCCGCCGCCATCAGCCTGGTGGGCAGCGGTGCCTACGACTGCGCCTCGGCCGACTTGGCGACGATGGTGGAGTTCAACGTCAACAACCCCTCCGCCGGCCTCAAGGCGGTGGCGATCCAGTACGACCTGAACCCCAACGCCATCCTGGTGCGCAAGGACGGCCCCATCGTCAAACCCACCGACCTGGCCGGCAAGACGCTGCTGGGCCAGCCCTTCAACGCCTCGCGCAAGCTCTTCCCCGTGTTCGCCAAGGCGCAGGGCTTCGACGCGGCCGGCGTGAAGTGGGAGAACGTGGCGCCCGACATCGGCGACACGCGCTTCGTCAAGGGCGACTTCGACGGCGCCGGCTACTTCTACTTCACCGGCCTGCTCAACCTCAAGCTGCGCGGCATGGGGCTGGACAAGATCCGCATGTTCCGCTTCTCCGACTACGGCATGAAGTCGTACGGCAACGGCCTGGTCGCCAACGCGAAGAGCATGGCGCAGGCCGAGGCGATGAAGGCCTTTGTCAAGGCCAGCACGCGCGGCTGGATCGAGGCGATGGCCGACACCCGGGCCGGCGCCGCCGCCGTCAAGGCGCGCGAGCCGCTGGCCAACGAGGAGATCGAGCACGAGCGCCTGAAGCTCATCGTCGAGGGCAGCATGGCCACGCCCGCCACCCGCAGCCACGGCTGGGGCGCGGCCACGCCGGAGCGCGTCCAGGCCACCATCGCCGAGACGGTGGATGCCTTCGGCCTGAAAGCCTCGCCCGCGGTGGCCGATGTGTGGACCGACCTGTTCCTGCCCTCCGCCGCCGACCGCAAGCTCAAGGCATGACGTCCATTCCCGTCATCGACCTCGAAGGCGCGCTGGAGCGCGGCGGTCCGCGCCGCGCTGAAGCCGCCGTGCAGCTGCGCGCGGCGGCCATGGCCTCGGGCTTCTTCTACGTGCGCGGCCACGGCGTGCCGGCCGCGCAGGTGGAGCGGCAGTTCGCTCTGGCGCGGCGGCTGCTGGAAGAGGTGCCCGCCACGACGCGCGCGGCGCTGGACATGCGGCATTCGCCGACGATGCGCGGCTACGAGAACCTGGGCGCGCAGACGCTGGACGCCGGCGCGCGGCCGGACCTGAAGGAGAGCTTCTACTGCGGCATGGCCTACCCGGCCGGGCACCCCTACGTCGTGGCCGGCCACCAGACCTACGGCCACAACCAGTGGCCGGCCGAGGTGCCCGAGGCGCCCGCGGTGTGCGAGGCGTACATCCAGACCATGCTGGCGCTTTCGCGCCGGCTCATGCAACTGCTGGCGCTGTCGCTGCAGCTGCCCGAGACGTACTTCGACGCCACCAGCGAGAGCCCGATGGTCACGCTGCGCATGATCCGCTACCCGGCGCACCCCGAGGGGGCCGACGAGCGCACCTTCGGCGCCGGCGCGCACACCGACTGGGGCGCCATCACCATCCTCGCGCAGGACGCGCACGGCGGCCTGGAGGTGCAGACACCCGAGGGCGACTGGGTGCCCGCCACGCCGGTGGAGGGCTGCTTCGTCGTCAACCTGGGCGACATGATCCCGCGCTGGACCAACGGCCTGTACCACTCCAACCCGCACCGCGTGCGCAACCTGCACTCGGGCGGCGCGCCGCGCTGGTCGATCCCCTTCTTCTACGAGCCCGACTACTTCGCCCGCATCGAGGCCGTGCCCGGCACCGTGCCCGAAGGCGAGGCGCCGCGCTTCGCGCCCTGCACCGCGGGCGAGCACCTGGTCGAGATGTACCGCAGGAGCTACGGCCTGCAGCAGCGGGCGGCTGCATGAAGCTCTGGTTCAACCTGATGTGCCGCGACGTCGAGGCGCAGTTCGCCTTCTACCGCGGCGTGTTCGGCCTGCCCGAGGCCGAGGCGGCGCGCTCGCCGATCTACCGCGCGGTGGAGACGGCGCACTTCCAGTTCGGCTTCAACGACGCTCGCGCGGCTTACGGGCTGCTCGGCCTCGACGGGCGCCAGCCGGGGGGCGAGACGCCCCGCGCCACCGTCGCCTACGCCACGCTGATGCTCGGCTCGCCCGGCGCGGTCGATGCGGCCGTGCAGGCGGCGCAGGTGCAAGGCGGGCGTGTGCTCAAGGCTCCCTTCGCCACCTATTACGGCCAGTGGCAGGCGGTGCTGGCCGACCCCGAGGACAACGTCTTCCGCATCGCCGCGGCCGGCCTGCCCGAGGGCGTGGCGGCGCCCGCGCTCGCCAGCCTCTGACGCCTCGCACCGCGGGTCGGGCCTCTTGCGGCGGCGGGCCCGCGCGGCCCACACTCGCGGCCATGCCCGCCGCTCCCGCCCCGCCTTCCGCGCCCACCGGCGCCGTGCGGCGCTGGTCCACCGACGCGGTGGGCGCGGGCGAGCGGCTGGACTACTGGGTCGGCGCCATCTGCGAGGGCTTCCTGGAGATGGCGGCCACCAGCCCCGCCGGCACCGGCTTCCATTCGAGCCTGGAGTCCGTCGACTGGGGCCCGGTCGCGGTCAACCAGGTGCGCGGCAGCGCGCAGGACGTCTATCGCACCCGCAGCGCCATCGCCCGCAGCCGCGAGAACTACTGCTACCTGCTGTGCAAGACCGACAGCGCCTGGACCGCCGTGCAGGAATCGCGCGGCGCCCGCCTGCTGCCCGGCGACTTGGTGCTGGTCGACTCGCGCCAGCGCTACGAATTCCACTTCCCGCACAGCGCCGACACGGTCTCGCTGCAACTGCATCCCGACTGGGTGGCGCGCTGGCTGCCCGACGCGCGGCCGCTGCTGGGGCAGCGCATCGACGGGCAGCAGGGCTGGGGCCGCGCGCTGGGCGCCTTCGCCTGCCAGCTCACGCCCGTCCTGGCGGCCGCGCCGCCGCTGCCCGCGGCGCTGCTGGTGGACCAGCTCGGTGCGCTGATGGCGCTGGCCGCCGGCCTGCCACGCAGGGACGACGCACCCGCCGCCGACCTGCGCCGCCGCATCCTCGACCACGTGCGCCAGCGCCATGCCGAGCCGGGGCTGACCGCCGCGGCCGTCGCCACGGCACTGGGCATCTCCGAGCGCACGCTGCACCGCAGCCTGGCCGGCGGCGAACTGACCTTCGCGCGCCACCTGATGGCCTGCCGCATGGAGGTGGCGGCGCGCCTGCTGGCCGATCCGCGCTTCGACCGCCTCACCGTCGCCGAGATCGGCCGGCGCGTCGGACTGCTCGACGCCTCGCACTTCGTGCGCAGCTGCCGCGCCCGCCTGGGCACCACGCCGGCCCAGCTGCGCCGCCGGCGCTGAGCGGCAGCCAGCGGCCACGCGGCCGGCGCCCAGCGGCCATACGGCGCTGCACGCGCTGCCTAGATTGCGGTCTTCCCCGCACAAGGAGACCGCCCATGTCCGACACCTACGTTCTCGTTCACGGCGCCTGGCACACCGGCGCCGAGCTGGAAGCCACCGCCGCCCACCTGCGCGAGGCTGGCCATACGGTGCACTGCCCCACCCTCGCCGGCAACCGCCCCGGCGACGACCGCGCCCGCACCGGACTGGACGACGCCATCGGCTCGCTCGTCGCCTTCCTCGACGCGCACGACCTGCGTGAGGTGCGCCTGGTCGGCCACAGCTACGGCGGCATGGTCATCTCCGGCGCGGCGGACCGCGCCACGCAGCGCATCCGCCGGCTGGTGTACGTCAACGCCTTCGTGCCGCTGCCCGGCGAATGCCTCAACGACCTGGTGCCGCCGCACTACGTGGCGCTGTTCGACGCCGTGGCGCAGGCGCAGGACAACGCGGTCGTGCTGCCCTTCGAGATCTGGCGCGAGGCCTTCATCAACGACGCCGGGCTGGACCTGGCCCGCAGCAGCTACGAACGGCTCAACCCGCACCCGTACCGCACCTTCACCGACGCCATCCGCCTGCAGCGCCCGCTGGCCGAACTGCCCGTCGGCAAGTCCTATGTCAACTGCCGGCAGGACACCGCGATGCCCCACGGCCTGCCCTGGCATCCCCGCCTGTCGGAGCGGCTGGGGCTGTTCCGCCTGGTGGAGTGCGACGGCAGCCACGAGATGTGGTTCAGCCAGCCGCAACCGCTGGCCGAGGCCATCCTGCGGGCCGGCCGGGACTGAGTACCGGCGCCGCCGCGAGCGGATGCTGCAGCGCATCCACATACCCCTGGAGTACCTGGCAAGCATCGTCGAGGCCCGCTTCCCCCTCGTCGTGCGCCGCGTGGGCGATGTCGACAGCGTGCGGCTTCTCAAGGCCGCCGAACTCATCACCGAGCGCGGCGAACGGGCGCTGCGCAGCCACCGCCTGCCCGAGGCGCGGCTGCAGCGCGGACGCCACCCGCTCGACGACGATTGAGCGGCAGCCGGCGTGGCCTTGTATCTTTAAGCCTCGGACCGGCTCGGGTAGCCCGAGCGGCCTCTGGGATGCTTGAAGCCCGTGCCTGAGCACTGGGCGCCTGAGCCGGACCGTCCTTTCTTGCAGCCCGAACGGTTGTAG
>JASGDG010000001.1:0-24822 GCA_047607325.1 Xenophilus sp. | reverse complement strand
CGCGCCATCTGATCGAGAACTTCTTTGCCAGACTCAAGCAGTACCGCGCCATTGCCACTCGTTACGACAAGACAGCCTGCAACTTCCTCGGCGCTATCCATCTGGCTGCGACCGTCACTTGGCTCATTTGATGACAGGCCCTAGCGACGGGCGTCGGGATCCGGGTTCCAGCGCGGCGTGCGCTTTTCGGCGAAGGCCTTCGGCCCTTCCTCGAAGTCCGGGTGCGACCAGTGCGACTTCAGTAGCTCCCAACCGTGATCATGCGCAGCTGGTTCATTCAACTCGGTCGATGCCCAGATCGCGCGCTTGGTCAGCGCCATCGCCTGCGGCGAGTTGGCGGCGATGGCGCGGGCGAGTTCGCGCGCGCGCGCCAGCGTTTCCGCAGGTCCGGGTTCGAGCAGATCGACCATCCCCAACTGCCACGCGCGCTCGGCCGGCATGCGATGGGCGCGGCCGGCCAGCCCGAGCAGCAGCGCCGCGCCGAGTCCCGCACGGCGGGCGATGCCGATCGACTCCAGCCCCGACACCTGGCCGACGCTGACGTGCGTGTCCATGAACGTAGCCTGCGCGCTGGCGACGACGATGTCGCTGTCGGCGACGAAGTGGAGCCCGCCGCCGTTCGCCAGTCCGTTCACCGCGCAGAGCACCGGCTTGGCCACGCGGCACATCCGCGGCGAGAAGCGGTTGACCTGCGCGTGCGGGCGATTGTGCAGCGTCCCTTCGCCGACCTGCAGCGCCGACACCGACGCGCCGGTGCAGAAGTGGCGCTCGCCGGTGCCGGTGACGATCGCCACCCGGATCGCGTCGTCGCGCTCCACCCGCGCCCAGGCCTGCTCGAGCAGCGACAGCAGCGCCGGCGTCAGCGCGTTGCCTTCGTGCGGCCGGTTCAGGGTCAACGTGGCGACGCCGTCCTCGACCTCGAACCGCAGCGGATCGGATTCGCTCATCGTGTCCTCCACGAACGCGCGCCGCCCGGCGGCGACGCGGATGGTCTGCGAAGGCGCGACATTCAGCGCCCCCGGTAGCGCGCGGGCCGCTTCGCGAAGAACGCTTCGACCGCCTCGCCGAAGTCCTCGGTCACGGTGCAGGCGTCGAAGGCCTCGCGCTCGGCATCGAGCTGCGCCGCGAAATCGCGCGAATAGGCCTCGCGCAGCAACCGCTTCATCCTGCCGGTCGCCAACGGCGGGCCGTCCACCAGCCGCGACGTGATCGCGTCGGCCTGTGCCTGCCGCGACTCCGCCGGCACCACCCAGTTCACCATGCCGATGCGGCAGGCCTCGTCGGCGTCGAGCGTCGGGTTGAGCAGGGCCAGCTCCGCCGCCTTGCGCAGGCCGACGACGCGCGGCAGCGTCCACGATGCGCCGAGGTCGCTGCTGGCGCCGACGTTGAGATAGGCTAGGTTGAAGCGCGTGCCCTCCGCGGCGATCGCCAGGTCGCAGGCCAGCACCAAGCTCAGGCCGGCGCCGGCGACCGCGCCGTGCACGCTGGCGAGCACCGGCGCGGGCGATTCCGCCAGTCGCCGCAGCCCGGCGTGCATCGGCTCGACAAGATCGCGCGCGACGCCGGCGGGATCGCGCTGGAACGCCTTCAGGTCGCCGCCGGCCACGAACGACCGGCCGGCGCCGTCGATCACCACCGCGCGCACGTCCGCGTCCGCGGCGATGTCCGAGCACGCCGCGAAGAACCGCCGCGCCACCTCCGCGTCGATCGCATTGAGCGCGGCCGGGCGATTAAAGGTGATGCGCGCGACGTGGCCGTCGCGGCGGTACAGCAGCGCAGTTTCGTCTTCGCTCACGGGGCTTCCGCCGGACACTCAATCAGGTGCGCGAGGTTGCCACACTCCCGCACCGCGCGCACGACCGGCGACGACAAGCCGCGGATACGGCGCGACCGCACCGACGCGCGCCGCGTGCGGCGCGGCCAATGTCGCAATCTGTCAAGATCGCGCGGAAACCGCAGTGCTAGCGTGCTGGGCGACGCTGAAGCACCAGGACCGCGCACGCACGCGGCCGCCCCGCGCGGCCGCGTCGAACGCCCTCCCCCCCACGCCGGCGTGCATCGGACAGGAAGGAACATCGACACCATGCAAGAGGCCTACATCGTCCAGGCGCTGCGCACCGCGGGCGGCCGCCGCAAGGGTAAGCTCTCCAACTGGCATCCGGCCGACCTCGCCGGCACCGTGCTCGACGCGCTCGTCGAGCGCAGCGGCATCGATCCGGCGGCGGTGGACGACGTGATCCTCGGCTGCGTCAGCCAGGTCGGCGAGCAGAGTTTCCACATCGGCCGCAACGCGGTGCTCGCCTCGAAGCTGCCGGACAGCGTGCCCGCGGTGAGCATCGACCGCCAGTGCGGATCCTCGCAGCAGGCGCTGCACTTTGCCGCGCAGGCAGTCATGTCCGGCACCCAGGACGTGGTCATCGCCGCCGGCGTGGAGAGCATGACGCGGGTGCCGATGGGCTCGCCGACGCGGCTCGCGCTCGACGCCGGCCTCGGCGGCCCGTGGAGCGACTGCATTCTGCAGAGCTATGGCGTGACCGGCTTCAGCCAGTTCACCGGCGCGCGCATGCTCGCGGACAAGTACCGCTTCGCGCGCGAACAGCTCGACGCCTACGCCCTGCGCAGCCACCGTCGCGCCGCCGCGGCAACGCAGGCGGGCGCGTTCGCCGCCGAGATCGTGGCGGTCGCGGGCGACGACGGCGAACCGCACCGCGTCGACGAAGGCATCCGCTTCGACGCCACGGCCGACGGCATCGCCTCGGTGAAACCGATCGAGGAAGGCGGCGCGATCACCGCCGCCAACGCCAGCCAGATTTGCGACGGCGCCGCCGGCCTGCTGGTGGTGAACGCACGCGCGCTGAAGGCGCACGGACTTACCCCGCTGGCGCGCGTGCACCACATGACCGTGCTCGGCGGCGATCCGGTCATCATGCTGGAAACGCCGATCCCCGCGACCCGGCGCGCGCTCGAGCGCAGCAGCAGGCTGGCGCTCGGCGACATCGACCTGTACGAGGTCAACGAAGCCTTCGCCTCGGTCGCGCTGGCGTGGCAGCACGCGCTGGACGCCGATCCCGAGCGCCTCAACGTCAACGGCGGCGCGATCGCGCTCGGGCACCCGCTCGGCGCGACCGGCGCGAAGCTGATGACCACCCTCATCCATGCCTTGCGTGCGCGCGGCAAGCGCTACGGCCTGCAGGCGATGTGCGAGGGCGGCGGGCTGGCCAACGTCACCATCGTCGAGGCGCTCTGACGACATGGCGATCAGCACTCCTTTCACCCGCCTACTCGGCATCGAGCACCCCATCGTCCAAGGCGGCATGCAGTGGGTCGGTCGCGCCGAACTGGCCGCGGCCGTCTCCAACGCCGGCGGCCTCGGCATACTGACCGCGCTGACTCAGCCCACGCCTGAGGCGCTGGCGCAGGAGATTGCACGATGCCGCTCGATGACCGGCAAGCCCTTCGGCGTGAACCTGACCATCCTGCCGACGATGACCCCGCCACCCTACGCCGACTACCGGCAGGCGATCATCGACAGCGGCGTGAAGGTGGTCGAGACTGCAGGATCGAAACCGCAGGCGCACGTCGAGCACTTCAAGGCCCACGGCATCGTCGTGATTCACAAGTGCACCGCGGTGCGCCACGCGCTGTCCGCGCAGCGCATGGGCGCGGACGTCATCTCGATCGACGGCTTCGAGTGCGCCGGCCATCCAGGCGAGGACGACGTGCCCGGCCTGGTGCTGATCCCGGCGGCGGTGGATCAGCTCGACATCCCGGTGATCGCCTCGGGCGGATTCGCCGACGGCCGCGGCCTCGCCGCCGCGCTTGCGCTCGGCGCGCAGGGCATCAACATGGGCACGCGCTTCTGCGCCACGCGCGAGGCACCGATCCACGACAACGTCAAGCGCTTCCTCGTCGGCAACGACGAGCGCGCGACCAACCTGATCTTCCGCCGCCTGCACAACACCGCGCGTGTGGGCAAGAACAGCGTGTCCGACGAAGTGGTGAAACGGCTCGAGCGCCCCGATGCGACCTTCGAGGACGTCGCCCTGCTGGTGCGCGGTGCACGCGGCCGCGAACTGCTCGAGACCGGCGACCTCGACGCGGGACTGGTGTGGGCCGGGCAGTCGCAGGGCCTGATCCACGACATCCCGAGCGTCGCTGAGTTGATCGCGCGCATCGTCGGTGACGCACAACGGATCATCGCGCAGGACCTGCGCACCCTGCTGGACTGACGCGACACAACGAGGAGAGGCGACAGGTGGGCAAGATCCTAGTGGGACTGAAGCGGGTAGTGGACGCCAACGTCCGCGTCCGCGTCAAACCCGACGGCAGCGGCGTCGTCACCGACGACGTCAAGATGGGTATCAATCCGTTCGACGAGATCGCGCTCGAGGAAGCGCTGCGCGTCCGCGAGCGCGGCGACGCCGGCGAAGTGGTCGTCGTGGGCATCGGCCCGGACGACACGCAGCAGACGCTGCGCACGGGCCTCGCGATGGGCGCCGACCGCGCGATCCTGGTGCGCGCGGACGCGCCGGTCGAACCGCTGGCCGCCGCGCGGCTCCTGCTGCGGCTGGTCGAACGCGAAGCGCCGCGGCTGGTGCTGCTCGGCAAGCAGGGCATCGACGACGACCACAACCAGACCGGGCAAATGCTCGCCGCGCTCTGGGACCGGCCGCAGGCGACGTTCGCCTCCCGGATCGAACTCGCTGGCGACCGCGTACTCGTGACCCGCGAGGTCGACGCCGGACTGGAAACGCTCGAGGTCGACCTGCCCGCAGTCGTCACCGCCGACCTGCGCCTGAACGAACCGCGCTTCGTGAAGCTGTCCGACATCATGAAAGCGAAGAAGAAGCCACTCGAATTGATCGACGTCGCCGACCTCGGCGTCGACGTCGTGCCGCGGTTCTCAATCCTCGGCTACCGTCCGCCGGCCACGCGCGCCGCGGGCGTGCGCGTGCGCGACGTCGCCGGGCTGGTCGACGCGCTGAAGCAGAAGGGAGTGCTGTGATGGCCCGTGTCCTGATCGTCGCCGAACACGCCGGCGGTCGGCTCAATCCGGCGACCGCCAAGACCGTGGCCTGCGCGACCGCGATCGACGGCGCGCAGGTGGACGTCGCCGTGTTCTCCGACGACGGCGCGGCAGTCGCCGCGCAGGCCGCCGCGCTCCGGGGCGTGGCGAAGGTGCTGCGGGTGGACGATCCCGCTAACGCCGAACCGCTGGCGGCGATCCTCGCGCCGCAGGTCGCTGCGCTCGCCGCCGGCTACACCCACCTGCTCGCGCCCTCGACTACGTTCGGCAAGGATCTGTTGCCGCGCGCGGCCGCGCTGCTCGGGGTCGGGCAGCTCAGCGACGTCATGGCGGTGGAATCGGCGCGGCGCTTCCGCCGCCCGGTATACGCCGGCAACGCGATCGTCACCGTCGAGACGCCCGCCAACGCGATCGTGGTCGCCACCGTGCGCGTCGCCTCGTTCCAGCCCGCGGCCTACGGCGGCAACGCCGTGATCGAATCGGTGCGCGTCGACGCAACGCTGCCGTCGCACACGCGCCTAGTCGAACGCAGCGCCGCCGCCGGCGACTGCCCCGACCTGCAGAGCGCGGCGCGCGTAGTCTCCGGCGGACGCGCGCTCGGCAGCGCGGAGAACTTCGCCCTGATCCAGTCGCTCGCCGACAGGCTCGGCGCAGCGGTCGGCGCATCGCGCGCAGCGGTCGACGCCGGCTACGTCTCCAGCGACCTGCAGGTCGGCCAGACCGGCAAGATCATCGCCCCCGAGCTGTACGTGGCTGTGGGCATTTCCGGTGCGATCCAGCACCTCACCGGCATCAAGGACGCCGGCACCATCGTCGCGATCAACCGGGACCCGGACGCACCGATCTTCGAGGTCGCGGACATTGGTCTGGTGGGCGACCTGTTTGCGGTGCTGCCGGAGCTCGAACGCTCACTGCACGAGGCCACCTCCGCATGAACACGCTTTCCTACGACGCCTGGATCGGGCGCGAGGAGGTCCGCAGCGACCGGCTGCACGCCTCGAGCGTCGCCGCGATGGCCGCGACGCTCGACCTCGACCTCGACGCCGCGCCCGGCGCCGGCGACGCCCTGCCGCCGGGCTGGCAATGGCTGTTCTTCATCCCGCGGCGCGGCGCAGCGAACTCGGGGCCGACGGCCATCCCGCGCGCGGCGGGTTCCTGCCGCCGGTGGCGCTGCCGCGGCGGATGTGGGCCGGTAGCCGCGTGCGCTTCCTGCGCGATCTCCCGGTGGATGCCGAGGCCAGCCGCCGCAGCCGTATCCTCAAGGTCGAGCACAAGTCGGGCAAGCGCGGCACGCTCTGTTTCGTGACCGTCGAGAACGCCACCCTGCACGGCGACGCGACCTGCATCGTCGAGGAACAGGACATCGTCTACCGCGAGGCGACCCCGCCCGGCGCGCCATCGCCGCCCGCGCCTGCGCCGCACCCGGAAACGCCGCAGTGGTCGCGCGAGGTCCGCGCCGACATCACGCTGTTGTTCCGCTATTCCGCGCTCACCTTCAACGGCCCTACGACCTGCCCTACGCGCGCGACGAGGAGGGCTATCCTGGCCTCGTTGTGCACGGGCCGCTGACCGCGACCCTGCTGCAGATGTTCGCGGCGGAGCGCGCCGGCCGGCCGCTGGCAAGCTTCGATTTCCGCGGCGTCGCGCCGCTGTTCGCCGACCGGCCGTTCCGGCTGGAGGCGAGCGCACGCGACGACGGCTCGGGCGGTCTGGGCGCGCGGCCACGACGGCGAACTGGCGATGTCCACCACCGCCGGCTTCCGCTGACCGCGCGCCGCGCTTCCGCTTTCCCTCGATGAAGGAAGAGCGTCCATGACACAACACTTGAGCGGCCCCGCAACGCTGGAAGGGCAGGTCGCACTGATCACCGGCGCCGCCGGTGGCATGGGTCGCGCCGTCGCCGCCGCCTTCTGCGCCGCGGGCGCGACCGTCGTCGCCACCGATCTCGCGGACGCCGCCAGCTTCGACGCGGGCATCGAGTACCTGCGCTACGACGTCACCTCGCGCGCCGACACCGATCTGTAGCGCCGCCGACCGGAGAGGCAGCAAGTTCCCTGATGCCCGCATCGCCTCCCGACGTCCCCAGCCGACAGCTGAATCAAGCACCCTCCCGGCCGGTAGAACCACAATCGGCAGCCCGATTGATACCCAGATAATGCATTCTCCCGATGAAAGACCGGAAAGCCCCGCACACGCGAATCAGTAGCTCCCGCGCGGATCTCCGAGATTGTCGCCTTCCTCGCCGTACCAGGTACGAAACTCGAGGATCCCCGGCAGTTTGGCCATGTCCGCGTTCGCGCTGCCGTCAACCTCCACGTGCACCACCGCGGGCTTGCCCGAGGCCAGCGCGCGTTCCACCGCAGCAGCAACGTCCTCCGCGCGCACGACGTACTCGCCATGCGCGCCGAAGCCTTCCGCAATCCTGTCCAGCCGCACCTGCTTGCCCCAATGGCCTTCGGTCTCGGCGGTGTCCTTACCTAGCGCGGCGCGATACGACGCAACCTCGATGCCCCAGGCATGGTCAACCCAGACGATGCTGACCACAGGCAGATTCTTGCGCACCGCCGTTTCCAGCTCGGAGATGTGGAACAGGAACGACGAATCGCCGGTCAGCAACACCACACGACGCGACGCGCCCACGGCCACTTGCGCGCCCACAGCGTAAGGCAGACCGGGGCCGATGCTGCCGTAGTTCTGGTTCCAGAAGAAATCGCGCGGGCGCATCTGCAGGAACTGGGTGAAGAACAGGCTCGATGCGCCGCCATCGCGAACGATTACTGCGTCTTTCGGCAGTACGCGCGTCGCCTCCACCGCCAATCGCGCCGGGTGGATCGGTACGGACGTCTCGGGCACCGCCGCCAACTCCTCCGCGAGCTGCCGGTCGTGCTCAGCGCGCCACGCCGCGCGCTTCTTGCAGTGACGGTCGACGCGTCCCTTCGCCGCCTTCGTCAGTTGTGGAACGATGGCGCGAAGATCTCCCACCAGCGGTACGTCGATCGGCCGGTTCACGCCGATCGCAGTCGGATCGTTCTCGATGTAGATCCACTTCCGCCCGTCCTGGCCATTCTTCCAGTGACGGCCCCTGCCATAGTGCAGCGGCTCGCCAAGCTCGGTGCCGATTGCCACGACCACGTCGGACTCTCCGACGATGGTGTTACCAACCGGGGTGCCATAGGGGAAGGTCCGCTCGTCCATTCCTTCGATCACGCTCAGCGCACCGGTGGTCTGGATGATCGGGCAGTCGAGCGCCAGCGCCAGTTCTGCGACCAGCGCGTGCGCGCGGGTGACGTGCGCGCCCTGCCCGACCAGCAGAATCGGCGAACGTGCGGTTTCGAGCGCGGTGACCGCACGCTCGATCGCGTCGGCGCCGGCTTGCTGGTCTACCAACCGATACTGGTCCGGCGCCAGCGGCGGCTGCACGTTCAGTTCGACGCCCAGCACGTTTTGCGGGAAGTCGATGTAAACGGGGCCGGGCACGCCACTGAGTGCGCGGCGGATAGCCTCGCGCACGATCTCGTCGGTCTGCTCGGGATACTCGATTACGCCAACATACTTCATTGCCGCCTCGAACATCCGCGGCTGGCTGAGGTACTGCATCTTGCCGCGGCGCACCCGCTGTTCGTACAGGCGGTGTCGCTGTCCGCCGATGTAGATGGTCGGAATGTTTTCCTTGGCGGCATGGATCGCGCCCGAAACGAGGTTCGCGACGCCAGGCCCCTTGTTGCCGATCACCACCACCGGCTTGCCAGTCATGCGCCACGACGCCTCGGCCATGAAAGAGGCCGCCTCTTCGTGGTGGGGCGCAACGACGTTCCAGCCTCGCGATTCGGCATGCAGGAACATCGAAAAGAAGCTCGGGTCGGGAATACCAAAGATAGACTTGATGCCTTCGGCCTCGAACAGCTCGATGATTCGTTCATGGATCTTCATTGTCTTCACTCCGCAGTTGCAGATCGATGGATCAGGTTGTACCCGCAAGCACGCGGCGTGGGGGCTGCGCCGGTGGCGCAAGCAACACGAGGATCGCCAGCAGTGCGCCCAGCACCGCCATGGCGTAGAACGCCGACTTGTAGGTGCCGAGCCGGTCGAACGCCAAGCCGGTGAGGAACGGCGACAGTGCCGCGAACGCATTGGTGAACGGCATCTGCGAGCCAAGCACTGTGGCGAAAGATTCCGGCCCGTAGTAATGCGCTACCGTCGCATGCCAGCAGGTCAAGGAACCACCGGCGCCGAGGCCAAGCAGGACCGCAAACAGCACCATCATCGGCATGCCCCGCGCATGCGTCGCCGTGAGCACCGCAACCGACAGCACGAGGATGAACACGGTCCACATGTGACGAGTATTGAAACGGTCGCACAAATAGCCAGCGGATAGCTTCCCGAACACGCTGGACAGTGCGAACAGACTGATCGCCGATGCCGCGGCTTCCGGGCTGTGTCCCAGGTCGCGCAGGTGCGGTACGCCGTGCGCAAGTACCGCACTGCTGGGAACGGTCTCCCCGACTGCGGCCAGTCCGATGAGCCAGTACGCGCGCGTGCGCATCGTCCGCTTCAGCGTCCAAGACTGCGGGGCGCCCGCGGCGATCGCTTCCGCCGTAGTATCCCCGTGGGGCACCACACCGTCCGGCCGCTGGCCGAGCTGTTCCGGGCGGTCGCGCACGAACGCCAGCGCCAGAACGAAGGACACGCACGCGGCCGCGAGCACACAGTACCAGCCGCCGCGCCAGCCGCCGCCGTTCCAGACAATCGCCTGGTTGATGAGCGGGGCCGCTATCGAACCGGCGAGGCCACTGCCGGTGAGTACAATCGCCAGCCCGATGCCGCGCCGCTTGATGAACCAATTGGTGACACAGCTTTGTGCAGGAATAAGCGCACCCAGCCCACTGCCCATCGCGACCACGCCACCGTACACCGCGACATAGCGCCAACCGCTGTCAACCACCAGCGTCAGCAGCAACGCGCCGAGCGCGACCAGCATAGAGCCCAGTGCGAGGGTGCGGCGCGGGCCATAGCGGTTGACCAGTCGTGCGCTGACTGGCGCGCTACATCCAACCATCAGCACGAACGCAGTGAACCCCAGCCCGAGCATGCTCCGACTCAGGCCCATCTCCGCCGCCATGCTGGCATTGGTCACGCTGGCACCCGTATAGCAGAAGCCAAAGTTGATGCCCACGATCGCTGCCAGCACCCATACCAGGAACCAGCCGTAGAACCGGGGTGGACGCGCTACCATACCGACCTCCATCGGCGGCGTTCCGCGCGGTCATGCCCGCCGACAAAGCGGCGACGGGCGGATGGCCGCATGCGGCGCATCAGGGATCCTTCCGGAAACCGAAGTCGAAGTCGGTCTTGGTCGCGTTGATGATCATCGCCCAGAACGACCACCATGCAATACCAATAGTCAGTGCCAATGTATCTTGGTCGCCGAACTTCGCCGCTACCCGTTCATAAAGTTCGGCCGGCACGTCACACTCTGCCACAGCCACGGTGTACTCCATCACCAGTCGCTGTTCATCATTGAAAGCATTGGCGGTCTTCCAGAACGGAATCAATGCTTGTAATTCGTGGCGTACACCTGCTGCCGCTGCCGGCGCAAGGTGGGACTGAAACGAGAAGTCACAGCCCAGCTTCCAGTTCAGTGTCTGCACCATCAATTGCTGAAGGTCGCGGCGAGTACTCGTGAATGGCATCTCCCGCACGATATAGTCGCTGAGTTTGATCAGGTGCAACGCCAGCCGAGGATCGTTTGCGACTGTGCCGAAGGCGGCAGATTTACCGGGAATCTCCGGGTTATCGTTGCCGGGGAACATGTGGTCGAACAGTGCCTTGATCGCGTCTCGTGTCTGCGGATCGGCATCAGCCGGATAGTCGCCCGGCTTCATCATCAACTTTATCCTGGCCATGCGGCCTCCTTACTCAGTCGTTCTAGATCAGAACCAGCGGTATTCGTACTGCAACGCGATTTCGCGCGGTCTTGCGAACGTGCCGGTGTGCTGGGTCGTCGCTCCGCCCGGCGAAGAAGCGCTCGAGACCAGATAGTAAGCGTCGTTGAGGTTGCGCCCGATCAGCGAGATGCGGTGGCGTTCGCTTACCGGCATCAGGTGCACCGCCGCATTCAGGCGCCAGAAGGAATCCTGGATGGCGCCGGGATGGTTGTCGGGTTGCGTCTGGTAGCTCGAGCTGTAGCCGGTACCCAGCGAGAGATCGGCAATCCAGCTGTCACCAACGTCTGCACGGTAATCCATGCCGAAGTTAGCGGTCAGGCGCGGCGCGCGCACCAAGTACTCCCCGGTCAGGTCCTGCACTCCGGCGACGCAACCGCTCGACGCATCCTGTCCGGAGTAGCATTGCGCGTTCCGGTAATCGGTGTAGCGCGCACGGTTGAAGCCGAAGTTGCCATTGAACGACAGCCGATCGGTCGCCAGCCACTGCAGAGACGCGCTAACACCCTCGGTTCGCGCTTCGGCCGCGTTGCCGATCGTGAAGCTGATGGTGTTCTGGTTGAACGTCGCGACCTGAAGTCCCTCATAATCGAATCGGTACACGGAAGCGTCCAGCCGCAGACGGTTGTCGAGTAGGGTCGCCTTGTATCCAACCTCGAACCCATTGGTCTCTTCGGCGCCGAACCTCAGTGTGGTCGCGTTGGCAGTGGATTGCAGAATCGCGCCATTGGACAGGCCGCCCGCCTTGTAGCCGCTCTTGTATCCGGCGTAGAAGGTCTGGTTCGAACTCGGCTTCCAACGCAGCGTGACTTCCGGCGACACGTTGCTGTCGGAGAACTTCGCGTCCACCACCTGCCCAACCGGGATCAGCGACATCGCCGTCACCCCGATCGACTCGTTCCAGAATCGCCCGGACTTGTCGTCCTTGGTATAGCGGGCGCCGGCGGCCAGTTCCCATAAAGGATTGAAGTTCCACTGTACCTGGACGAAGCCAGACAGACTTTTTGAGTCCACCGCCGCTGCGGTCTCGAACGTCGTCCAGTTTTCAGCCATCGCATTGTAGCCACCGTGGAACAGGTCGGCGGCATTGAACCAGTCGCGCGAGCTCTTCTCGTAGTACAGCCCGACCTGGTAGTTGAACGGGCCATCGAAGTCGGAGCTGAGCCGGAATTCCTGAGTGAACAGGTCGTAGTCCTCGTGCTGGCTGCTCCACAGTAGCGCGTACTCGGTATAGTCGGCGTTGTTGCTTCCAGTGATTTCCTGGTCGTAGAAGCCAGTCGTAGAGACAAACGTGTGTCGCTCGAATTCCTTGGTCAGGTTCAGCGCACCGAGGAAGAACGTGGATTCGTAGTCGGGAACGCCACCGTTGCCGTAGGGCCAGTTGACGGCGTACTCGGGGGCCAAGCCACCCTCGGCCTTACGCCGATTTTTGCTGCAGTCCGCCTGCGGCATGACAATACCGGAGATAGACGGAACGGTCTGCCCCCCGGAGCAGAACAGTTCGACGTACGCATTCATTGCGTTCATCGTCTGTTTGTCATAGGTCAATTTGAGGTTCGCGGTGAAATCTTCGTCTGGCTCCCAGACGAGGGTCGCGCGTGCAGCAGTATTGTCGCCGTCCGGGCCAATGTGGCCGGAGTTGGCGCCGGGCACAGTGATGTCGGGACGAATCGGGTCGGCGATCGGCTCGGCGACGTTCTTGATCCATCCCTCCATCGAACTGGCGCGGATCGCAATTCGCCCTTTCAGCGTCGTGGCCAGCGGTCCGGATACCGCGGCCTCGAGGTAACGTTCCTTCGCCTCCATTTCGTAGCCGAAGCGCGCGTAACCTTCGAAGGCATCGCCGGGATCTTGGGTGCGAAGCGAGATCGCGCCAGCTGGGGAATTCTTGCCGAAAAACAATGCCTGCGGCCCCGACAGCACTTCGACCTGGGCGAGGTCGTAGACCGTTGAATTGATAATGCGCCCGCGCGACATGGGTACGCCGTCCACACTCACCGACACACTCTGGTCGAGACCAGCATCCGAGGTGGCAGAGCTGATGCCGCGGACCGTCAGGAAGCCGCCTGTGCCGTTGGATGCTCGTCCGATGATAACCTGCGGTGCGACCTCTGCGACCTTCGACAAATCGGTCGCCATGTTCTTCTCAAGCTGTTCCGGCTGGATAGAAGTGATCGCGACCGGAACGTCCTGAATCGACTCGCTCCGTTTGCGTGCAGTCACGCTCACTGTTCCTAGCGTGGTCGGCGCGTCGTCGGACTTCGCCTGGACGTCCGTTTCGTTCGCATGCGCCTCCATCGACGACATCGCCAGGATAGAGGCAGTACTGCATAACACCGACAGCAACTTCTTACGCATCGCTCCCTCCCAGGAGTCGCAGTGCGGCAGAACGGCTTTCGTTCGATCAACGGACCACGAGGGACCGCGACTCGCCGCGATGGTTTAAGCTATCAACCCGCATGCGCGCGCCGATTGACGCTTGGCGACAAACCGCAGGCAGGTCGCGACCCCGCAAGTGATGAGAACCGAGCACGCAGGTGCATAAGGACAGTCCTGGGGAACGCAGACTCCGGCGCACCCGCACTGTCGTGCATGTAATGCATCGCCGCGGCACAGGCCCCGTTGCAAAGACTAAGCGAGGATTCCCGCAGGCTCGTCAGTGGCAGCCGGCTACGGAAGGGCGTCCCGCCTTCAGATCGTAAGACTCCTGCGCCTCGGTCAAGGCCCGCAGCATCGGGCCTATTTCCGGATGCGCGGCGTAGTCGACATAACTGGCGCCCAGTCCCTCCTCAGTCGCGGGATCGGCGCGCAATCCCAACATCGCGCTGATCCGTCGCGACAGGTGCAGCGAAGGCGCGAGCACGCAGTCGAGCATCGACCACTCCGCCGCCACCGGCAACATCGCCGATGCCAGCAACGCAGACAGCCTGCGCGCGCCGATCCGCCATTGCTCCACTTCCGTCCCGACCAAGCGTTCGTCACGCTGGTTCGGATCGAGATGACGAAACAGCCGGCACACGGGTGTCATCAGATAGAGGTCGACCGCGCGGCACGCGGCGTCCATGCACGCGCGTGCAGCCGGGTCTCCGGGCAGCAGCGCGGGCGACGGGAAGCAATGCTCTAGGTAGGCAAGGATTGCCACGGATTCAGCGACATGCCTGCCGTCGCCCGCAACCAGTACCGGGATCTTGCCTAGCGGGTTGATCCGCAAAAATGTTTCCGACCGCACCCCGCCTTCGGGCAACGCAAGCACGGCGACGTCTTGTCCCTTGGCCTTCGCTCCCAGCACGACCCGTAGTCCGAAAGGCGACACCACACTACTGTAGATCTGCATTGTTTTCTCCTGCATGCCGCTCATGCAGCCTCGTTCGGCTGGTATCCCACGTAAGCCACTTCCTCGAGGAAGGCATCGAACCCGAATGCTCCCCACTCGCGGCCGTTGCCAGACTGCTTGCAGCCGCCGAACGGTGCGTAGGGGTCTAGCAGGTCCAGGTCGCCGTTGAGGTTGATCTGTCCGGCGCGTATGCGTCCACCGACCCGGCGCGCGCGATCGAGGTCAGCCGAATGCACATAAGCCGCGAGGCCATAGGGCGTGTCGTTGGCGATACGAATCGCGTCTTCCTCGGTGTCGTAGGGCATGATCGCGAGTACCGGACCAAATATCTCCTCACGGGCGATGGTCATGTCGCTACTCACGTCGCTGAAGATCGTCGGCTTCACGTAGTAACCGCGCTCGAGTCCCTCCGGCTTCCCGACGCCGCCCACCACAACCGTCGCGCCCTCCTCGATGCCCCTGCGGATCAATCCCTGCACCTTGTCCCACTGCGCGGCATTGATCAACGGCCCGACAAAGGCGCCGCTGTCCGGCGGCCCGACTTGGAGCGATCCCGCGACGTCCTTCGCGATCGCCACCGCTTCGCTCAGCTTCGCGCGCGGCACCAACATCCGCGACGGCACGGAACAGGTCTGGCCGGAATTGAGGAAGATGTAACGCACGCCCGCCCCTACCGCCTTAGATAGGTCCGCGTCGTCGAGGATGACATTCGGGCTCTTGCCACCCAGTTCCTGGTGCACGCGCTTGACGGTGGCCGCGGCGTTGCGCGCCACCTCCACCCCTGCGCGGGTCGAGCCGGTGATCGACACCGCATCGACGCTGGGATGGGCGCTAAGCGCGGTGCCGACCGTCGGGCCATCACCGAAGACCATGTTGAACACGCCTGCGGGTACCCCAGCCTGGTCGAGGACTTCGGCCAGTATCTGCGCCGAGTACGGTGCGTACTCGGACGGTTTGAGCACGACCGTGCAGCCGACGGCGAGGGCCGGCACCACTTTGGTCATTACCAGCGACACCGGCCAGTTCCACGGCGTGATCAGGCCGCATACGCCGATCGGCTGCCGGCGCACAAGGGTCACGCCGCGGCGCGTTTCGAAAGCGTAGTCCTTGAGTACGTCGATCGCAACGTCGATGTGTGTCCCAGGCAGCGGCACCTGCGCCTGCTCGGCAAGCCAGCGCGGGCAGCCCAGTTCGGCGACCACAGCGTCGACCATGTCCTGCTTGCGCGCCTCGAAGCATGCGGAGAACCGCTGCAGCAGCGCCACCCGTTCGCCGCGGTCGCTGCGCCCGTAGGACTCGAACGCCGTAGCGGCGGCGGCCACGGCGCGATCGACGTCCGCGGCCGTGCCCAGCGCCACGCGGCCGGAGACTTCCTCGGTCGTCGGGTCGATCACGTCAAGCATCTTGCCGCCCGCCGGCTCTATCCAGCGGCCATCGATGTAGAACTTCAAGCAATCGCGCATCGCGTACTCCTCAGCGTGGACGGTCCCGGTCGCGGGCGCCTCAGTCTTCCTTCGGCGTCCACGCCGACGACCGCCCGAAGCTGGACAGGTACTTGGTGGAACTCCAGCCACCGTCGACGACGATGGTCTGGCCATTGATGAAGCTGCCGCCCGGCGAGCACAGGAACGCGACCGTGGCGGACACGTCGTCGACCGTGCCCAGCCGTGTGTGCGGCGTCATTTCCGTGTTCATGCGCCGGAACACCGGATCATCGAGCCGATGCTCGGTCATCGGCGTGACGGTCACACCAGGCGCCACCGAGTTGGCGCGGATGCCGGAAGCACCGTACTGGCAGGCGATGTGGCGAGTGAGGCCGTCGAGCCCGGCCTTGGCCGCCGAATAGGCACCGCCGCGCAGACCGCCGACCACCGAGAAGGTTGAACTGATGTTGATGATCGCCCCGCCCGGCCGCACGTGGGCCAGCGCCTCGCGCGAAAGACGGAACGGCGCGCGCAGCATCACCGCGATGAATTCGTCGAAATGCGCGTCGTCGGCTTCGTGCAGTGGCTTGGGGCTGCCAATCCCGGCATTGTTTACCACGAAATCGATCGCGCCCCAGCGATCCTTCGCCAGCGCCACGATGCGGTGTGGGGCGTCGGTGGCGGTGACATCGATCGCGAGCGTCGCGACGCGCGCCGGATCTCCAATGGCGGCCTCCAGCCGCGCGAGCTTCGCAGGATCACGGCCGACGCCGACGATGTTCATGCCGTCTCCGGCCAACTTCAACGCGCAGCCGAACCCAATCCCACTACCCGCACCGGTCACGATCGCAACCTGCCGCGTCGCCGTCCGCGTCGCCGTCATGCCGCCCCGCCTCCCGTGGTGTGCGTGCGCGCCGCCAGCGTCGCACGAATGCTGTGCTTGAGCACCTTGCCGGTGTCGTTCTTCGGCAGCGAATCCCACAACGCCACATCTTCCGGGAACTTGAACGGCGCAACGCCTCTGGCCCTGAGGAATGCCGCAAGCCCGTCCACGTCCGGACCGTCTCCGCCGCGGTTGACCACGACCGCAACGGCACGCTCGCCGGTACGCCGATCGGGGACGCCAACGACTGCGATTTCGGCGACTTTCGGGTGTTCGAGCAGCATGTCCTCGACTTCCTTCGGCGAGATGTTCTCGCCGTTTCGGATGATGACGTCCTTGCTGCGCCCGGAGACGACCAGGTAGTCATCGTCTACCCAATGGCCAAGGTCGCCGCTGCGATAGAAGCCATCCTCGTCGAAGGCGCCTGCCTCGTCTTCCGGATGCAGGTAGCCGACCAGCATCTGCGGGCCCAGTACGCGGATCTCGCCTTCGCTTTCAGATGCCTGCCCCGACGCGGCAATCCGGACGGTCGCGATCCCGGCGCGCCCGTCGGTATCGGCCGCATGATCGAGGTCGGTGCGGTCCGGACAGCCTACCGTGGTTACCGGCACTTCGGTCGACCCGTACACCCGGGTCACCGCCGCGTTGGCGAACTGCCTAGCCGCGCTGCGGATCAACGACGGCGGCACCGAGGCCCCACCGCAGATAAACACCTTGAGGGATGGCAGGCACTCCCCTTCTGCCTTTGCCGTTGCAAGCAACTGCTCCAGGAATGGCGTGGCGCCGGCGATGTGCGTACAACCCTCGGCCCTGGCCAGCGCCAACGCCGCGTTCGGTTCCCAACGATCCATCAGCACCGCTGTCGTTCCCAACATCAGTGGCCCTTCGAAGGCATAGATCGAACCGCCAATGTGGCTGATCGGCGATGGCACCAGAAACACGTCCCCCGGCGCAACGCGCCAGTGGCTCCTGATCTGCCGCATCAGCGCGTGTAGCGTGTTGTGCGTGTGCAGCACGCCCTTGGCGCGGCCGGTCGTGCCCGAGGTGTACATCACCATCCGGACCGCATCCGGGTCCAGCGTCGGCAGGATCGCATCTCCGTCTGCTTCCAACAACGCGCCATAGGTTGCATGCGGTCCCGCATCGCCGCGGACTACATGCACGGCCGGCGGTGCTTCCATTTGCGCCACAACCCGCGAGAGCATCGCCGCGTAATCGTACCGGCGGAATTCCGACGGAATGAACACCATCCGCGAGCCCGCGTCGCGCAGCTGGAACTGCAGTTCGTGATCGCGCAATGACGGCAGTACCGGATGCGCGACCATTCCTGCCAGCGTAATCGCGTGGTACAGCACGGCCGCTTCGTGCCAGTTGGGGAGCATGAACGACACCACACTGCCCGCTGGCATACGTGCGAGCAATCCGCGCGCAAGAGCGCCGGCCCGCGCATGCAATTCTCGCGCGTCCAGCCGCACATCCCCGTCCACCAGTACGATGCGTCCGGGCGCGTCTTCAGCCGTGCGCCGCAGAACGTCGGCCAAGGTGTCATGCACCCACCAGCCATCCCGATAGGCGCAAGCGACTCGGCTGGCATCCCAGCGCAGCGAGAAACCGCCCTTCCGGATCCGTCCCGCGATGTCCTCACCAAGCATCGGATCACCTTCGTGGAAACCACGCGCATGCTTCCCGCGCGCCTGTAAAGCGGCGGGACCGCTTATGCGCCATGATCTTCAACCTCGCGCTATTGCGTCTTGATGATTCACGACAGGCGTCACACCGGGTACGACGCCTTCGCACCGTATGCCGGCGACGCACGCAGCCGGCAAGGATCGCGGCTCAACCCTGCTGGGCGTTGGCCGAGCACACCATCGGCCCATCGGCCCTGTGTTGCACCCTCAGTTCGCGCGGACTGACCGAAAACCAGCGAAAGCAACTGCGCGACAGCACCGAAGTTTCGGCATAGCCGAGCTTCTCCGCTACGCGCTTAAGCGGCATGTCACCATTCTGGATGTAGCGCAGCGCCAGTTCCCTGCGGATCTCATCCTTGATGTCCTCGAACGACGTGCCCTCGGCACGCAATCGGCGTTGCAGGGTGCGCGGATGCAGACAGAACTCGGCGGCGATTCGCTCGTTGGTGCAGTCCTTGGTACCGATGTACTGTTCGATCATGCTGCGCACGCGCGACTGGATCGAGGCCTCCACGTGCGGGAATCGGCTCTCGATGAACGTAGTCGCCATTTCGTAAACGCGCGAATCCGGCTCCACTACCGGACACAGCAGATCGTCTTCGGTCAGGATCAGGCCATCGGCCGTCTCGCCAAAAGCAACCTCGCAATTGAAGTATTGACGATAAACCCGCAGCGGCGCCTGCGGCTCGTGGGTGAATAACACTTTCCTGACTCGCGCTCCGCTTCCGGTCACTTCACGGATATTCAGACTCGCCAACATCAGCGCGTGTTCAACCGCCTGCCGCCTGTCGGGCACGCGATCGAGCAGAATTTCCAGGCGAACCAGCAACTTGTGGTTGGGACGATCCGGGACGAAGCGAATTCGAGTCGCCACGCTGTAGGCGTGGATGTTCTTGGCGCAGTAGCCAATCGCCTGGCCCAGCGTCTTGGAGTTCTTCATCACCACGCCAACCGGGCCAATGCTCTTGTTGCCGCCCTGCATGCAGGCCAGCTTGAGGCCGAAATCGGGACAGTCGAGATCGGTGGCCGCCTGCTGCATCACGTTCAGCAACGCCCGGTATTCGATGAACGAACCGGGCTTGTCGAGCAACTGCGGGGCAATCGAAGCGCGCCCCAGGATCAAGTCCGGATCGCCGCCAAGTTGGCGTACCAGTTCCGGAAAGCATCTCAGACTATCGACATCGACCGTCTCCGGCGTAAGCGGCATTCGAAAGTCACCCGGGATGGAATCCGGCGTTTCCACATGGTTCAGCGTCATCTCACTCATCTCCCGTGGCCATGTCTTCCGCCCATCCTCTTCCCTGATCGGGCGGCAAGTCCGGTGACGCCAGCAAACCAGCCATCGATGGATGGGAAGCGCGCGACAACATGGATTTCATCCTATGTGTCGCCAATTGTCCGGTCAACGCTGCGATGCAGCATCACGTGAAGATTACTTCCAGGCTAAAAGCTATCCCCCAATACACTGCCTCCCGTTTCTCGGATGGAATTGCTCAGAATCGAGTTCGGCACGGCACAGCGCGACCTATCCTATCCGCGGCTCGGTACCGGCATGATCCGCAGTTGCAGCGCTGGACTCGGCGCCTTTTGGGACAGGTTCGGTCCTTGGCTCCACTGCATCCCCCGCTCACGCAGCAGCACGTACATCGCGCGCACCGCGATCCGCACCGGCCTAAATATCTTGGGTGTTCGCCCGGTTCCGCACGATGGTCGAGGTCCTGACCAAGTACCTGAAGGGCGTTTTCGACCACGACCCGCGCAAGCCGGCGCGCATCCGCGCCTATCGGGCGGCTACCTGCCTAGCGAGCGCTGGGAGGCCGAGAAGGCCATGCACTCGGGCCGGATCGACGGCATCGTCTCGATCTCGGCGCTGGAACTGGGCGTGGACATCGGCAGCCTGGACGTGGTGCTGCCCACTGGCTATCCCGGCAGCATGGCGGGGCCGCCTGGCAATTGTCGCCTCAGGCGACCGCGACCGGGTTTTTCGCCGCGCCTGGAATGGCGGTGTCCTCGCCGCGCGCACGCCATGCCGCGAGATCGCGGTCGCGCGAGGCCACGGTGGCCTCCCAGAGTTGATAGGCGTCTTCGCCCAGCATCAGGCGCACGGGCGCCGCGTCGGCGTCCACCATGTCAACGATCACCTGCACGCCCTTGGCCGGGTCGCCCATCTGCCGGCCGTCCTGTGTGGCGTAGTACTCGTGCATGCCCGCATCGAGCGGCGCATAGTCGGCGATCCTGCCCTCGGCCTTCATCGCCGCGCTGCCCGCGAAGCCGGTACGGAAGGCGCCCGGCTCGATCAGCGTCACGCGGATGCCGAAGGGCTTGACCTCGTGGTGCAGCGCCTCGGTGAAGCCTTCCAGCGCGAACTTCGACGCGTTGTACAGGCCGCTGCCGGGGAAGGCCACCAGGCCGGCGATGCTGGTCAGGTTGAGGATGTGGCCGGACCTGCGCGCGCGCATCTGCGGCAGCACCTCGCGCGCGAGTTCGGCGGCGGCGAAGAAGTTCAGTTCCATCTGCGCGCGGATCTGCGCCGAGGTGAATTCCTCCAGCGCGCCGTAGGAGCCGGCGCCGGCGATGTTGGCCAGCACGTCGATGCGGCCGAACTTCTCGTTCGCGGCCTTCAGCGCCGCGGCGCGCGCGGCGGCGTCGGTCACGTCCAGTCGCAGCGCGAGGGCACGCTCGCCGTGGGCGGCGGCGATTGCCTGCAGCGGCTCCAGCCGGCGCGCGGTGAGGACGGCACTGTCGCCGCGGGCCAGCACGGTCTCGGCCAGCGTCTTGCCGAAGCCGGACAATGCGCCGGTGATGAACCAGATCCTGCTCATGTCGATTTCCTTGATGCTCGCGTAAAGTCGTTTGGAGGGAGGGCGTCCCGCACGCGCTGCCGGCGCCTTGGTCGATGCAGAAAGCGCGGGCGCGCTTGCGGGAAGCGCGCCCGGATGCGGTTGCCCGCGGCGCCTGCCGGGGACTACAGGAGGTGCCTGCGGTAGAACGGCGCCAGTTGCGCCAGCGCCTGGCCGGTGGCTTCGGGCTTGTCGTACAGGTCGTAGTGGTTCATGCCCTCGACGATCTGGATGCTCTTCTGGCTCGAACGCGCGCGGCCATACAGTTCCAGCCCGTCGCGGTAGGAGCCGAAGCCGCCCGGCACGGCGCCGATGACGATGTGCAGCGGCTGGGTCAGCAGCACCTCGGCGAAGTGGAAGGCATCCCAGCCCACCGCCGCGCCGGTGCTGGTGAAGCGCAGCTTGTTCGGCGATCCCGGCTGCCGGCCACGCGGCGTGGTGTAGTACTGCACCGCCTCGACGATGTCGATGTCGTCCAGGCCGGCCTTGGCGCGTTCGGCCTCGGAATTCGGGATGTAGCCCACGATCAGCGGCTCGCCGCCGCGCGCCTCGGCGGTGCGCTGGGCGGCGATGGCGTCCAGCGTCTTGATCGCCGCGTCCGGCGACATGTCGCCCTCGCGCAGCAGCCGGCCGTAGTTGGCCGCGACCACGGTGCCCACGGCCTTGAAGCGGCGCTCGGTCATCGCCGCGCTGACGGCATAGCCGCCGCCGCCGCACACGCCCAGCACGCCGATCCTGTTCTCATCGACATAGGGCAGGGTGACCAGGTAGTCCACCGCGCAGCGGAAGTCCTCGACGCGGGTGGCCGGGTCTTCGGAAAAGCGCGGCTCGCCGCCGCTGGCGCCCTGGGTGGACGCGTCGAAGGCCAGGGTGATGAAGCCTTCCCTGGTCAGCGCCTCGCCGTAGATCGCGCCGGAGGTCTGCTCCTTGCAGCTGCTGATCGGGTGGGCGCAGACGATGGCCGCGTATTTCTTGCTCGGGTCGAAACCCTCGGGCAGGCGCAAGGTGGCGGCGACGTCCCAGGTACGGTTCTTGAAAGTCACGGATTGGATGTTGCTCATGACGTGTTCCTCGTTATCCGGTTGCGGGTTTACAGGGGGGTCTTGAAAAAGGGGCCGAGCTTCGACATCGCCTCGCCGACCAGGCCCGGCTTGCCGTACACCGTAGTTGGCGGCGCTGACGGCGCAGATTCCCATCGCGCCGATGCGCTCGCGATCGCGGCCATCTCGACCGGGCCGTTCCCGAATTTCACGGGTTTCATGTCCGGATCCCTTATGCATTCGACTGGCCGACAATCTAATGCCCGTTCCGGTTCCGTATTAGACTGCTCAATCGGGATGCCGCAATTAGCCAGGCTTATGAATGCCGAATGAGAACCTCCGTGACCTGGGCGCCTTCGCCGTCGTGGCGGAGGAAGGCAGCTTCACCCGCGCGGCCGCGCGGCTCGGCGTCTCGCAATCGGCCCTCAGCCAGACCCTCCGCGGCCTCGAGGAGCGCCTCGGCCTGCGCCTGCTCAACCGCTCCACACGCAGCGTCTCGCCGACGGAAGCCGGGGAGCGCCTGCTCGCCCGGATCCAGCCGGCGCTGCGGCAGATCGACGAAGGGCTGGCCCAGTTGACCGAACTGCGCGAGAAACCCGCCGGCACGATCCGGATCACGGCGGACGAGTTCGCCGTCCATCACGTCCTCTGGCCCGCGATCGAGCGTTTCCTGCCGGACTATCCGGACATCAACATCGAGATCGCGACCGACAACGGCCGCACGGACATCGTCGGCGACCGCTACGACGCCGGCGTGCGGCGCGGGCGGCTGGTCGCCCAGGACATGATCGCCGTGCCGATCAGCGCGGACATCCGCATGGCCATCGTCGGCTCGCCTTCCTACCTGGCGAGCCGCCCGCCGCCGAAGTCGCCGCCGGACCTGACCGGACATTCCTGCATCAACCTGCGTCTGCCCAGCCACGGCGAACTGTTCGCGTGGACCTTGCGCAAGGGCAACAAGGAGCAGCGGGTGAAGGTCGAAGGGCAGCTCGTGTTCAACACCTTGCCGGCGATGCTGACGGCAACGCTGGCCGGCTTCGGGCTGGCCTACCTGCCGGAGGCGATGGTCAGGCCCCACGTGGAATCGGGGCGACTGATCGAGGTGCTTTCCGCGTGGCGCCAGACCTTCGAGAGCTACCACCTCTACTACTC
Organism: Xenophilus sp.; assembly: GCA_047607325.1. Lineage (GTDB taxonomy): Bacteria > Pseudomonadota > Gammaproteobacteria > Burkholderiales > Burkholderiaceae_C > Xenophilus. The sequence continues at coordinate 1,493 of JASGDG010000001.1, read as the reverse complement.
GAACAGGCGTCATCCCTCGCCGGCGTTTTCGCTGCTGGTGGAAGCCTTGCGGTACCGGGGATGACGAAGCAGTGCAAACCATCCCCCGCAGGAGCGGCGCAAGCCGCGACAGGCCGGGCGTCGCTCAGCCGGCAGTGGAACAGGCCGGCAAACTGCCGGCCATCAGCGCCTGCGCCACCCTGGAGCGGGTCGGCCGGCCCAGCGCACCGCAGATGAATTCGCCGGCGCGGGCCACGGCAGGCAGGTCGATGCCGGTTTCGATGCCCAGGCCCTGCAGCAGGTAGAGCACGTCCTCGGTGGCGACGTTGCCGGACGCGCCGGGCGCGTAGGGGCAGCCGCCGAGGCCGGCGACGGAGCTGTCGAACACCGCCACGCCCAGTTGCAGCGAGGCGAAGATGTTCGCCAGCGCCTGTCCGTAGGTGTCGTGGAAGTGGCCGGCGAGCCTTTCCGCCGGCACCGACTTCATCACCGCTTCGAGCATGCGCTGGGTCCTGCCCGGCGTGCCGACGCCGATGGTGTCGCCCAGCGAGATCTCGTGGCAGCCCATCTCGTGCAACGCAGTGGCTACGTCGGCCACGGCCTGCGGTGTGATGTCGCCTTCATGCGGGCAGCCGAGCACGCAGGAGACGTAGCCGCGCACGGGGATGCGGTTCGCCTGCGCGGCTCGCATCACGTCCTCGAAGCGTTTCAGGCTTTCGGCGATCGAACAGTTGATGTTCTTGCGCGAGAACGATTCGGAAGCCGCGCCGAACACCGCGACTTCCTGCGCGCCGGCGGCCAGCGCGGCTTCGAAGCCTTTCAGGTTCGGTGTCAATGCCGAATAGGTCACGCCCGGCTTTTTCGCGATGCCGCGCATCACCGCGTCGTGGTCGGCCATCTGCGGCACCCACTTCGGCGAGACGAAAGCGGTGGCTTCGATGTGGCGGATGCCGGCGTCGGCCAGCCGCGCGATCAGTTCCAGCTTGGTCGCGGTGGCGACGACGCCCTTCTCGTTCTGCAGGCCGTCGCGCGCGCCCATCTCGACGATCTTGACGCGCGCGGGCAGGACATTGCTCATGATTCAGCCTCGAATTCGACCAGCGGCGCCTTCTCGGCGACCAGGTCGCCGACCTTGCACAGCAATTTCGTCACCGTGCCGTTGGCCGGCGCGTTGATGGCGTATTCCATCTTCATCGCTTCCATCACCAGCAGCGGCGCGCCTTTATCGACCTGCGCACCGCCGCTGGCGATCACCGCGATGATCTTGCCGGGCATCGGCGCGACCAGGCCGCCGTGAATTTCCGCTTCGTCGCCAGCGTGAGCGAGTTTGTCGATGCGCGCCAGTTGCACGTGCGCGCCCACGATGAAGACGTGCAGGGTGCCGGTCTCGTCGGCGACGACGTCGGCATCGAACTGACGCGAACCAACGACGCAGCGCAATCCTTGCGCGCCATCGCGAATCGAAGCGATTTCGCCGTCGATGCGATACGCGCCGTTGGCGGCGTATTCGACTT